>JAZRXK010000058.1:0-39384 GCA_045600185.1 Desulfocucumaceae bacterium
GGCTGTACACAGCAGGAAATACAATAATTTTCCCATGCGTCCTTTGGGTTGGAAATCACCCAGAGAATACTTAAATCATTACCTTATCACTAACGAGAGCTTTTCTCAATAATTTTGTAACGCATCATTGACAAACCAACAATAATGCTACATTTTTTTTGAAAGTTTTCTTGACTTCAATTCAGGTTTCTGTTATAATTACTCTTGTCCTGAAAAATTGTGCCTGTGGCTCAGCTGGATAGAGCGTCTGACTACGGATCAGAAGGTCGGGGGTTCGAATCCCTTCAGGCACGCCACGAAACCTCTTTTGTTGTTTATGACAAGAGAGGTTTCTTTTACTATTTTTATCTGCTGTCTTTGTTTCTGTTCCTGGTTGAAGCAATTAAATCAAGCAAAAAGGCAGGTTCGAATAATGAAAAATTTAACTTTGCTTTCTGTGGAAGAAGCTCTTGATCTGAGTGAAAAAAGTATTGAGAAATTGTATAAAAGCCACATTAACCCCGAAATGGTTTCCATGCTGGAAATGCTGAATTTCAATAAAAAATTTGTTCGGGCAGCAGGAACAGAAATCTGGGATGAACAGGGTCGGAGATATTTGGACTTTTTGGGGGCTTATGGAGCCATGAGTCTGGGACATAATCACCCCAAAGTTATTGAAGCCGTGCAAAAGGTGCAGGGGCGGCCTAATCTGGTGCAAACGGCTTTGGGTGGTCTGGCTGCGGCTTTGGCTCATAATCTGGCTGAGGTTGCTCCGGGCAAACTCAATCGTATGTTTTTTGGCAACAGCGGAGCTGAAGCGGTGGAAGGAGCTTTGAAACTGGCTCGCATTGCTTCAGGGCGGCCGGGCTTTATCGCCTGCCGCAACTCTTTTCATGGCAAAAGCTTTGGGGCTTTGTCGGTGACTGGTCGGGAAAAATATCAAAAATATTTTCAGCCTTTGCTGCAAGGCTGTACTTTGATTCCTTATGGAGATGAGGAAGCTTTGGAAGCTGCTTTGCGTTCCAGAGAAGCCGCTGCTTTTATTGTGGAACCCATTCAGGGAGAGGGGGGAATTATCCTGCCTCCGGAAAATTATCTGGCTGAAGCTCAGGAATTATGCCATAAATATGGCACTTTGCTGATTATGGATGAAGTTCAAACCGGATTGGGACGAACCGGAACCCTGTTTGCCTGTCAGCAGGAAGGAGTGGAACCGGATATTCTTTGTCTGGCCAAGGCTTTGGGCGGAGGAATTATGCCCATTGGAACTTATATTACCACCGATGAAATCTGGCAAAAAGCTTACGGCAGTTGGAACAAAGCTCTTCTGCATACCTCAACTTTTGGCGGAAATACCTGGGCATGTGCAGCAGGTCTGGCGGCCTTGCAGGTTATTATTGAAGAAGATCTGCCCGGACAGGCTGCCGCCAAAGGCCGTTATTTCCTGAGTGAACTGCAAAAAGAATCTTCAGTTTTACTTAAAGAAGCCAGGGGACGGGGTTTAATGATTGGACTTGAGTTTAATTCCTCCGGTTCCGGTTTAATGGGTAAACTTACCGATAAATGGTCGGAAGAATATCTGGGCAGTCTGGTAGCCGGAAAATTGATGAATGAATATGGTATTATTACAGCTTATACCTTGAATAATCCAAATGTAGTGCGTTTGGAACCGCCCCTGACCATTTCTCAGGATCAGCTCGATCAGTGCCTGCAGGCCATTCGGCAGATTTTGCTGAGCCAGAAAAGCTTTTGGGGACTGGGAGCTTCCGCAGCTAAAAATAAAGTCAAAAATTTGTTCAAAACCAACTAATTGGGAGTTAGTCTGACCCGAAAATGATCCAGAACCCGATTGATGGGAGTGGCATAGGTAATGCGGTTGGAACCTGCAAACAGCAGGCCAACCGCTTTTTTATTGCGGTTTACAATTAAGGAGCCGCTGTCTCCATTGTCACTCATGGGGGTGGTGGCAAATTGTTCTTCAAAAATAAAGGAATTCCCGTCATTTTCCAGATATAAAGTGTTGTGAATGGTAATAATTTTACCATGAGTCAGGCCGGTGGTGCGGCCGCTTTTCATTACAAACATACCCGGCATGGGTTCCTGAGTGCCGTCTGGCTGCCCCAGCCCCAGAATTTTTCGGTTAATCTGTTTTTTATCCAAAGGTAAAGCTAAGGCTGCGTCCATATAATTGGGAGCAGGACGCTCTCCCTTCTGATATTCTTCCCGACTAACGCAATGATAAGGCATAAAATCAGCTAATTGAGCCAAAAGGTCATTTTTGCTGCCCCCGTCATAAGGTCCCGGCTGCCAAATGGGATCGCCAGGGCGAGCCAGATCATCCTGTCCGGTTGAACAGTTGGCTAAAACATGGTTATTGCTTAAAATAGCCACACCCTGCGGGAAGTTGCCATAAACTACTGCTCCCAGGGTTCCGGCGGTAATTTGATGATGCCCAATGCTGATGCCGGGAACGGCTGGCCGCATTTTGTTCTGACGCAGATTGGAAGGCGGCTTGTTGTTTTTGTAGGAACAGGGGGACATGGCAAAACCCTGAAAACGAATGGTTCCCACTTCGTTAATATCGGTGGGCAGATTGCGTAAAAGCCGGGTAATATTTTCGCCCTGTGCAAGTCTTGACAAAGCCTGCTTTTTTTCTACTCCAATGATAATGGCCAGTTGGCCGGTTTCCTGGTTGCGGGTGGTTTTCAGACCAATGCCTACGGAAACCACTCCAGGCATTTCCAAAAGCTGATATTTATTGCGATCAAGGCTTCTTAAAAGCTTTTCCATTTTATCACCTGACATCCGAATTTTTTGTTTATTATATGCTTTTGCCAGGAGGCAGGTTCTAAAACCACCTGTTTTTTGCATAAATTGATCTCAAAGCCAGATGCCGGGTACTTACGGATGAGGAAAAAGAAAGTGATTTTATTGATCTTGGGTTTAGTGCTGTTGGGAGGATTGGTCTGGTCAGGTTTAAAATTAACCCTGGCAAAAGCAACCGAAGCTTTGCTGTTGGAAGATAACTTTTGGGCAGAAAGCGGATTGGGAGCTTCCCTCTGGGATCTGGCCAGTGGACAAGTCTGGCCAAGAATCCGGGACAACCTCAATTCTCCTTTGGGCTTTTGGGAAGTTCCGGCCGAAGCAGAATGGGAAGCGGTGGAAAAAAACTGGGAGGAAGAACTGGCTGTTTCGTCAAAACCTGAGCTTTTGGATTTGGGCAAATGGTCTGGACAGGTTCTGGTTGGAATTTATCATACTCACACCGGAGAAACCTATAGATTAACCGATGGGGTGGACAGGATTGAAGGAGAAGGGGGAGTTGTAAAAGCCGGCACGGTTTTGACTGAGCATTTGGAAAAGGTGGGAATTAAAACAGCTCATAGTCATCAGGTTAATGATCAATCTTATAATGAAGCTTATAATCATTCCTGGCAGACTGCGGTTAATCTGCTGGCTGAAAATCCGGAAATTCAGATTTTGCTGGATCTGCACCGAGATTCCGAAAAAAAACGCTCACAAAGCATGGTTGAAATTAACGGGCAAAAAATGGCTACTGTTTTATTTGTGTCTGGATCAGATGCCAGAGCTTCTTTTCCCAACTGGCGAAAGAACAAAGCCTTTGCGGAACAGGTTGCCGAGCGTCTGAACGAAAAATATCCCGGTTTATGCAAGGGGGTAACGGTCAGAGAGGGACGGTATAATCAGTTTTTACATGAGCGGGCTTTGTTGGTGGAGATCGGCAATACCAATAATACCCTGGAAGAAGCCGAAGCCAGTGCAGCGGCTTTGGCTGAGGTTTTGAGTGAAATTCTGGTGGAAATAGCGGCAAACGAAGATTAGCAGGGGGCAGGCTTTGCAGCCTGCCTCTTTGATTCTGTGGATTGAATCAAAGGAGAAAAAAAGCATTTTTTCTTGAATTGAAAAGGATTTTCTTCTGGAAGAAGGGAAAAAAATAAAATCTTGTACTTTTGAAGGAAGTGAATATTTATATTTATGAAACTGATTTCCTGGAATGTCAATGGTTTGCGAGCCTGTTTAAAGAAAAATTTCAACGAATTTTTTAATCGGGAACAGGCTGATATTTTTTGTTTGCAGGAAACCAAATTGCAGGAAGGGCAGGTGGAACTGGATCTGCCCGGATATACGCAATACTGGGACAGTGCTGTCAAAAAGGGTTATTCCGGAACAGCGGTTTTTACCCGGATTAAGCCTTTGGAGGTGCGAAAGGGCATGGGCAAGCCCGAACATGATCAGGAAGGACGAATGCTGACCTTGGAATATCCGGATTTTATTTTGGTTAATGTTTATGTACCCAATTCGCAGGCGGAATTAACCCGTTTGAATTATCGCCTCCAATGGCAGGATGCCTTTAAAGATTATATTCAGAATTTATCCAAGCCGGTGATTATTTGTGGAGACTTAAATGTGGCTCATCAGGAGATTGACTTGAAAAATCCCAAAACCAATCACCACAGTGCCGGCTTTACTGATGAAGAAAGAAATAAATTAACCGAACTTTTATCTCTTGACCTGAAGGACAGCTATCGTTATTTTTATCCGCAGGAAACCGGCAAATATACCTGGTGGTCTTACAGGCAAAAGTCCAGAGAACGCAATGCCGGTTGGCGGATTGATTATTTTTTATTTGCCGCAAGTCTGGCCGGGAGAGTGGAAGATGCTTTGATTTATGCGGATATTCCTGGTAGTGATCATTGTCCGGTGGGTCTTTTGCTTAAGGATTAAGGAGGGATAATTTGCTTTCCAAACGCTTGCAGGCAGTGTATGCTTTGGTTCCTCCGGGCTATGCGACGGCGGATATTGGAACCGATCATGGTTTTTTGGCTTTGGAGTTAAGCCGGATTTGTCCCAGGGTCATTGCTACCGATCTTAACTATGGGCCTTATCAGGCGGCCTGCCGCCATATCCAAAAGCTGCCCAATGTTGAAGTGCGTTGGGGGCGGGGTTTGGAACCCCTACAGTCGGGAGAAGTGCAAACCCTGGTTCTGGCTGGCATGGGAGGTAATACCATGCTGGAAATTTTGGAAGATGGGGATTTAAGCCAAATTAAGCATTTGATTTTGCAGCCTCAGTCTTTTGCTCCGGAGCTGCGAATCTGGCTGAATGAGCATGGCTGGTTTTTACAGCAGGAAAAGCTGGTGGAGGAAGAAGGTCATTTATATTTAGTTATGGCGGCGATCCGAGGTCGGGAACAGGAGGAATTTTTTCGGCGGTGGGGTCCCCGGCTTCTGGAAAATCAGGATCCGCTCTGGCCGAAATATCTGGCAGGGTTAAATCAGGAATGTCAGCAGATTTTGTCCGGCCTTGCCCAAAGCAGAAAGCCCTGGAAAACCGAATTGGCGGTGCGGTTTGAATTATACAGCAGTTTACAGAAAAAGATTTGGCAAATTAAAAAGGAGATGAATTTATGCTGACTTGTCAGGATATTTTTCAGGCTATGGAGAAAATTGCTCCGGCTAATCTGGCTGAAGCCTGGGATAATTGCGGTTTGCAGGTGGGAGATCCCCGCCATGAGGTGAAAAATGTTTTATTAGCTCTGGATTTTGATCGTTTTGTTTTGCAGGAAGCGATGGAACAGGACTGCCAGTTAATTATTACGCACCATCCTTTTTTATTTCGAGGCTGCAAAAAAATCAATTTTGCTTCTTATGAAGGCAGTCTGATTCGGGATTTGGCTCAGTCGGAAATAACTTTGTTTGCGGCTCACACCAATCTGGACAGCGTTGAAGGAGGAGTTAATGACCTTTTGGCCAGATTATTGGAGCTGGAACAAGTGGAATTGCTCAATGGAGCTTCAGCGGAAAAGTTGTTTAAGCTGGTGGTTTTTGTTCCGGAAGCTTATCTGGAAATTGTCCGGAAAGCTCTTTGGCAGGCTGGAGCCGGACAAATTGGGGAATATGAACAGTGCAGCTTTGCCGGGTCTGGAACCGGTACTTTTTTACCGCAGGAACAAGCTCAACCTTTTATTGGTCAAATTGGAGAATTAAGTCGAGTGCCGGAATTCCGTTTGGAAGTAATTCTTCCGGAACGCTGTTTGGGGGCAGTTTTATCCGCTTTGCGGAAGGTTCATCCCTATGAAGAACCGGCTTTTGAATATTTTCCAATTCAGCCGGCCAGCCGTCAGGCTGGTTTGGGGCGTTTGGGCAATTTGCCCCGGCCTTTGCCTTTTTCCCAGCTTTTAAATTATGTGGAAGAAAAATTAAAGCTGCAAAATTTGCGTTATGGAGGACAGGAGGAAAAATTGATTTCCAGGGTGGCTTTGTGCGGCGGCAGCGGTTCGGAATTTTGGCCGGAAGCTCTGGCCAAAGGGGCGGAGGTTTTCATTACCGGAGATCTCAAGTACCATGAAGCCCGGAATATGCTGGAAAATAATTTAAGTTTTGTAGATGTGGGACATTATGCTTCTGAAGTAATTGTTCTGCCTTTGGTGCAGCAGGCTTTAGCCGGATATTTCCCAGAGCTTGATTTATATCTTTCTAAAAGCTCCGGTGATCCTTTTAAATTCAAGCAGGCTGGAAAATAACTGAAAAGCATCTGAAATTATGGGAATCCGGAGAATATTTCTTGTTTGGTAAGCAAGGATTCTGTTCGTTTTTGTAGAAATTTTGTAGAGATTTGCAGATAACTGAACAAGATTGGAGTGCGAAAATGGATGCGGGCGAAATAAAACAGAAAACGGAAAAAGAGCAAGTTTTTTATAGCTGTGGTTGCTCCCTGATTGCATTGGATCCGGATTTTGATGTTAAGATAGAAGCCTTGTGTTTAAAATGTGGTAATTTATTTACAATTTTTGATGAAAATGAGATTTTGCCCAGGCTGAAAGATAAGCTTGAAGGGGAAAAAAAGGAAATTCAGGCAACTGAAGAATTGCCGGAACAAATCAAGAGCAATAAAACGGCGGAAGAAAATAAGAAAACAGCTGCAAATGAAAAAAATACAATTTCCGAGCTTCCGGATGTGCCTGAAAAGCCTGCCGAGATTTCCGAACCTTGCCTGGCTGAGCTTTCTCTGTCTGGGGAAGCACCTTTTTCTGCCGAACCTTTGAAGGATGTTCAAGTTGAACCAGTTGAAAAAGTACAAGCTGAAGAAGAGGAAATTATCTTGCCGGAAAACTGTCTTTATTGTACCAGAACAGGCTGGATGAAGGTTTATATTCAGGAATGGGATCGAATTCGCTGCCACAATGCCCCCTGTCCGGTTTGTCATAAGCAGGAATGGCTGAAATGGTCAGCCGATAAGTGGCTCGTAGATGAAATAGATTTAAAATAGGTGATAATTATGAGTGAAACTAACAAATCAGTTAAATTGGGTTGGATAATTTCCTGTTTGCTTGGAATTATAATGGGAACCTGCTGTGAACTTTTGACGGTCTGGCAATGGAGTGAAGTTTTTGTTTGTTTTCTGGCCGGCTTGTTATTTTTGCTTGTGGCCAGCAAAGTCAGAATTTTTCCTTTTTTCCTGGGAACTGTTTTAAGCGGCTTGGGAACAGTGATCGGTAATTATGGGCAGACTGCCCGTCTGGAAATAGACTATTTGTTGCCGGTAGCCATTTACCTGGTCTTAATCATCGGCTATTTTCTGTTGACCGGAGCCCATTTTTTTGCCCGGCAGGTAATTTCGCTTGCGGTGTGGTTTTGGATGGTGGTCCTGGAAGCTGTTTTGGCAGCCTGGTTATATCTGGGAGAATTCAGCGTAGTGTTTATGCTTCTGGCCTCTTTTTTGGGAGCCTGCTTAATTCCTTTATGGTCCTATGGCCGTCAGGGCTGGTTTACCTGCCTGTTTGCTTTAGTCTGGTGGGGCGGTCTGGCTCTGGGACGCTTTTTATATGTAATGGCAGCCGGGGAGTTTGGCGGTTTTTTTGGCAATCCATGGAAGATTCTGGCGGCGGTGGCAGTAACTCTGCTGCCCTGGTTAATTTCCATTGTACATCCGGCTGTTCGCAATGATGTTTACAGCAAACCGGTGGTTGGTTCCAGCCTGACTTTTAAAGAAAGAATGAACGGTTTGGGAGAAGTTTTTATGTTAATGCTGGGCTTTTACAGCTTGAGTCTGGACAAAGTTTATCTGGTGCAGAAGCTGGCAATTTGGGGACGGCTTCTGTTCCTGGCGGCCATTGGACTGGAACTGGCCTGCTTGCAGTTTTATCCCGTCTTTCAGGTCTTTTGGGGCTGGACCATGCTTTTGATGCTGGTGGGAGCCTTGCTGGAATTAAGCCGGGAAAATTACCGCATTTTTGCGGTTGGCTGGATCTTTTATACCGGGGTTATGTTGGTGGTGCGTTGGAGATTGGGCATCAATCTTTGGGCTTTATCTTTCGCCGGCCTGAGCTTTCTGCTGCCGACTCTGATTGTAGCCTGGAAATGTCCTCGGCGTTATCGGGTTGATGAAAATGTTCGTCCGGATTATCTGGTCAGGCGTTATGGCAGCAAATTTGAGCTGAAGGAGCCATTTAATCTGGATGAAGTGGAAAGAATGGAGCGGGAAGTCACTTTGCGGGCGGATCATATTTAGCTTCACCTCCTGTCAGGTATATTTTTGCCCGGTCGGGACATACTTGAGACATTAAGAGGAGGTGTTAGCTTGAACTGGTTGTTTAAAACCACTTTGGTTCTGGTCGTGATTGGAGCGATCAACTGGCTCTTAATTGGTATGTTTCAATGGGATTTGGTTGCTGCTATTTTTGGAGGTAATATTATGGGGAATTACTCCTGGTTTTCCCGCACAATTTTTATTTTGGTGGGGCTTTCCGGTTTATATCTGATTCCCTGGATTTTCCGCAGTGACCGCCGAGAACGGCCAGCTCTCAATAGACCGGCTACAAATGAATAAAGCTTAAGAGAAGTTCGGAAATTTTTCCGGGCTTTTTTATTTTTCCCGGAAAAAATAATCCGGAATAAAGGTTTTTTCTTTGAAAATATGGTATATTTCTAAGTAAATGCTTTGGGGACAGGGGGATTGAATATTGTTAAAAATCTTTGGGAAAAAAACTTCTGATATAGACGCTTTGACGGCGGATGAATTACAGGAAAATGTGGATTTTACAGCTTTGCCGGAGCATATAGCCATAATTATGGATGGAAATGGCCGCTGGGCAAAAAAAAGAGCCATGCCAAGAGTATATGGACATCGAGCCGGAATGAAATCCTTTAAAAAAACAGTTAAAGCAGCCGGAGAAATCGGTCTGAAATATCTGACGGTTTATGCTTTTTCTACAGAAAATTGGAAAAGGCCGGAAGCAGAAGTCAATGCTTTAATGGATATACTGGTAGAGTTTGTGGAATTGGAATTGGAAGAAATTTATCAGAATAATGTGGTGATTCAAACTTTGGGGCAGATCGAGGCTTTGCCTGAAAGAGTGCAGGCAGCCCTGACAAGAGCTAAAAATAAAACCGCTCAGAACAACGGCTTGATTTTAAATGTCTGCCTGAACTATGGCGGCCGTCTGGAAATTACTGAAATGGTGAAAAAAGTAGCTCAAAAAGTGCAGGCAGGACAGCTTCAGCCGGAAGAAATCACTTTGGAAACCGTTGCTCAAAATTTGTTTACCGCTCAAATTCCCGATCCGGATTTATTGATCCGTACTTCCGGAGATTATCGCCTCAGTAATTTTTTGTTGTGGCAAATAGCCTATGCTGAATTTTATTTTACTCCGGTTTTATGGCCGGACTTTGATCGAACTGAACTGCTGCGGGCAATTTTTGCCTATCAGCAGCGGGAACGGCGTTATGGCGGTTTATAAAAAGGAGTGATGGTTCTTGCTTTGGACACGGATTTTAACAGCTTTAATTGGCATTCCTTTGATGCTGGCTCTGATTTATTGGGGAAGCTGGCCATTTCTGCTTTTTACGGAAGCGATTATGTTATTCGGAGCTTATGAACTTTTGGCCATGCAGCCCAAAGCAGCTTTTCCAGGTTGGCCGTTGTTTGTGGGTCTGGCAGCTTTGGCTCCGGCGGTCTGGTGGGGTAAAATTAACTGTCTGGCAGCAATAGCAGTAATTGTTTTTATTTTAATTTTGCTTGTGGTAGTAATAAATTATCCCAGGTATCAGCTTAACGGAGGCTTAACTGCTTTTGGCAGTTTTTTTTATATTGGTCTTTTCAGCAGTGCTTATTTAATTCGGGATCTGGATCCGGGTCAAAGCTGGTCTACCTGGCTGTTATTTCTGATGGTGGCTGTTTGGACTTGCGATTCCGCCGCCTATTTTGTCGGTCGGGCTTTGGGCAAACGCAAGCTTTTGCCGGAGGTAAGTCCGGGAAAAACCTGGGCTGGAGCGGTCGGCGGTCTGGCGGGGTGTTTGGCAGTTGCCTTGATTTTCAGCATTGCTTCAGGTTGGAATCGGTTGGGAGTTTATTTAATTCTGGCTTTGGTGGTGGGAATTTTTGGCCCTTTGGGAGATTTGACTGAATCGGTGATCAAACGAACTGCCGGAGTCAAGGACAGCGGCAAGTTAATTCCCGGACATGGGGGAATTCTGGATCGTTTTGATGCTTTGTTTATGGTTTTGCCTTTGGCTTATGGACTTTTAAAATTGTGGGGTTATTGATATGTACAAAACTATTTCAATTTTGGGATCAACCGGCTCTATTGGCAGGCAGGCTTTGGAAGTGGTGGCCGCTCATCCGGAAAATTTACAGGTGGCAGCTTTGGCCTGCGGCAGTCGATGGCAGGTCTTATTGGAACAAATTGAGCTTTTCCGGCCAAAGGTGGTGGCAGTATCCGGAGCAGCCGAAGCTCAGGACTTGAAAACAGCTCTGAAAGGTTTTGAGCCTCAGCCGGAAATTTTGTGGGGAACTGAAGGGCTTTTGGCGGTGGCCGGACATCCGGAAAGCAATCTGGTTTTGGCAGCCATGAGCGGAGCCAGCGGAATTATTCCGGCAATGGAGGCAATTCGCCGGGGCAAGGATTTGGCTTTGGCGAATAAGGAAACTCTGGTAGCTGCCGGGGATTTAATTATGACTTTGGCAGCTCAGAAAAAAATCAAAATTTTACCGGTGGACAGTGAACATGGAGCCATTTGGCAGTGCCTGCTGGGACGGGGTTTAAGTCCCACTGCGGTGCCGGGAATCAGTGTCAATGGAGTGGAACGATTGATTTTAACCGCTTCCGGCGGTCCTTTCCGGCAAGAGCCGGAGGATTTAAGTCAAGTTACTCCCCAAATGGCTCTGGCTCATCCTAATTGGAATATGGGAGCCAAAATTACCATTGATTCGGCTACCTGGATGAATAAAGGGCTGGAAGTCATTGAAGCTCATCATTTATTTGGCCTGGATTATGAACAAATTTCGGTGGTTATTCACCCTCAAAGCATTGTTCATTCCATGGTAGAATATAGGGATGGTTCAATTTTGGCTCAAATGGCTCTGCCGGATATGCGTCTTCCCATTGGTTTTGCTTTAAGCTATCCTCAGCGTTGGACGGAGAACTGGCCTCGCATTAAATGGAATGAACTGAAGGATCTGAGCTTTGAGCTGCCCAACTGGAAGCGATTTCCCCTTTTGGGGTTGGCTTATGAAGCAGGCAGAGCCGGAGGAATTTGGCCAACCGTTATGAATGCAGCCAATGAAATGGCGGTTAATGACTTTTTAAACCGGAAGATTGCTTTTTCAGAAATTTATCCCAAAGTAGCTCAGGTTGTGGAGCAAACTCCCAATTATGCTCATCCGACTTTGGAGGATATACTGGAAGAGGACAGACGGGTTCGGGCTGAGTGGCCAATCAAATAAAGAGGAGGTTAATATAAGCTTGTTGCATTATTTTTTGGTAACAATAGCGGCTATTGTAATTTTTGGGGTCTTGATTTTTATTCACGAGTTAGGTCATTTTTCGGTAGCCAAGTGGGTTGGGATTAAAGTTAATGAATTTTCTCTGGGCTTTGGTCCCCGTTTAGCTGGTTTTAAAAAAGGAGATACCCAGTATAGTTTGCGAATAATTCCTTTGGGCGGTTTTGTGAATATGGCTGGTATGAATCCAGATGAAAAGCCGGAACCAGGGGGATTTAATACCAAAAAAGTCTGGCAGCGGATTTTGGTAATTTTGGCCGGACCCATGATGAATTTTGTTTTGGCTGCAATTTTGGTATCCGGCTTTTATTGGGTTTCCGGAGTGGTGGCTACTGATGAAAATGGCAATTATTTAATTTCCAATCAAATTGAGTCTGTCTCAGAAGGCGGAGCCGCCGAACAAGCCGGTCTCAAGCCGGGAGATTTGATTGTAGCCATTGACGGTCAGGAATTTGCCAACTGGGAAGAACTGCAAAGTCGGATCAGTTCTTCCGGAGGTCAGGAAATAGTTTTAACCATAGAACGCCATGGACAAAAGCAGGATATAGCGATAACTCCGACAATTCAGGAAAACGGAAGTGCTTTAATCGGTGTTTCTCCGAAATATCAGCAGGAAAATTTGAATCCGGGGCAGGCTTTGGTTCGGGGAGTTAAATATACCTTTGATTTTTGCGTGTATATTTTTCAATTTATCGCTCAGAGCATTGGAGGCAGTCAAAGTCTGGAATTGGGCGGGCCGGTTCGGATTGTTTCTGAGATTGGCGATGCAGTCAAGATGGGCTGGGATTATTTAATCGGTATAACAGTGGCTTTAAGCATAAACCTGGGTTTGTTTAACCTGTTTCCGATTCCGGCTCTGGACGGCAGCCGAATTTTATTTTTACTGGTGGAAGGTATTCGCCGCAAGCCTCTGGATCCCAGGAAGGAAACTTATGTGCATATGCTGGGCTTTCTTTTCCTGATAGGTTTTATTGTTCTGGTGACTTGTAACGATATAGCTTCGCTTTTCGGAGAAAAATTTTTGTGGTAAGCCGAATTCAATCAGGGAGGAATTGATTTGCAAAGAAAAAAAAACCGAACTATTAAAGTAGGCTCAGTGGGTATAGGTGGAGAATATCCTGTTTCGGTTCAATCCATGACCAACACCAAAACCACCGATATAACAGCCACCGTCCGGCAGATTCAGCAGCTGGCGGCGGCTGGCTGTGAAATTGTGCGGCTGGCTTTGCCCAGCCGGGAAGCGGCTTTGGCTTTGGCCAGCATTAAAAAACAGGTTGATTTGCCTTTAATTGCGGATATTCATTTTGATTACCGTTTGGCTCTGGCGGCTTTGGAAGCCGGAGTGGATGGTTTGCGGATCAATCCGGGCAATATTGGTTCGGAAGAAAAGGTGGCTTTGGTGGTTCAGGCTGCTCAAAAAAAACAAATTCCCATTCGGATTGGGGTCAACGGCGGTTCTTTGGAAAAGGATTTGCTCAAACAGTATGGAGGAATTACTCCGGAAGCTCTGGTGGAAAGTGCTTTAAGACAGGTTCGGCTTTTGGAAAAGCTGAATTATAACCAGATTAAAATTTCCCTGAAATCCTCTGAAGTGCCTTCCATGCTGCAGGCTTATGAATTGCTGGCCTCCAAAGTTGACTATCCTTTGCATATTGGCGTAACGGAAGCCGGCAGTCTTTTTGCCGGCAGCATTAAATCGGCTGTAGGAATTGGAGCTTTGCTTTCCAGAGGTCTGGGAGATACCCTGCGGGTTTCTTTGACCGGAGATCCGGTGGAAGAAGTGCGGGTTGGTTATGAAATCTTGCGGGCTTTGGGCTTGCGGCAAAGAGGAGTGGAAATTATTTCCTGCCCTACTTGCGGTCGTACTGAAATTGACCTGATTGGTCTGGCCGGTCAGGTGGAAGAAAAACTGCGGGATTTGGAAGTTCCGCTTAAAGTGGCGGTTATGGGCTGTCCGGTCAATGGTCCCGGCGAAGCAGCTCAGGCTGATGTGGGAATTGCCGGGGGCAAAGGCCGGGGGCTGATTTTCCGCAAAGGGCAGGTGGTCAGGACTGTTCCGGAAAACAAACTTCTGGAGGGTCTTTTGCAGGAGATAGATTTATTGCTTCAGGAAAGGAAAAATCTATGAAAGCTGTGGGAATTTGCGGCGGAGCAAGATCTGAAGGCAATACGGTTTTAATTACCCAAATGGTTTTGGCGGAACTGCAAAAACAGGGAATTGAAATTGAATTGATAAATTTATATAATAAGATAATCAAACCTTGTCAGGCCTGCTTTCGCTGTTCCGGTCAAGCATCCTGCCTGCAGAAGGAGGATGATTTTGCCGCCTGTTTTCAAAAGCTGAAAGAAGCGGAAATTATTATTTTGGCTTCTCCGGTTTACAGTGCTGATGTTTCTTTTCGCATGAAAGCTTTTCTGGATCGGGCGGCAGTGGTGGTTTCCTGCAATCAGGGACTTTTGAAACATAAAATCGGAGCTTCCATTGCGGCGGTGCGTCGGGCTGGCGGCATGACTGCGGTGGATACCATGAATCACTTTTTTCTCAATAAAGAAATGATTGTGGTTGGCTCCACTTATTGGAATATGGTTTACGGCCAGCATTTGGGGGATATTCATCAGGATGCTGAAGGTTTGGCCAATATGCGTAATTTAGGCCAAAATCTGGCCTGGCTGGCTCAAAAACTTTATGCCTAGATTTTTAAACAAACAACACATGCTTAAATATTATGATTTGAAATAAAATTTTTGAAGGAGGAAGGACTTTGAAAGTTTCCGAATTATTGGCTCCCACTTTGCGGGAAGTTCCGGCTGAAGCTGAGGTTATCAGCCACCAGCTTTTGCTGCGGGCTGGTTTAATTCGCAAATCGGCTGCCGGGGTTTACACTTTAATGCCTTTGGCCTGGCGGGTAATTAAGAAAATTGAGCAGATTGTCCGGGAAGAAATGGATGCCAAAGGCGGTCAGGAATTGATGATGCCTATTATGCAGCCGGCTGAGTTGTGGATTGAGTCCGGGCGTTGGAATGTTTATGGAGAGGAACTGTTCCGGCTCAAGGATCGGCATGGCCGGGATTTCTGCCTGAGTCCCACTCATGAAGAAATGATTACTTCTCTGGTAAGAGGGGAAGTATATTCTTATAAACAACTGCCTTTGCTTCTTTATCAAATTCAGAATAAATATCGGGATGAACGCCGCCCCCGCTTTGGTCTGATGCGGGGTCGGGAGTTTATTATGAAAGATCTTTATTCCTTTGATCGGGACGAAGCCGGTTTAGATTTAAGTTATCAAAAAATGTACGATGCCTACACCCGGATTTTTCAACGCTGCGGCCTGCAATTCAGACCGGTGGAGGCGGATTCCGGAGCCATCGGAGGCAGCAATACCCA
This sequence comes from Desulfocucumaceae bacterium, assembly GCA_045600185.1. Lineage (GTDB taxonomy): Bacteria > Bacillota > Desulfotomaculia > Desulfotomaculales > Desulfocucumaceae > CATZDY01. Next base: position 15,167 of record JAZRXK010000058.1, read on the forward strand.
TGAATTTATGGTATTGGCTGATTCAGGCGAAGCTGTGGTGGTCTTTTGTCCTGATGATTCCTGCGGCTATGCGGCCAACAATGAACGAGCCGAAAGTCCGGATGCCCCGGCTCAAAGCGGAGAGGCTCTGCCCCGGCAGGAAGTCTCCACACCGGACAGCCATACAGTGGAAGAAGTTTGTCAGTTCTTACAGATTCAGCCGGAACAGATTATTAAAACAGTTCTTTATGAAACCGATAAGGGAACTGTGGCGGCTTTGGTCAGAGGCAATCGGGAAGTTAATGAAATTAAACTGCAAAAAGCAGTTGACTGTTTATATCTGGAAATTGCTTCCGGAGAAACCGTTCGCCAGGTAACTGGAGCGGAACCGGGCTTTGCCGGACCGGTGGATCTGACCGGAGTGCAGGTTATTGCCGATACTGAAGTAGTTGCAATGGTTAATGCCGTCTGCGGAGCTAATAAAACCGGAGCACACCTGATCAATGTCAACCCTCAAAGGGATTTTGGCTGGAATCAGGTTCTGGACTTAAAGCTGGTTAAAAAAGGTGATCCCTGCCCGCATTGCGGCAAACCTTTGGAAGAAGCCAGAGGTATTGAAGTAGGGCAGGTTTTCAAACTGGGTACTAAGTACAGCGAAGCTTTGCAGGCTACTTTCCTGGATGAAAAGGGCGAAACCCGCAATATTGTCATGGGCTGCTATGGAATTGGGGTAACTCGGACTATGGCTGCCGCTATTGAACAAAATTATGATGAAAATGGTATTATCTGGCCGATGGCCATTGCTCCTTATCAGGTGGCAGTAATTCCGGTCAGTGCCAAAGATGCTGAACAAATGGCTTTGGCGGAAAAATTATATCAGCAGCTTAATCAGGCCGGTGTGGAAGCGACCCTGGACGATCGCAATGAAAGACCGGGAGTGAAATTTAAAGATGCTGATTTAATCGGTTATCCTTTACGCCTGATTATTGGTAAGAAAACTTTGGAAGAAGGTACGGTGGAATTGAAATTCCGCCGGAGCGGAGAAGTGGAAATTCTGCCGCTGCAGGAAGCTCTGAATCGGATTCAAACCATAGTAACAGCCGAAAAATAAATTGAAGCATAGCAAAGGAACAGGCAGGTCATGGTGAAAAAAACACAAAGAGCAGATTTAATCAAAGCTTTGCTTCTGGTTTTGGGTTCCATGCTGGGCTTCCTCCTTTGGGGCATTATCAGCACTGTATTCCTGAATTTGAACCAAAACTTTTTACCCCTGAATTTGCGGGAAAATCATCTTTTTCTGCTCCTGCTTTCCGAAAGCGGAGCTGCGGTAATTGGCTTTCTGACTTTGACCGGTGCTGGATACTGGCGAAAAAAACAGACTTGCCGGATCAATCTGCTTTCGGGGATCAGGCTGGGACGGCCGGTCTTAATTTGGGCAATGCTGCTGGCTTCGCTTATTATAATCGGTCAGCTTAGCCTCGGAGCCAAATGGGTTGCGGCGGACAGTTGGATCTATTTTCTGTTTTATCTTCTGGCGGTGGGCATTTTTGAGGAATTTATTTTTCGGGGTGTTTTGCTGGAAAGTCTGCTTGACTTTTTTGCCTTCAGCCGGAAAGGAATTTGGAAAGCTGCGGTTGTTTCCAGCCTGATCTTTGGTTTCTATCATCTGATCAATGTGCTGGCCGGAGCCAGTGTTTCCGCTTCTCTGTTTCAAGCCTTCTGTGCCTCGGTTACGGGTTTTTTTCTGGCAGCCTTATATATTCGCACCCGAAATATTCTGGTCTGTGTTTTTTACCATGCTTTTTGGGATGGCTGTGTGGCAATCAGTTTGCTCCTGGGTTCCACGGAGCTGGTCAATGAAAATGCGGTTAGCTGGCAGGAGGTCTGTTTTGGCTTTATTCTGGTGCTTCCAGCTTTGCTGACCGCCTGTTCTCTGCTGTGGAAGTACCGTCCGCCCCAGCCTCCCTCCAGAGAAGCCTGTTCCCCGGCCGATCCGGAAAATCATATTGAAACTCAGGAAGCGGAAGAATCAGCAAACCGAAATTTTCCCGGCCGGAAAGCAGAAAAACTTGACAGAAATTATAATTGGTGATATTATGTATAAGTCTGGTTTTGTAAGAAAATATGTCTTATTAAAAGCTGCTGCACCCTCCCAGCTTCAGCTGCGGGGAGGGTCAAAAGACCGGAGAATTACTGAAGCCTAAAATTATATTTTCATATAAATATTTTCCGGAAGGAGGTGCGAGTGAGTGCCAACCATCAATCAGCTGAACCGCAAGGGCAGAGAAGCCGGTATTAAAAAATCTTCTGCCCCGGCACTGAAAGAGTGTCCTCAAAAAAGAGGAGTTTGTACCAGAGTTTATACCACAACCCCGAAAAAACCTAATTCCGCATTGCGGAAGGTAGCCAGGGTTAGACTTTCCAACAGCATAGAAGTAACTTCTTATATTCCTGGTATCGGACATAATTTGCAGGAACACTCTGTGGTTCTGGTCAGAGGCGGCAGGGTCAAAGATCTGCCGGGGGTCAGATACCACATTGTCAGAGGAGCTTTGGACTCTGCTGGAGTACAGGGTCGCAATCAATCCCGTTCCAAATACGGTGCTAAAAGACCGAAAAAATAGTTGATAAAATAAATTTGTGGCAAAGGGGGGAAAAAGATGCCCAGAAGAGGTTCAAAAGCTAAAATTGAAGTTATTCCGGATCCGGTCTATAATAACAAGGTTATTTCCAAGTTGATTTGCCAGGTTATGTTGGACGGCAAAAAAGGAGTAGCCGAAAAAATTTGCTATGGAGCCTTTGATATTATCAAGGAAAAAACCAATCAGGATCCCCTGGAAGTTTTTGAACAAGCTATGAAAAATGTTATGCCGGTTCTGGAAGTCAAGGCTCGTCGAGTCGGTGGTGCCAACTATCAAGTGCCGGTGGAAGTGCGTCATGACCGGCGTCAAACCTTGGGAATCAGATGGTTGACCAATTATGCCCGAGCCAGAAGCGGTCGGAGCATGAAAGAAAAGCTGGCAGCCGAAATCATGGATGCCGCCAATAATATCGGAGCTACTGTTAAGAAGAAGGAAGACACTCATAAAATGGCCGAAGCCAACAAGGCTTTCGCTCATTATCGGTGGTAAATCAAGAGGAGGAAGACTTTGATGGCGGCGAAAGCCAAAGATTTGGCAAAAATTAGGAATATTGGTATTATGGCTCACATTGATGCCGGAAAAACCACTACTACCGAACGGATTCTGTTTTATACCGGAAGGGTTCATAAAATAGGAGAAGTGCATGACGGTGCCGCTACCATGGATTGGATGGTTCAGGAGCAGGAGAGAGGCATTACCATTACTTCTGCTGCTACTACTTGTCACTGGAATGGTTTTTGGATTAACATTATTGATACGCCTGGTCATGTGGATTTTACCATGGAAGTAGAACGGTCTTTAAGAGTGCTGGACGGAGCCGTTGCGGTCTTCTGTTCAGTGGGAGGGGTGGAACCTCAGTCCGAAACTGTCTGGCGGCAGGCCGATAAATATGGGGTTCCCCGAATTGCTTATATCAATAAGATGGATCGGGTTGGAGCTGACTTTATCCGGGGAATGGAAATGATCAGAGGCCGTTTGGGAGCCAATCCTGTGGCCTTACAGCTTCCCATAGGAAGCGAGGAAGATTTTCAGGGAATTGTTGACTTAATCAATATGAAAGCAATAATTTATACTGATGATCTGGGAACCCAGAGTGATTTGGTTGAAATTCCGGAAGATATGCTGGAAATGGCGGCTGAATATCGGGAAAAGATTATAGAAGCTGCCGCAGAGGCTAATGAGGAATTAACCCTCAAATATCTGGAAGGCGAAGAGCTGACTGTGGACGAAATTAAACAGGGTCTGCGGGAAGCTACTCTGGCCGTTAAGGTGATTCCGGTTTTATGTGGTTCCTCCTTTAAAAATAAAGGAGTTCAGCCCCTTCTGGATGCCATTATTGATTTTTTGCCGGCTCCCACTGATGTACCGCCGATCAAAGGAATAAATCCGCAGACTGAAGAAGAAGAAATAAGAAAAGTCAGCGATAATGAACCTTTTTCCGCTTTGGCTTTTAAGATTATGGCCGATCCATATGTAGGTAAACTTACTTTCTTCCGTGTTTATTCCGGAACTCTAACCTCCGGATCTTATATTTACAATCCGATCAAAAACAAAAAAGAACGGATTGGACGAATTTTGAAAATGCACGCCAATCACCGGGAAGAAATCGAGCAGGTTTCCACCGGAGATATTGCGGCGGCAGTCGGATTAAAGGATACCGGAACCGGAGATACTCTTTGCGAAGAAAAAGCTCCGATTATCCTGGAAAGCATGGATTTTCCAGAACCGGTTATTTCCGTGGCTATTGAACCCAAAACCAAAGCTGATCAGGATAAAATGGGTCTGGCTCTGGTGAAACTCAGTGATGAAGACCCGACTTTCCGAATGCACACAGATGAAGAGACCGGTCAGACCATCATTGAAGGTATGGGTGAACTGCACCTGGAAATTATTGTTGACCGCCTGCTTCGGGAATTTAAGGTGGATGCCAATGTGGGGCGTCCCCAGGTTGCCTATCGGGAAACCATTAAAGCCAAAGCTAAAGCGGAAGGAAAATTTGTCCGGCAATCCGGCGGGCGTGGGCAATACGGTCATGTGGTTCTGGAAATTGAACCTATGGAACCGGGCGGCGGTTATGAATTTGTCAATAAAATTGTTGGGGGCGTGATTCCCAAAGAATATATTCCGGCTGTTGATGCTGGAATTAAAGAAGCAATGGAAAGTGGGATTTCCGCCGGTTATCCAATGATTGATGTTCGAGCTACTTTGCTGGACGGATCTTTTCATGAGGTAGACTCCTCCGAAATGGCCTTTAAAATTGCCGGCTCCATGGGCTTTAAAGCCGCAGCCTCCAAATCTCAGGCCGTTTTGCTGGAACCCATTGTTAAAGTGGAAGTTGTAGTTATGGATGAATATATGGGGGATGTGATCGGGGATTTGAATTCCCGTCGGGGCAGAGTTGAAGAACTGGAACGCCGAGGAACCGCTCAGGTCATCCATGCCACAGTTCCTTTGGGAGAAATGTTTGGTTATGCCACCGACCTGCGTTCCAAAACGCAGGGTCGGGGAACTTATACCATGCAGTTCAGTCATTACCTGGAAGTTCCTCATAATATTGCTGAAGGAATCATTGCCAAACGCAATGGTTAATATAAAAGATATTTTAAGAAAGGCAGGAAGATTATAGATGGCTAAGGCTAAATACGAAAGAACTAAACCGCATGTAAATATTGGTACTATTGGACACGTTGACCATGGTAAAACTACTTTAACTGCTGCTATTACCACTGTATTATCCACCGTTGGTCAGGCTTCGGTTAAAAAATATGACGAAATCGACAACGCTCCGGAAGAAAGAGAACGCGGTATTACCATCAATACCGCTCATGTTGAGTACGAAACTGAAACCAGACACTATGCCCATGTTGACTGCCCTGGCCACGCTGACTATGTTAAAAACATGATCACCGGTGCTGCTCAGATGGACGGTGCTATCCTGGTTGTTTCCGCTGCTGATGGCCCCATGCCTCAGACTCGTGAACATATCGTTCTGGCTCGTCAGGTTGGCGTTCCCTTTATCGTAGTATATCTGAACAAAGCTGACCAGGTTGACGATGAAGAATTACTGGAACTGGTTGACATGGAAGTTCGGGAACTGTTGTCCGCCTATGATTTCCCCGGCGACGATATTCCCATTATCACCGGTTCTGCTTTAAAAGCTCTGGAATGTGGCTGCGGCAGCCGGGACTGCCCGCAGTGCAAGACCATCTGGGAATTGATGGATGCTGTTGACGAATACGTTCCCACTCCAGAACGTGATGTTGACAAACCGTTCCTGATGCCGGTTGAAGATGTTTTCTCCATTACCGGTCGTGGTACTGTTGCCACCGGCAGAATCGAACGCGGCTGCATTACCGTTGGTGAAGAAGTTGAAATCGTTGGTTTGCAGGATAAACCCCGCAAAACCGTTGTTACCGGTGTTGAAATGTTCCGCAAACTCTTGGATCGTGGAGAAGCTGGAGACAATGTTGGTTGTCTGTTAAGAGGTATTGACCGTAAAGAAGTAGAACGCGGACAGGTTTTGGCCAAAGTCGGCAGCATTAAACCCCATACCCACTTCAATTCCGAAGTTTATGTTCTGACCAAAGAAGAAGGCGGCCGTCATACCCCGTTCTTCACCGGTTACAGACCTCAGTTCTATTTCCGTACCACCGATGTTACCGGTGTTGCTGAACTGCCGGAAGGTGTGGAAATGGTAATGCCTGGCGATAATATCAAAATGACCATTAAGCTGATCACCCCGATTGCCATGGAAGAAGGTCTGCGTTTCGCCATCCGTGAAGGTGGACGGACTGTTGGTGCCGGCGTTGTAACTTCTATTATTGAATAATCATAAATAAGCATATAAAATAACCGTGGACACACGGGGCTGGCTCGTTCTCAAACGGGAATTTCCTCCCCTTTGCGGTGGTGGAAGGATGTCAAAAAAGCACTTTGGCTTCATTGTGAGGCTTCAAATGCGGGGTCTAATGATGAAGCCGAAGTTTGCCCGAATGCCATAAGAACCTGATTGGTGAAGGGAGGTTGCAGTTGGATTGAAAAATCAAAAGATTAGAATCAGATTAAAAGCCTATGATCATGGTATGTTGGATCAATCGGCTCAGAAAATTGTGGAAACAGCCAAAAGAACCGGTGCTTCCGTAGCTGGCCCGATTCCCTTGCCGACTGAAAAAAACATTTATACCATTTTGCGTTCCCCTCATGTTAACAAAGATTCCAGGGAACAATTTGAAATGAGAACCCATAAGCGTTTGGTTGATATTTTGGAACCTACTCCCAAAACGGTAGATGCTTTAATGCGTCTGGATTTGCCGGCTGGAGTGGATATTGAAATCAAACTTTAACAGGGGATACAGGAAATTAAGTTCAGATCCTTACTGAACCACTGATTTTCCGATGGAGGTGCAGCAAGAAGTGAAAAAAGGAATTTTGGGTAGAAAAGTGGGCATGACCCAGATTTTTACCGAAACCGGTTTGTCCGTACCGGTTACTGTGATTGAAGCAGGTCCTTGCTATGTAGTCCAGAAAAAAACTCCGGATAAAGAAGGTTATGGAGCTATTCAAATAGGTTTTGGGGTCAAAAGAGAAAAACTCTTTAATAAACCCGCCAAAGGCCATTTTGACAAAGCTGCCGTAAAGCCGCTTCGCTATTTAAGAGAATTAAGACTGGATGACTTTGACAGCTATCAGGTGGGACAGGAAATTAAAGCTGATATTTTTGCGGTGGGAGATAAGGTTGATGTAACCGGAACTTCCAAAGGTCGGGGTTTTTCTGGTGGAATTAAAAGACATGGATTCCACCGTGGACCAATGGCTCATGGCTCCAAATATCACCGCCGGCCCGGTTCCCTCGGAGCAATGGGTCCAGCTCGGGTATTTAAAGGACGCAGACTGCCTGGTCAATATGGTGCTGCCAGAACTACTGTGCAAAATTTGGAAGTGGTAAAGGTTAATCCTGAAAACAATCTGCTGGCCATCAAAGGGGCCATCCCCGGTCCGAAAGGCAGCCTGGTAATAATCAAAGACACCATTAAAACAAGTTAAAGGCGGCAGAATGTAAAGGAGGAACTTTAAATGCCTAAAGTTGCTGTATATAATATCAATGGCGACCAGGTGGGTGAAATTGAGCTGAATGAAAATGTTTTCGGCATTCCTGTTCATCGTTCTGTTTTGCACGACGCGGTGGTTGCCCATTTAGCCGGTCAGAGAAAAGGAACTCATGACACCAAAACCCGTTCCGAAATTTCTGGCGGCGGCAGAAAACCCTGGCGGCAAAAAGGAACCGGTCGTGCCAGACAGGGTACCACCCGTTCTCCCATTTGGCGGGGCGGCGGTACTGTATTTGGCCCGCATCCACGGGATTACAGCCTGAGACTTAATAAAAAGGTTAAACGACTGGCCATTAAATCCGCTCTGTCTTCCAAAGTGGAAGCCGGAAAGTTAATTGTTTTGGACAGCTTGAATATGGAAGAAGCCAAAACTAAAGCTTTTGTTCAGATTTTAAATAACTTGAAAGTTGATCAAAAAGCTCTGGTGGTTATTGATAACACCGATAAAAATGACAATGTAATTAAATCCGCTCGCAATATTGCCGGAGTGAAACCGGTTATGGTTAGCTGGATGAACACCTATGATGTCCTGGCTTATCCTGCTTTGGTTATGACTAAAGATGCTGTGGCCAGAGTCGAGGAGGTGTTGGCCTGATGAAAGATGTTCGTGATGTTTTAAAAAGGCCGGTAATTACCGAAAAAAGTATGTCATTGCAGGAAGATAACAAATACACTTTTATTGTGGATTTGAAAGCCAATAAAATCGAAATTAAACAAGCTGTTGAACAAATGTTTAATGTCAAGGTTTTGAAAGTCAGAACAATGCGTTACAAAGGCAAAATGAAAAGAGTTCGCCAGATTTGGGGCAAAACTCCCGATTATAAAAAAGCTATTGTAACCCTGCAAGAAGGAAATAAAATCGAATTGTTTGAAGGAATGTAAACGAGGAGGTATTGAAGTTGGCGATTAAAAAATTTAAGCCCACTTCTCCCGGCCGCCGGTTTGTTACAGTGTCAACTTTTGAAGAATTGACCACTGCCAAGCCGGAAAAATCCCTGTTGGCTCCCCTCAGAAAAAGAGCCGGACGCAACAGTAAAGGTCGGGTAACCGTCAGACACAGAGGCGGTGGGCATAAACGGCAATACCGGATCATTGATTTTAAAAGAATTAGAGACGGGATTCCCGCTAAAGTTGCTAGTATTGAATACGATCCTAACCGGTCAGCTCGCATTGCCCTGCTGCATTATGCAGATGGCCAGAAAAGCTATATCGTAGCTCCGGTTGGTTTAACCGTCGGCATGGATGTAGTTTCCGGTTCGGATGCTGACATTAAAACCGGAAATACTTTGCCCCTGAGAAATATTCCAGTGGGTACTCTGATTCATAATATTGAACTTTATCCCAAAGGCGGAGCCAAACTGGTTCGTTCGGCTGGAACTACAGCTCAGTTAATGGCCAAAGAAGGCAAATATGCCAATGTTCGTCTGCCATCAGGCGAAATGCGTTTGCTGCTTCTGGACTGCCGGGCTACCATTGGTCAGGTCAGCAATACCGATCATGAAAATATCAGCATTGGTAAAGCCGGACGAAAACGCTGGCTGGGTATCAGACCTACAGTTCGTGGGGTAGTTATGAACCCTTGCGACCACCCGCATGGTGGTGGGGAAGGTCGTTCTCCGATTGGCCGCAACCCGGTAACTCCCTGGGGTAAACCGGCTCTGGGTGCCAGAACCAGAAAGAATAAACCCAGCGATAAGCTGATTGTCAAGAGACGGACTAAGTAGGATTGATCGTGGAAAGGAGGCTAACTGATGGGTCGTTCCCTGAAAAAAGGACCTTATTGTGATGAAAAACTTTTGAAAAAAGTAATGGCCATGACCGAAGAAAACAAAAAGGTTATTAAAACCTGGTCTCGCCGTTCAACCATCTTCCCGGAAATGATTGGTCATACTCTGGCCGTCCACGACGGCAGAAAGCATATTCCCGTTTATGTTACTGAAGACATGGTAGGACATAAATTGGGAGAATTTGCTCCTACAAGATTGTTCCGGGGACATGGCAATCATACGGAAAGGTCTACTGCTTTGAAGTAGGACAAAACAAAGGGGGTAAAAAGCAATGGCAGATATAGCCAAAGCGGAAAATCCGCAAGCTAAGGTATCAGAAGCCAAAGCTGTTGCCAAATACATTCGTATCTCCCCTCGTAAGGTGCGTCTGGTGGTGGATCTTATTCGAGGCAAGGGTATTGAAGAAGCTTTGGCAATTTTGAAATATGCACCGCAGGGTGCTTCGGAACCAGCTCTGAAAGTCTTGAAATCGGCAATAGCCAATGCCGAACATAATTTCGATATGATTCGAGACGATTTGTTTGTAGCTGAATGTTATGTAGATGAAGGTCCAACTTTAAAACGCTATTTGCCCAGAGCCAGAGGCCGGGCGGATGTGATTCGCAAGCGTACTTGTCATATCACCATAGTGGTTAAAGAAAAGACCGCAGTGAAGGAGGGTTAGCGTGGGGCAGAAAGTACATCCTAAGGGATTAAGAATTGGGATTATTAAAGACTGGGATGCCAAATGGTATGCCAATAAAAAGAACTTTGGCGATCTCCTGGTTGAAGATGTGAAAATTCGTGACTTTATTAAGAAAAAACTGTTTCATTCCGGAATTTCCAGAACCCAAATCGAAAGAGCTGCCAATCGGGTGAAAGTAACCATCCATACCGCCAAACCCGGTATTGTAATTGGTCGGGCTGGAGCCGAAGTGGAAAGTCTGCGGCAGCAGTTGGAAGCCATGACCGGCAAACAGGTTCACATTAACATTATGGAAGTAAAAAATCCGGAAGTTGATGCTCAACTGGTAGCTGAAAATGTTGCTTCCCAAATTGAAAGAAGAACTGCCTTCAGAAGAGCTATGAAACAAGCGGTTTCCCGTTCCATGAAAATGGGTGCCAAGGGAATTAAAATCTGTTGTGCCGGTCGTTTGGCCGGAGCAGAAATTGCTCGTTCCGAATGGTACAGCGAAGGCAAAGTGCCTCTGCATACTTTGCGGGCAGATATTGATTATGCTACCTGGGAAGCCAATACTACTTATGGTAAAATTGGAATTAAAGTCTGGATTTATAAAGGCGAAATTTTGCCGGAATCCAAAACTAAAGCCGGGCAAGGAGGCGAATAAACTCAAATGTTATTACCAAAGAGAGTTAAATATCGTAAACAGCACCGCCCGGATTTAAAAGGTAGACCCAAAGGTGGTACTTCGGTGGATTTTGGTGAATTTGGTTTACAGGCTCAAGGTGCGGCCTGGATTACCAGCCGTCAGATTGAAGCCGCTCGTATTGCCATGACCCGTTATATCAAGCGTGGCGGTAAAGTATGGATTAGAATTTTCCCGGATCGTCCGATTACCCAAAAACCGGCTGAAACCCGTATGGGAAGCGGTAAAGGGGCTCCGGAATATTGGGTAGCCGTAGTAAAACCAGGCCGGATGCTGTTCGAGCTGGCCGGAGTTACTGAAGAAGTGGCCAGAGAAGCCATGCGGCTGGCTGCCCACAAACTGCCTATCAAAACCAAGTTTGTGATTCGTGGGGAAGCAGGTGAACCAAATGAAAGTTAGAGATCTGAAACAATTGACTGATGCTGAACTGGTGCAGAAAATTGACGATTCCAAAGATGAACTCTTTAATCTGAAGTTTCGTTTGGTGACAGGGCAATTGGATAATCCGGCTCGGATTCGGGAAGTTAAACGGAATATTGCTCGAGCCAAAACCATCCAGCGGCAAAGAGAATTGATGGGAATTGTTGTCCAGTAAGCATGAAGGAGGGTATTTGGCTTGGAAGAACGCAATTTGCGGAAAACCCGAATTGGTCGGGTAGTAAGCGATAAAATGGATAAAACCGTGGTTGTTGCCGTTGAAACTCTGGTCAGCCATTCCTTGTATCAAAGAGCCGTTAAAAGAACCAAAAAGTTTAAAGCTCATGATGCAGAAAATGCCTGTCGGATTGGCGATAAAGTTAAAATTATGGAAACCAGACCGCTTTCCAAGGATAAGCGTTGGAGAATCGTTGAAATTCTGGAAAGAGCACACCAAATCTAAACAGAAAACGGATGCTGACGCTGAAGGGAGGTAAAAGTAATTGATTCAGCCTCAAACCATTTTGAAGGTGGCCGACAACACTGGAGCCAAAAAAATGATGTGCATCAAGGTGTTAGGCGGTTCAATGCGTCGTTATGCCAGCGTAGGAGATATTATCGTTTGTGCGGTGAAAGAAGCTACGCCTGGCGGCGTTGTTAAGAAGGGCGAAGTTGTAAAATGCGTGGTGGTTCGCACCGTTAAAGAATTAGGCCGTCCAGACGGTTCCTATATTAAATTTGACGAAAATGCAGCCGTGTTGATTAAAGACGATAAAAGCCCACGGGGTACTCGTATCTTTGGACCGGTAGCAAGAGAGCTTAGAGATCGGGACTTTATGAAAATTGTTTCTTTAGCTCCTGAAGTTTTATAGGCTGCAAAACCGGCTGAGAAAAGAGGAGGATAGATAATGCCCAATAAGGTAAATGTTAAAAAAGACGATACCGTGGTAGTAATTGCCGGTAAACATAAAGGCAAAAAAGGCAAGATTGTCAGTGTTCAACCGGCTAAAAATACCTGTATTGTCGAAGATATTAATATTGTTAAACGCCATACGAAGGCAAACCGCCAATTTCCCCAGGGAGGAATTATGGAGAAAGAAGCTCCAATCAATGTCTCCAATGTAATGGTTTATTGCAAAAAATGCAGCCGTCCTGTCAGAATTAACAAAAAGTTTTTGGAAGATGGCAGCAAGGTTCGGGCTTGCAATAGATGCGGAGAAGTTTTGGACTAAAACAAAATTTTCCTTTGTAATTCCGGAGAATAACTATTTGGAAGGAGGAAATTTGGGGTGTCGAGATTAAAAGAAAAATATAAGGCTCAAGTAATCGAAGCTATGGCGAAAAAATTTGAGTATAAAAATATCATGGAAGTCCCCAAAATAGAAAAAATCGTAGTTAATATCGGCGTAGGCGAAGCCATTCAGAACAGCAAAGCCATGGATGCTGCCGTAAGCGATTTAACTCTTATTACCGGTCAGCAGCCGGTAGTTACCAAAGCCAAAAAGTCTATTGCTGCTTTCAAATTGCGGGAAGGTATGAAAGTAGGTTGTAAAGTTACTTTGCGTGGCGACAGAATGTATCATTTTATGGATAAATTGATCAGCATTGCCCTGCCCAAAGTGCGTGACTTTCGTGGTCTTTCTCCCAAGTCTTTTGACGGCCGGGGTAACTATAGCATGGGAATCAAGGAACAGTTGATTTTCCCGGAAATTGAGTATGATAAAATTGATCAGGTCAGAGGCATGGATATTATCTTTGTGACCACTGCCCGGACTGATGAAGAAGCTCGTGAATTGCTGCGGTTAATGGGTATGCCTTTTGCAGCAGCATAGAATGTCCCTTATCTTAAATTCGAAATCAGTAAGGAGGGAAAATAGTGGCAAAAAAGTCCATGATTAACCGTTGTGCTAAACAACCTAAATATCAGGTACGCAGTTACAATAGATGCAAGTTATGTGGACGGCCGCACGCATATATGCGTAAATTCGGTATTTGCCGAATTTGTTTTCGGGAACTGTCTTATAAAGGTGAAATCCCCGGAGTACGCAAAGCCAGTTGGTAATTTGGAAGGAGGTTTTTGGGCATGGTAATGACTGACCCTGTGGCAGACTTCTTGACCCGTATCCGCAATGCTAACACCGTTTACCATGAAAAAGTGGAAGCTCCGGCCTCCAAAATGAAAAAAGCTATTGCCGATATTTTGAAGCAGGAAGGCTATATCAAGGATTGTGAATATATAGCAGATGCCAAACAAGGAATCCTCAAAGTTTATTTGAAATATGGTTCCGATAAAGAAAGAGTTATCACCGGTATTAAAAGAATCAGCAAGCCCGGCTTGCGGGTTTATGCTAGAAAAGATGCCGTACCCAAAGTATTGGGCGGCTTGGGAATTGCCATTATTTCCACCTCAAAGGGTCTTATGTCCGATAAAGAGGCCCGCAAATTGGGGTTGGGCGGCGAAGTAGTTTGTTATGTCTGGTAAATCATAACTTTAAGGAGGTGTAGATGTGTCCAGAATTGGCAAACAACCAATTGCACTTCCGCAAGGGGTTGAAGTAAAACTGGACGGCTGTGCCATTAGTGTTAAAGGTCCTAAAGGTGTGCTGTCTCGGAATTTGCATTCGGCTATGCAGCTGCAAATCGAAGATAATGTAATTACGGTTAAAAAACCGGAAAGCAAGCAATATGATTCTTTATATGGCTTAACCCGGACTTTGGTTAATAATATGGTGGTTGGTGTAACCCAGGGCTTTACAAAAAATCTGGAAATGAACGGTGTAGGTTACAAAGCTGCCCTGCAGGGTAAAACCCTGGTCTTGAATGTTGGTTATTCTCATCCGGTGGAAATTATTCCGCCTGAAGGAATCGAAATCGAAGTTCCGTCCCAGACCAAAATTACGGTTAAAGGCATGGACAAGGAAAAAGTGGGGGCTGTAGCCGCCAATATCCGTTCTGTCAGAGAACCAGAGCCGTATAAAGGCAAAGGTATTAAATACGAAAATGAACATATTCGCCGCAAAGCTGGTAAGGCTGGGGCTAAGAAATAAGAGGAGCTGACTTTAAGTTGATTAAAAAAGCTGATCGCAATAAACTGCGAGCCAAACGTCAAGTCAGAGTGCGTAACAAAATTTTTGGCACAGCCCAGCGTCCTCGTTTGAATGTTTATCGCAGCATTAATCATATTTACGCCCAAATCATTGATGATGAAAAAGGAGTAACCCTGGCGGCTGCTTCTTCCTTGTCCCCCGAATTAAAAGGACAGGGCAATGGCGGCAACATCGAGGGTGCCAAAGCTGTGGGTGCTTTAATTGCCCGTAAAACATTGGATTTGGGAATTGAATCGGTGGTTTTTGACCGGGCCGGTTATATTTATCATGGCAGAATTAAAGGTCTGGCAGACGCTGCCAGAGAAGCTGGACTTAAATTCTAAACTTAAGTACCGCAAGGGAGGGAAGCTGGTGTCCAGAATTGATGCTGGAAGCATGGAGTTGACCGAAAGGGTTGTATTTATTAACCGGGTGGCCAAAGTAGTTAAAGGCGGACGGAGATTTAGTTTTTCTGCTCTGGTTGTAGTTGGAGACGAAAATGGTCATGTGGGTTCCGGCTTGGGAAAAGCCGGCGAAGTTCCGGAAGCCATTCGCAAAGGTGTTGAAGATGCCAAAAAGAATTTAATTGAAGTTCCTTTGGCTGGTACTACTATTCCGCACGAAATTACCGGAATTTTTGGAGCAGGTAAAGTTTTAATGAGACCTGCTGCTCCTGGTACCGGAGTTATCGCCGGAGGTCCTGTTCGGGCTATTCTGGAATTGGCCGGAGTTAAAGATATTCTGACCAAATCCTTGGGTTCCAATAATGCTAACAATATGGTCCATGCTACCATTCAGGCTTTAGAAAATTTGAAAACTCCGCAGGAAGTAGCTCGGCTTCGGGGCAAATCTGTGGAAGAAATTATCGGTTAGGGGTGATTTATAATGGCCAAATTGAAAATTACCCTGGTTAAAAGCGTAATCAGTCGGCCGCAAAATCAAAGAGTGATTGTGAAAACTCTGGGTTTGGGCAAATTGAATAGTTCTGTTATTCAGGAAGATACACCACAAGTCAAGGGCATGATCAATAAAGTTGCTCATCTGTTGAAGGTGGAAGAAGCGTAGGGAGGTGTAAATCAGGTGATTCAGTTAAACGATTTAAGACCTAATTACGGAGCCAGAAAAAAACCTGCCCGTAAAGGTCAGGGACCTGGCTGCGGCTGGGGTAAAACGGCTGGTCGGGGACACAAAGGTCAAAATGCTCGTTCAGGCGGCGGAGTTCGTCCCGGTTTTGAAGGCGGTCAGATGCCCTTGCAAAGACGGATGCCCAAACGGGGTTTTACCAACCAGCCCTTCAAAAAAGAAATCATTGTTATCAATGTCTCCGCTCTGGAACGCTTTGAAGCTGGCACGGTAGTTACATTGGAAACTTTGTTGGATTCTGGTGTAATTAAAAAGGTCGCCGATGGAGTTAAGATTTTAGGTAATGGCGATTTAAATAAGGCTCTAACCATTCAAGTTAATGCTTTTAGTAAATCGGCAATAGAGAAAATAGAAGCAGCCGGTGGTAAGGCTGAGGTGATTTAAGTGCTAAGCACTTTGAAGAACGTATTCAAGATTGGTGAATTACGGCATAAAATTTTCTTTACCTTCGTAATGTTCTTCTTCTTTCGCCTGGGAGCCAATATTCCAGTGCCTGGTGTAGATGCCGCTGCTTTTGCTCAATTAGTAGAACAAAATCAGCTCTTTGGTTTCTACAATATTATTTCCGGGGGTTCTTTCTCGGCTTTTACCATTTTTGCCATGAGTATTACCCCCTATATCAACGCTTCCATTATTATGCAGTTGATGACAGTAGTAATTCCTAAACTGGAGAAGCTTTCCAAAGAAGGCGAAGAAGGTCGGAAGAAAATCACTCAATATACCCGTTATTTGACGGTGGTTCTGGCTTTTGTCCAGGCTATTGGTACTGTAGCTGCGGTAGACAGTGCTTTAACCAATCCCGGCTTCGGATCATATTTGATTGTGGCTTTGGCCATTACCGGCGGTACCACTTTATTGATGTGGATGGGCGAACAAATTACGGAAAAAGGAATTGGCAACGGAATTTCCTTAATCATTTTTGCCGGTATTGTTTCCCAGATTCCGGGAGCTTTAGGTAAGCTCTGGAATTATCTGAACATGGATAACAGTAACATTGGAATTTTTGATGTTCTGATTTTACTGGTGGTAATTATTGCTGTAGTAGCCTGTATTGTTTTTGTACAGCAGGGTCAGCGGAGAATTCCGGTTCAATATGCCAAAAGAGTAGTTGGCCGCCGGGTTTATGGCGGACAATCCACTCATTTGCCATTGCGGGTGAATCAGGCAGGGGTTATTCCAATTATCTTCGCTTCTTCAATCCTGATGCTGCCTGAACAGATTGCTTATTATTTTCAGGAAAAAAGCAGCATTGCCAGATGGTTTTATGCTCATTTCGGCTGGAATGATCCGGCTAATGTGATCGTTTATGCGTTGCTAATCATTGGTTTTACTTACTTCTATACTGCTATTGTCACCAATCCATCGGATATGGCGGAAAATATCAAAAAATATGGTGGATTTATTCCGGGAATCAGACCGGGTCGTCCAACAGCAGACTATATTGCTAAAGTTATGGGCAGAATTACTTTGGCCGGAGCAGTTTTCCTGGCTTTAATTGCGATTATTCCAAACCAGCTGGTGGGAATAATCGGATTTGAAGATTTTAAATTCGGGGGTACCTCGGTACTGATTGCCGTAGGGGTGGCTTTGGACACAATGAAACAGATTGAGTCCCATATGCTGATGCGTAGTTATGAAGGATTCATTAAGTAGGCGAATTATGATTACTTTAAAATCAGCAACAGAATTAAAATATATGCGGGATGCTGGCAGGGTAGTAGCCGGAGCACATCAGGAAGTTAAAAAATCCATCAGACCGGGAGTAACTACGGCTGAACTGGATCGGTTGGCTGAAAACTTCATTCTGGCCGAAGGTGCTTCAGCGGCTTTTAAGGGGCTGTATGATTTTCCAGCAGCTACCTGTATTTCGGTGAATGAACAGGTGGTACATGGAATTCCGGATAAAAAAACCGTTTTAGCTGAAGGGGATATTGTCAGCGTAGATATTGGAGCCGGGATCAATGGCTATTTTGGAGACAGTGCCAAAACTTTTCCGGTGGGAGAAATTGATTCGGAAGCAGCTCGGCTTTTGCGGGTTACGGAAGAATCTCTGTTCAAAGGTATTGAGCAGGCTCAAGCCGGAAAACGGCTGTCAGATATTTCTCATGCAGTGCAAAAACACGCTGAGGCCGCCGGCTTTTCCGTAGTTCGGGATTATGTCGGGCATGGAGTAGGTTCCAAAATGCACGAAGATCCCCAAATCCCCAATTTTGGCCGTCCGGGGCACGGACCAAGACTTCGAACCGGAATGACCTTGGCGATAGAGCCAATGATAAACATGGGAACTTATGAGGTTAAGACGCTGTTAAATAATTGGACTGTAGTTACCAGGGATGGCAAATTATCCGCCCATTTTGAACATACTGTCGCAATTACTGATGATCAGCCGGAAATATTAACCAAATTGTAGTGGAGTTCCTCCACGGGGAGGTAAAAATGTCCAAGCAAGATGTTATTGAAGTGGAAGGTACGGTCATTGAACCTTTACCAAATGCCATGTTTAGAGTGGAATTGCAAAATGGCCATAAAGTACTGGCTCATGTGTCCGGAAAAATCAGAATGAATTTTATCAGAATTTTGTCTGGAGATCGGGTCATGGTTGAATTATCGCCGTATGACCTGACCAGAGGTCGAATTGTATATCGTTATAAGTAGGATTGCCGGAGAAAAGGAGGGGTTTTAAAAATGAAAGTGCGGTCTTCGGTAAAACCGATTTGTGAAAAATGCAAGGTGATTAAACGGGAAGGCAAGATCATGGTCATCTGCGAAAACCCCAAACATAAACAAAGACAGGGATAAACGGGAGGTGTAAGCTGCATGGCACGTATCGCTGGGGCTGATTTGCCTCGTGATAAAAGGGTGGAAATTGCTCTGACCTATATTTACGGTATCGGCAGAACTACATCCAATGAAATTTTGGCACAAACCGGAATTAGTCCGGATACCCGGGTAAAAAACCTGACCGAAGAAGAAATCAATAAATTAAGAGAAATTATTGAAAAGAATTATAAGGTCGAAGGTGATCTGCGGCGGGAAATTGCCATGAACATCAAACGGCTGATCGAAATTGGATGCTACAGAGGTCTCAGACACCGCCGGGGAATGCCGGTTCGGGGACAAAGAACCAAAACTAACGCCCGTACTCGCAAAGGTCCGAAAAGAACCGTTGGGGTACGCCGGAAAAAATAAGTGGTTCGGCTTATTAACAGCCGGATAAAGCCCAAAGGGGAGGTTTGCAAATGGCGCGTCGAGGCGTAAGAACCAAAAGGCGTGAAAAAAAGAACATTGATCGGGGAGTGGCTCATATTAAGTCCACTTTTAACAATACCATCGTAACCATTAGTGATACCAAGGGAAATGCTATTTCCTGGGCCAGTGCCGGTCAGGTCGGTTTTAAAGGCTCCCGGAAAAGCACTCCTTTTGCTGCTCAGCTGGCCGCTGAACAGGCTGCCAAAGAAGCTATGGAACATGGTATGAAAGAAGTGGAAGTAATGGTCAAAGGACCGGGTGCCGGTCGGGAAGCCGCCATTCGTTCTTTGCAGGCAGCAGGATTGGAAGTAAACCTGATTAAAGATGTAACTCCCATTCCCCATAATGGCTGCCGTCCACCCAAACGCCGGAGAGTTTAAGCAAATAATAAAAACAGAGTATTCCTTGAACACTTGAGGAGGATGTAGATGGCCAGATATACAGGTGCTCAATGCAGATTGTGCCGGAGAGAAGGTCTGAAACTTTATTTAAAAGGGGACAGATGCTACTCCGGTAAATGTGCTGTAGAGCGTAAAGGTTATGCTCCCGGACAGCATGGTCAGTCTCGCGGCAAAAAAGTCAGTGAGTATGGTTTGCAGTTGCGGGAAAAACAAAAGGTTCGCCGGATTTATGGCATTTTGGAAAAACAATTCCGTTTGTATTTCCAGAAAGCTGAAAAACAACAGGGTATTGCCGGGGAAAATTTGTTATGTCTTCTGGAAAGAAGACTGGACAATGTGGTTTATCGCTTGGGTCTTGGCTCTTCCCGGGTGGAAGCCCGGCAGTTGGTAAGACATGGACATTTTACGGTTAACGGTAAAAAGGTGAATATTCCTTCCTTCCTGGTTAAAGTCGGCGATATTATCGAAGTTAAAGAAAAAAGCAAGGAATCTCCTCGCTTAAAAGAATTGATGGAACAGGCCGCTGAAAAAACCAAGGTAGCTTGGCTTGAATACGATGGTAATGTTGGTCGCATATTAACTTTGCCTACTCGGGATCAGATCGATATTCCGATTGAAGAACATTTGATCGTTGAATTGTATTCAAGATAAAATGGTATTCTTTGCAAGATCAAGTTTCTAACTTGTTCTTGCATTGTTGCCGCTGGGTCGGTTTGCCTTCCAAGGCAAACAAACCTTAACTATTCTGGGAGGTTGCCGTTTAAATATGATGGAAATAGAAAGACCCAAAATAGAAAATGTGGAATCCAATGAAGATAACACCTATGCCCGGTTTGTGGTGGAACCATTGGAAAGGGGTTACGGGACAACTCTGGGTAATTCTCTGCGTCGGATCCTGCTTTCTTCTTTACCGGGTGCGGCTGTTACTTCGGTTCGTATTGACGGGGTTTTGCATGAGTTTTCTACAGTACCCGGCGTAAAAGAAGATGTGACGGACATTATTTTAAACCTCAAAGGTTTGCGGTTTAAAATGTACACTGACAAAGAAGCTGTTATCCGCATTGAAGCCAAAGGAGAAGGAATTGTAACGGCTGCCGACATTATTACTGATCCGGATGTCGAAGTCTTGAATAATGATTTGGTCATTGCTACTTTGGCAGAAGACGGAAGATTATCCATGGAAATGACTGTGGCCAAAGGGCGGGGCTATGCCTCCATTGATCGGAATAAAAAAGGAGATTCAGCCATTGGAGTAATCCCCATGGACTCCATTTATACCCCGGTCAAGCGGGTGAATTATCTGGTCGAGCATACCAGAGTAGGGCAAAAAACCGACTATGACAAATTAACCCTGGAGGTCTGGACGGATGGCAGTATTCGTCCGGACGAAGCAGTTAGTCTGTCTGCCAAAATTTTATCCGAGCATCTGCGGCTTTTCATTGGTTTAACCGAAAATCTTCAAGATGTAGAAATTATGGTTGAAAAAGAAGAAGAGAAGAAAGATAAAATTCTGGAAATGAGCATTGAAGAATTGGATCTTTCGGTGCGTTCTTACAACTGTTTGAAACGGGCAGGAATCAACACCGTGGAAGAATTGGTGCAGCGTAATGAAGATGATATGATGAAAGTTCGGAACCTGGGTAAAAAATCTTTGGAAGAAGTTATTCAGAAATTGGAAGGCATGGGGCTTTCCTTGAAAAAAGATGATGAATAAGGAGGGAAAACGGTGGGTTATAGAAGATTAGGTTTAACCACTGGCCATCGCAAAGCCATGTTGAGAAATATGGTTACCTCATTAATCAAAGAAGAACGGATTCAGACCACAGAAACCAGAGCCAAAGAAGTCAGAAGCATTGCTGAAAAAATGATTACTTTGGGCAAAAAAGGTGATTTGGCTGCTCGCCGTCAGGCTTTGGCTTATATGTATGACGAAGCTGTGGTAAAAGACTTGTTTGAAAAAGTAGCTCCCAAATATGCAGATCGCAAAGGCGGCTACACCAGAATTATCAAGACCGGCGTTAGAAGAGGCGATGCCGCACCCATGGCAATTTTGGAATTAGTCTAAAATCCCAATTTTTTGAGAGTGTTTTTTTAACACGCCGTGAGCAAGAAATCCCCCACCTATATAGGTGGCGGGATGAATTGCGATAAACACGGAGTTTTCTTGAATTTTGTTATGTATAGTGTTATAATCATACTGAAGTAGCCTAATACAGTAGGGATGGAATAGCCCAAACTCATACGCCTGTGGACATTGTGTAAGACTTGAGCTAACGATTATGTTAGCCAAGCAGTAGTGGTTGAAGCAGGAAGCTCCGACTTCTATAAGTCGGAGTAGTTCACAAGAAGTCGGAGTAGTTCACAAGCTGAGGTTATTTTATGAAAAATTTACTTACAGTGCTGCTTTGTTTATCCCTGCTGCTGGCTTTGACTGGCTGTAATCCGGATTTCGGCATGAGCAATGCTTCAGGCAGTAATTTAAATGTTCACTTTATTGATGTGGGACAGGGGGACAGCATTCTGGTACAGCTTCCCAATGGGCAAAATATGCTGATTGATGCTGGACCCAATAAGGCGGCTGAAACTTTGGTCAGTTATCTGCAAAATCTGAATGTGGGCAAAGTGGATTATTTAATTGCAACTCATCCCCATGAAGATCATATTGGCGGTATGGACGAAGTAGTTAATACTTTTGACATTGGGGAAGTTTATATGCCGGCCGCTACCACCAATACCAAAACTTTTGAACGCCTGCAAAATGCTTTGGAAGCCAAACAACTGTTTCCTACAGCAGCTTTTGCCGGAATTACAATTTTGAATAAGGGAGACTTAAACATTCAAATTCTGGCTCCCAATCAACAAACTTATGATAATTTGAATAATTATTCGGCAGTAGTTAAATTGACATATGGCGATACCAGCTTTTTGTTTACCGGAGATGCCGAAGCCGAGTCCGAAGCGGAAATTTTAAAGGCCGGTTTTGAGGTTAAAGCTGATGTTTTGAAAGTTGGGCATCATGGCAGCCATTCTTCCACCAGTCCGGAATTTTTGGCGGCGGTGAATCCCGCTTATGCAGTAATTTGCTGCGGAGAAGGTAATGATTATGGCCACCCGCATCAGGTTACTTTGGATAAGCTGCAAGGTCTGCAAGTTTATCGGACTGATTTAAACGGTAATATTATTTTTATCAGCGATGGCCAGAATCTTCAGGTGAAGAGTAATAAATAGCCATGCAATAAAGCAGGTGCATTTCCCCTTTTGAATACAGGGAGATGCACCTGCTTGTTTCCATTGCAAAACCGGAATTATTTGGTTTCAAGATTGTTAACTGTTTCTGGATTTTTGCAATACAGCCATAATACAATTAACAAAACCAGAAGGATTAACAGTCCCAGCATTAAATAAATAGTCATAAAAATTTTCTCTCCTTTCTTCTCAGGGCTTTCCAGGGGGGTTAATTTATATTTATGCAGAAAAGCCGGGAAAAGTGTGCAGCAAAAATTCAGGGTGCTTGTTTGCCAATGATGCGTTATGAACTTATTGAGAAGAGAGCTTGTCAAGGGTGAAAAAAAATGGTGAAAAAAAATTTTGTTCAATAGTCAATGATGTGAGACTGAAACAAATGAGTTCGTAGTACGAGTTTATCTGACGCAGAGAGGGGCGAAGCCCCGAACGAAGTCAGATAAACTCAATAGCCAGCTTTCCCTGCATCTGATTCGGCGAGAGCCAGCCAAGGACAGACATTGGGATGTTGTTGCTGCGATACAGATACCGCTTCATCTGTATCTGTAAATCTTCAAACGAATAAAATTTGAGGTAATTGTAGAATCGCTGCTGGATCGTTTCGATGACTGCGTTCAACTTTGCCGTTATGCCACGGCGTTCTGGGGCGGATCTTCTTATAGCGTACATGGATCTTATTACAGAACTTATCCAGCAAATGGATTCGATTTGTTTTGGCTGTATGGGTAAACTCACCGCCATTGTCAGTTTGGATTGTACCCGGTGCGCAGCCGAAGAAAATGATTGCTCTTTTGAAAAAATCTACCGTGGAATAACTGCTTTTCTCCTTATAGGCATAAATAAACCGTTTTCGGCTTGCTTCTTCTAACATTGTATACTGATAGAATTTTTCATCGTCTACACCAATATAACACGCTGTTGGTACATATTTCACATCCATCTGCCATTTCACGCCCAATTCTGTCGGAGTATCGTATTTCCCGTTATGTTTGGATTTTTTCTTTGTGGATTCCACCTGCTTTCGATAGCCAAGCCTGACAAATACACGGTACAAAGAGCCGGGATGCCTCTTATATGCTTTATCTTCCCGCAGCTTACCGTACAGTTCGCAGATGGTGATATTCGGATTTCTGCGGTGACAGTCCCGGCTCCACTTCAGTTCCTCCGCCGTATGGGCGTTCGGATGCGGCGTTTCAGGCCGGTGTGATTTTGGCTCCGGCGATTCCCTTGTCTCGTCGTACAGCTTGTTCCACCGCATGAGCGAAGCTTTTGAGATGTGGTATCGGCGGCACACAAAGCTGATGTCTCCCGTCTCTCTGTACAATTCTGCGGAATGAATTTTTGTTGTAATTTCATGGGGAAAATACCTTTTGTTATGTGCTATACTATTCATGGCGATTGAGTCCTTTCGTTAAAGGATTGTGTGCTACTTGATTTTAACGAACTCAATCGCTTTTTTCCAGACCCCTGGTCTCACATCTATTGTAATGCTACATGATTTGAGCTTGCCTTGGCAAAAAATTCTTGACAAGCTTATCTGACATATGATATATTGATTTTTAATTCTAAACTTTTCTAATTTATTTTTAATTATCTTAAAATCCTGGCTGCTCCTGCAAACCAGGATTCTTAATAAATAAGTTGGAGTTTTTGGAAAATTATTAAACAGGAGGTAATTTTATGTTATTTAACTTGAGACGGCAAGGACTTTTTTCGGTAATTACTGCTTTTTTAGTCTTGAATTTTTTGCTTAATCCTCTGCTGACCCTTCCTCCAGCTCAGGGAGCTTCTTCTGA
>JAZRXK010000059.1:0-3090 GCA_045600185.1 Desulfocucumaceae bacterium
TACTACGAGTTTACCGGGAGCGAGTTTACCGGGAGCGGGTACCAATCTTGGAAGCTTCGGTGAGGATCTGATTTAAAGATCAGTTGTGCTTTGTTTAATTGCTGACATTAAAACCTATGTACCCGCAGCGGGGGTTATCCCCCGTTGTCGGGTATATCAGATCGAGGGCGGGCTCCGCAGGGCGGAACCCGCCCTTCCTGATCCCGTGTCCTGAATTGCCGGGAGCTTTGGCCGGGCTGGGCAGCACATCAATTGTAAACCTACAAGTGAAAAAACTCTCGATCTGCATATTCGAGCAGGAAAAAACACAAAAAATATGATCAATTAGAGTACAGAAGCGAAGGAAAGCTTTAAGAAGGCCTCCCAATATGCTGAAGACCTAAAATTGTTCAGAAAAACAGTTGCATTGATTTGGTTAATATGATAAAATGTAAAAATGAAACAAGCTGGTGTGGCTCAATGGCAGAGCACGTCACTCGTAATGACGGGGTTGTGGGTTCGATTCCCACCACCAGCTCCAGGAGAGTCTCAATTTTGGGACTCTTTCTTTACTTTATCTGGAAATAAGGAGGATGAATATGTCTGTTTCAATGGAAGCCATTGCTCATATAAAGTCTGATTTCAGCAGCAAGTTTGGCATTCCCCGCCAAAGTGGTCTGGTGAAGACTAAAGCTCAAATTATCTTTGAGCCCGGATACCGCAGTCCGGAAGCCTTGCGTGGCTTGGAGGAATATTCCCATATTTGGCTGCTCTGGTATTTTTCCGAAAGCAAAGGTTCCTGGTCCTGCACGGTGCGGCCGCCTCGCCTGGGCGGCAATCAACGCCGGGGAGTGTTTGCCAGCCGTTCTCCTTTTCGTCCCAATCCTCTGGGACTTTCTTCGGTGGAACTGGAAGGCATTGAATTTAATTCGGAACAGGGGCCGATTCTGCATATTATTGGGGCGGATTTATTAAATGGAACTCCTATTTTGGATATAAAGCCTTATATTGCCTATACGGACAGTCATCCGGAAGCTGCAAGCGGTTTTTCCGTCAGTCAAAAAGAATTTTTGCAGGTGGAAGCTGCTCCGGAATTGCTGGCTCAAGTGCCTTTGGAACAGCAGGAAAATTTACTGGCTGTTTTGGCTGGAGATCCCCGGCCGGCTTACCAGCAGAACCCGGAACGGTTGTATTTTCTGGAGTTTGCCGGATTTAAAATTACTTTTCAGGTGCAGGGCAAGCAGCTTATCCTTCAGGATCTAAAAACTTTGAATGATTTGTCAAAAAAGGATTGACAAGAACCAGAAAATTTGCTACCATAATAAAAGTTAAATAAGTGCTGGCCGAAGTGGCGGAATTGGCAGACGCAACGGACTCAAAATCCGTCGCTCGCAAGAGCGTGTGGGTTCGACTCCCACCTTCGGCACCAGAGGAAATCAGGTACAACCGGCTGGTTGTGCCTGATTTTTTTATGCAGAGCTGCTGATTACTCAGCAGAATTAACCTGTTTCATCTGCACATGGATGAATAGATGGAAAAGTGAACTCAACCTGTGGTAGAATGGAGATTATTCAACTTCTGGTTGGTGGTATTTGATGGCCGCAGGGTTTATTCTGATTTCAGAAAGGAGGTCGCCCGAAATGAATCAAGAGAAAATTGGTAAATTCATTGCTGCCTGCAGAAAAGAACAAAATTTTACTCAAGCTCAGTTGGCTGAAAAACTCGGCATCAGTGATCGGGCTGTGTCCAAATGGGAAACAGCCAAATCCATGCCTGATTCTTCCCTGATGCTGGAATTGTGTGCCTTGCTGCATATCAGCGTGAATGAGCTGCTTACGGGCGAAAGAATTGCGATGCAGGATTATGATAAATTTGCCGAAGAAAATCTTGTGGCCATGCGAGAGCAGGAGGAAGCAGCCAATCGCAAGCTGCTGCAGATGGAAGTGGTAATTGGTTACGGAGCCAGTATTTCCTTTTTCCTGCTGATTTTTGCCGCCTGTTTTGCGGTAGAAGATTCTATTTGGCGAACAGTGATGATTGCCGCAGGTATTTTGATTTTTGCCGTGGGAACCTGGACTGCTCTGGGTTTGGAACAGAGTGCTGGTTATTATAAGTGCGGCAAATGCGGGCATACTTATAAAGGCTGGCAATCATGCCATGGCCATACACCTGGGGCGTACCCGCTATATGCAGTGTCCGCAATGCGGCCGGAAAAGCTGGCAGAAAAAGACCTTGACCAGAGAATGACTTGTCTTTTGCAGGAGCGTTTGGACTTGATTCCTGCTTTCAACCTTAAAAAATCAGGCATAGCCTGTTGGTTATACCTGATTTTATATATATACATATTGGAAAATTTTCGTGTTTCAGACCGTCAAAGAACACCCGCAATTCAGGCGATGAAAAGCGGGTTCTTGGACGGTCTTTTTTTGCTGACAGCTAAGTGGTTTTGAAAATAGAAATTAGATAAAAAGGTATCAATTTACAATTAACTGATACCTTTAGCATTTTTAACATTTTATGAGAAATTAAATTGCAAATAAAATTAAGTTATTTTAGTATATTATGGATTATAAATATAAATTAGGTTATAAAACAAAAAAAATTTCGTAGAGCATTTATTCTATATGAAGTAAAAAAAAGTAAAATACTTAACCTTTGATTCTGAATATAACATGCCCTGAACAGGTTTGTCAACAAATTTTTCTAAAAAACCCTGCTAATTATGGTTTAAATGACAAATTTTAGAAGGAAAAATCCTTTTTAAAAGAACTATTCTCCGTCAATAAGCCGTCAGGAAATTAAGGGGGAATTATTTTAATGTCAAGAGTTGGAGAAAACATCTATAAACGAAAAGATGGTCGCTGGGAAGCCCGTTATATTAAAACTTATGAAGAAAATGGAAAAGCTAAATATGGCTATCTTTATGCTAAAACCTATAAGGAAGTAAAAGCTAAATTATCTCAGGTAAATAACCTCAAGAATATTCATTATTCTGCAAATATTCTGTTTCAAGATATTGCTGAACAGTGGCTTCAAAATAAGAAGATGAAACTGAAAGAATCAAGCTATGCCAAATATGATTATTTAATCAATAAATACCTTAAAAATAAT
>JAZRXK010000060.1:0-13552 GCA_045600185.1 Desulfocucumaceae bacterium
TGGTTGCTCATGCTAAGACTATCGGTTCATTCTTCCATAAGCCCATGGAAGAACTGAAAGTGAAGTTGTTCCTTACCGGCAGTGCTGAAGATGAGATGTTCCCGGAAGGTCATTACGAAAAACTTTTCGCGGATATCTGCGGCAGGACTTGTATGGCTAAGTCGCACATCTTTGAGCACGGTGGACATCCTGCAATGATGAGCAATATGGAAGGATTCGTTTCTTTATGTGATGAATTTCTTGACAAGATTGATTAAGTGAAAAGACGAATTCAAGTTTGGATGTTTAATGATTGGCATCTCCATACCATACAACCGCTCCCGAAAAAAATACCGACACTGTAAACTTAAATGAAAATTGAAAACTCGCCATCCTTTCTGGTACAATAGTTTTACCACAAAACAAGGTACCTCCAAAAAAGGATACAAATCCTCATGGTAAAATCATACCAAATTTATTGTCCCAAATGCAATAACCAAAACAATTTTTATCGTTATGGTAATGTTGGTTTCTCAATAATTTTGTAACGCATCATTGACAAACCAACACACATTTATCCTTGATTAAAAACAGTTTGATTTGTTTCCAGAGATAGATTATGTTATAATCAAAATATAACTTGGTAAGATCCAGGAGGAGTGTGCATTATGTACAAAGTATTAACCATCGCCGGCTCTGATTCCAGCGGTGGTGCGGGCATCCAGGCTGATTTAAAAACCTTCCAGGAATATAAAGTTTATGGAATGACTGCTTTAACAGCCATTGCCACCATGGATCCGGAAGATAACTGGTCGCATAAAGTCTACCCTTTAGGCCTTGAAGCCCTCCAAAGCCAATTAAAAACCATTGTGCAGGGAATTGGTCTTGATGCTCTAAAAACCGGCATGTTGGGTTCTGAAGCAATCATCAATCTGGTAGCTCAAACCATTCAGGAAAATCATTTAAAAAATGTAGTCATTGATCCGGTAATGGTTTGCAAGGGAGCTGAAGAAGCTCTTTATCCGGAAATCAATCAGCTTTTAAGGGATAAGCTGGTGCCTTTAGCTTTAATTGTTACTCCCAATTTATTTGAAGCCGCCCAGCTTTCCGGGCTGCCGGAAGTTAAAACTCTGGAAGATATGAAAGAAGCGGCTGTTTTAATTAAGGAAAAAGGCTGCGGCTTTGTTTTAATCAAAGGAGGAAGCCGACTGCCAAACGAAGATTTTGCAATAGATTTATTATATGACGGAAAACAATTTGTTTATTTGAAAGGCGAAAAAATCACAACTTCTTATACCCATGGAGCCGGCTGCACTTATTCCGCCGCCATTACAGCAGGTTTAGCTCAAGGTAAGGAACTGCTGGAAGCAGTACAGCAGGCCAAACAATTTGTCACCGCCGCCATTAAAGCCGGTTTTCCGCTGAATCAGTTTATCGGTCCGGTTAACCATGCTGCTTTTTATCAGAACAAGTAAAGGAGACAGCTATGAACGAAATTTTTGCCAGGGTCAAAGCCTTTTTGCAGGCTAAAGGCATTGAAAGCGAACCCATTGGCTTTGATCAGGACACTTCAACTTGTGAAAAAGCAGCGGCTGTTTTGGGAGTGGCCGTCGGACAAATTGCCAAAACCATTGTTTTTGTTGACAACCAAAAGAAAGCTTTTATCGTGGTAGCCAGCGGAGATGTCAAAATTAACAGTGGAAAGTTAAAGCGTCAGACAGGCAGCTCCAAGGTTAGATTGGCTGATCCTCAAACTGTTCTGGAATTAACTGGTTATCCAGTAGGGGGAGTCTGTCCGGTAGCTTTGAAAACTTCTCTGCCGATTATTCTGGAAAATACCATGCACCGTTTTGATGTGGTTTATGCCTCAGCAGGAACAGATCAATCAGCTTTGCCTTTAAATATGGAACAGCTTCAAAAAGCTACGAATGGAATTTGGGCAGATGTTGTTTAAAATTTATTTAACCGGCAAAGGATTCGGGAAATTTTCCGAATCCTTTGCCGAGTCAAGGCTTCAGTGCTTTGACTGCTGATTAAGCGAAGGAATCAAATCCGGGTTTTCCTGGATTTTTTCCTGAGCTTTCCGGTTGCCTTTTACTGTCACAAAACAGGTTTGGCTGGAATCTCCACAAGCAGCAGTAATTAAAGCCTGACCTCCATCAACCCCCTGCATCATTCCATTTGCGTCAACCACAGCTACTTCTGGGTTGCTGCTAAACCAATTTACTTGATATTCGGCGGGTAAATCCGGAACCATTCGAACTTTTAACTGAACTTCTTCCCCCAAATCCAAATCCACTTTTTTCTGATTTAAGACTATCTGTAAAAAAGTGATTGTTCCGGCTCCTCTTTTAGAACCAGCATCAGCAACTATTCGAAAAATTCCCGGTTTTTTGCAGACAATAACCCCATCCTGAGAAATAACAGCTTCATTTTGGTTTAAAGCCTGGCCGGTTTTCGGATCTTCCAAATACCACTTCAATTTAGAATAAGTTGCTTTCTGCGGATAAATCTGAGCTGTCAGTTTAAGTCCTCGCACTGTATTAAAGTCTACTACTTTATTGGTAAAAGATTCTTCGTCCTGACAAAGTTCAATTTTTTCAATCTCTACCGCTTTTGAGCTGACTTCAACTTTAAATTGAGCTTCAGCTTGATTATTCCAATCAGCCTTGATTATGCCCTGCCCTTCTTTTTGGGCATATAAATGCAAATATTTTCCTTTAACAATTCGATTACCATCAGAACCCAAAGAAACAATACCTGAATCATCCAACAGCCAAAAGACTTCTTCCGGATCAAAATTCCCCGGCAGTTCCGGAGTGGACAAGGTTTTGACCCATAAATCGCTCCCTATCTGCAAAAAAACTTCTGATGGACAGCTAAGTTCCAAAGCATAAGCCAGAGGTTCCGTTTTTTCCGGACTCTCTTCCTTTTCTTCCCACCAGCCTGCTTTCCAGGAAGCCATCCCAGCCAGCAAAACTACAAAAACCAGCCCCACAACAAGAGGCAACTTTTTTTTGCTATGGGCAACATATTGTTTTATTTCGGTAACTTTCCCCTGATCCGCTTTAATTTCCTGGGCTTCCTCCACTTCAGCCAGAATTACAGTTACATTATCCCTGCCTCCCTTGTCCAAAGCGGCCTGAATCAAGGCTTGAGATTTGCCCTGCACAGAATCGGAGCTTTGCAGGATTGCAGCTATTTCCCTTTTGTCCAGCATATCATTTAAGCCATCGCTGCACAGCAAAAATAAATCTTTTTTCTGTACTGGAAAGGGAGATACCTTATGCGCATTGAGATTGATTTCTGCTGGATTAAGTCCCAAATGCTGAGTTAAAATATGACGGCTGGGATGTTTTTCAGCAGCTTCAAAGTCTAATATTCCAATTTCAGCCATCTGCCAGGCTTTACTGTGATCAACTGTCAATAATTTAAGCGTATTCTCCCGCCATAAATAAATGCGGCTGTCTCCAATATTATAGATATGAGCCAGATTATCTTTTAAATATAAAATAGCTGCTGTCGTACCAGAACGAACTCCTCCCTGAGCAGCCGAAAAATCACAAATTGCCTGATTAGCCTGATCGATATATTGATCAATCAATTCATCAAGCGGTTTGTTTACAAATTCGGCCAATTTTTTTATAGCCAGCCAGGAGGCCTGTTCGCCATACTCTTCTCCACCCATCCCATCACAAATGGCGTAAAGATATTGTTTTCGTTGATCGCTGTCATTTTGTTGAATTTTTTTCTGAGCCGGATTGTTTTTATAAAAGCTGTTAATTAAAAAATTATCCTCATTATTTTTGCGAACTTTCCCCAGATCGGAAATTCCGCAGGCTTTTAATTTCATTCTTTCACCTCGCAGAATTCACTTTCAGCAAAACCACAGCATAGGCTGCAATTCCTTCTTTTTGTCCGGTAAAGCCCATACCTTCCGTAGTGGTAGCTTTCACATTGATCAAATCCGGCGATACCTGCAAAGCTTCGGCCAGATTTAATTCCATTTGCTGCCGATAAGCAGCCAGTTTGGGAGCCTGAGCAACAATGGTAGTATCTAAATTAGCCAGACAATAGCCCTGATTTTGAATAATTTCTCTCACTTTTTCCAGCAAAAGCAAGCTGGAAATTCCCTTGTATTGCGGGTCTGAGTCCGGAAAATGCCTGCCCAAATCTCCCGCTTTGGCTGCTCCCAACAAAGCATCCATAACAGAATGGCTTAAAACATCCGCATCACTATGCCCATCCAGACCTTGACTATAAGCAATTTCTACTCCACCCAGGACTAATTTTCGGCCTGTTTTAAGCCGGTGGGCATCATAACCAAAACCAATTCTATATCCCTGCATGCTCAATCTCACCTTTCAAAACTTCAGCACTCAGAAAATCTTCCGGAGTAGTAATTTTAATATTCCGATAGGAACCTTCCACCAACTTTACCTGCCTGCCAGCCGCTTCCACTATGGCTGCATCATCAGTAAAAGCAGCCAAATTTCTGACCTGATGATAAGCTTTTCGCAATAAGTCAATTTGGAACCCCTGGGGAGTTTGAGTCAACCACAAATTTCGCCGATCCGGAGTTTCCAGAACAAAATTTTCAGCATCAGCAATTTTAATAGTATCCTTAACCGGCATGGCCAGAGAAGCTGCTTGATATTGCCGCACCTTATCCAGCAAATTAAGAATATTTTCCGAAGACACCAAAGGCCGAGCTGCATCATGAATTAAAACAAATTCAGCATCTTCAGGTAATTGAGCCAGACCCCTGGCAACTGATTCCTGGCGGCAGGCTCCGCCGGAACAAATTATTTTTATTTTTGGCAAGTTCCACTTTTCCCAAAGCAATTTTTGAATTTCTTGCACCTTGGAAGTAACTACAATTATACCGTCAATTTCCGCCAAATCAGAAAAAGCCTTCACACTATGCCACAAAATCGGCTTGCCCGCCAATTCAAGCAACAGCTTATCTTTTCCCTGCATTCTTCTGCTTTGTCCGGCAGCCATAATTAAAGCATATGTTTTGCCCATTTTTTCACCTGCTTTCCAAGATAACCATTCTTATTCTTCTTAATTCGTTTAAAAGCAATATTCTCCCGCAATTTTAAGCTAAAAAAGCAGGTTCAAGCCTGCTTTTTTAATTTTGTAATCGGGCACGGAAATCAATTTTCAAATTTCAAAGTGACTTGATACAACAATCTTGATTATTTTTTGTCGACAAAACTTATCCGATAGATAAAAATCAGTAAAAAAACAAACCTAAAATATCAAAAAGCAGGGTAATTTTATCGATGTAAATTACCCAAATCACAAAAATTGATTTCCGTGCCGTGCAGTTTGTCAGTATTGCATTTTATAATTTTTCATGTTAAAATGAAAATGAAAAGTCCTCTCCAATGCAGCTAAGGATGGTCAAACAATAATGGAAAAGGATCCGGCAGGAAAGAATTTATAAGTAATGCCCAACGACACAAGAGCAATCACATGCTTGATTTGCTGTTGTGTTTTCTTGTATTTATTATATTGCATCTGTTGATCAAAGGAGAATGATTTAATGAGTATAGGGACTGTACTGGTTCTTTTAGTCCTTTTGATTTTATCAAACGCTTTTTTTGCCATGAGCGAAATTGCCATTATTTCTATCAACACCAATAAAATTAAAAAAATTGCTGAAGAAGGAAATAAAAAAGCCCAATCATTATTGAAAGTTACCTCTAATCCTTCCAATTTTTTGGCCACCATTCAAGTGGGAGTAACTCTGTCCGGCTTCCTGGCTTCAGCCATTGCCGCCGGACAATTTGTGGAAGTTATCGTTCCAGTTTTAACTAAGATAATTCCCTTTTCCCAGGAAGTTCTGGATGCCATTGTTCTGATAATTATAACCATGGCTCTGTCTTATGTTACTCTGGTTTTTGGAGAATTAGTGCCCAAAAGAATAGGTCTTTCTGCTCCGGATAAAATAGCTTTAAGAGTTATTAAACCCATCTATTTGTTTTATCTGCCTTCCAAGCCTTTTGTAGCTTTTCTGGCAGCCAGCACTAATTTAATTTTAAGAATGTTGAATATGCACCAAACCATTGAAGAAGAAGTTACCGAAGAAGAAATTCTGCTGCTGGTGGAAGAAGGAGAAGAAAAAGGTACCATTGAACACCGGGAAAGAGATATGATTGAGAATATCTTTGAATTTGATGATAAAAAGGTTTCGGAAATAATGACTCACCGCACCGAAATGATTGCCCTTTCCATTGATTCTTCATTGGAAGAAATTATTCAGGTTATCAAAGAGGAAGGATATTCTCGAATTCCAGTTTATCAAAACAATCTGGATAATATTATCGGGGTGCTTTATATTAAAGACCTTTTACCTCTGCTTTTGCAGCAGAGCAATCCTGATAAGCTGGATCTGAGCCAGTATCTGCGTGAAATTCCCATTGTCCCGGAAACCAAGCATTGTGCCATGCTTTTAAAACAGTTTCAGGAAGAAAAGGTGCATATTGCCATTGTCGTAGATGAACATGGCGGAACCGAAGGTCTGGTTACTATGGAAGATTTGTTGGAAATCATTGTCGGGGATATTGAAGACGAACATGACGACGAAGAAGAAGATGTTGTTAAGATCTCAGAAAGTATCTTTGTTTTTGAAGCCTCCACCCCAGTGGAAGAAGTTGAAGAATATCTGCAATGTGACGCTTTTGCAGGTGATGACTACGAAACTATTGGCGGTTTTGTGATTGAAGCTTTGGGACGAATTCCCCAGCAGGGAGAAACCATACCGGCAGGAGATTACCTGTTGACTGTTCTGGAAGCAGACAATCGCAAAATCCTGAAAATTCAAGTGGAAAAAAACCTTGAAAATGATACCACAGAAACAGAAACTGAAGAAAATAATTAAAACCGGAAATAATCTGGAAAAGGTGATTTTATGGATCTGAATCGGAAAAACTTGAAAAAACTAATTTTCCTAATCAGTTTTGGGGTCATTTTATTTTTGACTATCCAAAATCTTTCAGTGGTTTTTGAAGGCATTCAAAAAATTATCTCCATTTTTTTACCTTTGATTATCGGTTTTACCCTGGCTTTTATTCTTAATGTACCCATGAAATTTTTGGAAGAAAAGCTTTTGGGCTGGTTCAGCCGCAAAAATTTTAAAATCTGGCAAAAAATCCGACGGCCGGTTTGCCTGCTTTTGACCATTGCTTTTATAATTGGTCTGATTTTGATTCTGTTATTCATTATTGTACCTGGCCTGCAAACAAGCTTTAACGATTTTTTAGCCAAGCTGCCCGCTTATTTATCCAATACCCAGGACTGGCTTGACAATACTTTGCAAAAAATCAACAAATCTTACTCCGGCTTAGTCGATTACAAACTGGATTGGGATAATATAAACAGCTCCATTCTCAAATTTGCCGGCAATACTTCTATTAATTTTCTTAACTATGGTCTGGGTTTTACGACCTCTCTGGTCGGTTGGATTTATAATCTGGTTTTGGGTCTGTTCCTGGCTATTTATATGCTGCTTCAAAAAGAAAAGGTCTGCACTCAACTTAAAAAGCTGCTTTTTGCTTACCTGCCGGAAGATAAGGCTCAATGGATGGTGAATTTAGCTCGAACCTCCAATAATACTTTTTTTCATTTTATTACCGGACAGCTCACCGAAGCGGTTATTTTGGGATGCTTATGCTTTTTGAGCATGACTATTTTTGGTTTTCCCTATGCCCCTTTAATTTCTGTAATTATCGCCATTACCGCTTTAATTCCCATGATTGGAGCTTTTATTGGAGTAACTTTTGGAACTCTTTTAATTTTGATGGTTAAGCCAATTCAAGCTCTATATTTTATTATTTTCTTTGTTATTCTCCAGCAATTTGAAGGCAATGTTATTTATCCCAGGGTCGTGGGCAATTCGGTAGGTTTAAATGGCTTATGGGTTCTGGCTGCTATTACGGTGGGAGCCGGTTTATTTGGAGTAGTTGGAATTTTGCTGAGCGTTCCAACCTGCTCGGTTCTGTATGGACTTTTGAAACACTCAGTTCTGGATCGACTGCAAATAAAAAAAATTCCACCTGAAAAATATAGATAAACAGTTCATATGGGAGGATGTATATTTTATGAAATCTTTTTCCCAACCCTCCAAATCCTGGTTTTGGTTTTTGGGGATAACGACAGCTTTAGCTATCCTGATACTTGTAAATCGCCTCACTTTCGCTTCTCCCCATGCTTTCAAACATCTGGGTTCCATGACCGGCGGTATTTTAATGATTTTGGTAATCTGGGAATTCTTATTTTTTATCTGCAAAAAACTCCTGCCAACAAAATCAAAAGTCAGTACAAAAATTTTGAAGTTTTTCCGAGCCTGTCATTGCCCGATTGGCAGGATTTTTATGGGAATTATTTTGCTTCATCTGGCCTGCACCTTAACCTTTCCGCCCTGTCTGGTACAAATCACCGGACTTTTAACTGCCTGCTGCTTCTTTTGGGGAATCCATAAAATGCTGCCCAACACTGCTAAAAAATCTTTGTCCGCTCATCGTTATATAACTTTGCTGGGTGTTGTTTTCATGATTGTTCATGTTATGAACCATGCTCACCATTAAAATAAAGGGCGATCTTCCGCCTCTTGTGATGCGGAAGATCGCCCCTGGCTTTCCTTAAACCGGTTCATTAAAAATCAAGACCATATCTTGGAGGAAGCTGCAAAACCCGAAGCCAGTTTTTACTCATAATCAATTCCACTTCGTCCAGGGAGAAGCCCCGCTTCAGCAAACCTTCAATTAAAACCGATATTTTACTTATATCCTCCAGACCTTCGGAAAAGCAGTCCATTCCATCAAAATCCGAACCCAAAGCCACACAATTTATCCCTCCAACTTCCGCCAGATATTCAATATGATCCAGCACATCTTCCACGGAAGCCCGCAAAGTTCCGGTTAGAAAAGGCGGATAAAAGCAAACCCCAATTACTCCCCCGGCTTCCGCACAGGCTTTAATTTGCCAATCCGCCAAATTGCGGGAATTATCGCAAAGCCGACGGCAATCAGCATGAGAAATTACCCAGGGTTTCTTAGAAATCTGAGCCAAATCAGCCATCCCCTGCGAAGATAAATGAGCTGCATCAATTAAAATACCCAGTCGATTCATTTCCCGGACAAAATCCTTGCCCAGATTGCTTAATCCTCCATTTTCCCTGATTCCATCTGCCAACTGATTGCGATAGTTCCAGGTCAACCCGATCATGCGTATCCCCAAACGAAAAAAAAGACTTAATAATTCAATTTTCCCATTCAGAGGTTCCGCTCCTTCCAAAGCCAGCAATAAACCCAATTTATCTGAATTTTGCAAATTATCCATATCGTCCTGCCACCGCAGCCAATGAGCTTGAATCCAATCCTTCTCCAATCTTTGATAAAAATATTCCAAACATTGCAAGGTTCCGGAAGTTTCCCAATGAGCAAAATCAGACGCTGCACAAACAGCCATGATTTGCAGCTTAATTTGTCCAGTCTGCCAGTTGTCCCAAACTGCTTTGGCTTCTCTTTTCCGCTGCAGCAAAGCAGTCAAAGTGTCGCAATGCCCATCTGCAATCCAGATTATAATCAACTCCCCACATACAAAAAAGCTCGACCTGAATCGAGCTTATTACAATTTAGCGAGGTTCTACAATCAATTTAATAGCGGTTCTTTCTTCTCCTTCAATATAAATATCCGTAAAGGCTGGAATACAAATCAGATCTATGCCTCCGGGAGCTACAAACCCTCTGGCAATAGCAATGGCCTTAATCGCCTGATTCAAGGCTCCGGCTCCTATAGCCTGCATTTCTGCACTCCCTCTTTCCCTGACAACTCCGGCCAAAGCACCAGCTACCGAATTAGGATTAGATTTTGCCGAGACTTTTAAAATGTCCACCGACTTTACCTCCTTTAGCAAATAGCAGAACTTTTAGTTTTTCTATTTATATTCATTCGATCTGGAATAATAACTGTTTAAGCTTCAAAAGTTTGAATTCGTTCGATAGATAAAGCCTGTCCGCTATCCGGATCAATTTCAATTACAACAGCATTAAGCTGGTAATCCCCCAAAGCCACTTCAAAACGGCGGGGCATTTGGGTAACAAATTTTTCAATAACCAGCTCTTTTTCCACTCCAATCACCGAATCTTTAGGTCCGGTCATTCCCACATCAGTAATATAAGCAGTTCCCTGCGGCAAAATTCTTTCATCAGCCGTTTGAACATGAGTATGTGTTCCACAAACCGCACTAACCTGTCCATCCAAAAACCAGCCCATAGCAACTTTTTCCGAGGTAGCTTCTGCATGAAAGTCCAGAATAATAACCTTAATATCCGGATCCAGTTCAGCCAGAAGCTCTCTGGCCTTATGAAAAGGACAGCCCAAAGGCTGCATGAAAACCTGACCGGAAATATTTAGAACCGCCATTTTAACGCCATTTCTGGCAACAAAGCTTCGGCTTCCCTGACCGGGTGATCCGTCCGGATAGTTGGCCGGACGAATAATGCGGGGTTCTCTGGGCAAATAGGCAAAAATATCCCGATTATTCCAAACATGATTGCCCATGGTAATAACATCCACGCCCCAACTGAAAAATTCCCTGCCGATTTCCGAAGTAATTCCATTGCCTCCGGCGGCATTTTCTCCATTGGCAATTACCGCATCAATTTGATATTCCTGAATCAGCTCCGGCAAATTTTCTTTTAAAGCTTTGCGTCCTGGTCGCCCATAGACATCACCGATCATCAGAATTCTCATACTTCCTCCGATTTAATGGTTAAACACCAAAACCTTTCCTTCTTCCCGAAAAGCAAATAAATCTCTTTCGCAGTCATAGTTTTTGACGCTATCCAACAAATGACGAATAATTTCTTCCTGCAAAATCAAGTCTTCTTCCATAAAGGCTTCGAAATCTTCGGTCAACAGGGGCAGTTCAAAGGAATTTATTAAATTTACCAACAGGGATACTTCTTCCAGAGCAAAGCTGTTCACATCCCGCTGCAATTCAATTTTGGTCAATTTTTTGGCTTCCGGCTGATCGATTTCTTCAGAAGTAACCTCCAGAATTTCAGGATGGCGGTTCTCCAGATAATGCCAGGTAGTAATGGCTTCCAAAAGCTGAGCTTTCACTTGCTCCAGATGATTATTTTCCAGCCCTTCCGCAAAAATAAAACTGAAAACCAAAGCATTGTGTTCCAGCTCATAGCGAACCACAGCCACTTCCGGGTAACGCAGCAAAATGGAAATCAGAAGCTCTACCCCATCGGTAATCTGTTCTTTTCCTTTATTATATTGAACCCGCAAAACCGGCACCTTCTTTTCTTCAACGATTTTATTTTAATACTTTCGTTATTTTTCTGATGAATCCTGCTCTAAAGCTCAAAAAAAATTTTTTCTCAAGCATAAAAAGCGAACCTTTTCTGGTATGGGTTCGCTTTTTATGTATTTATTTAGCAAATTCTACTACTCGTGTTTCCCGAATAATAATAACCTTAATCTGTCCTGGATATTCCAATTCATTTTCAATTCTGCTGGCAATTTCCCGCACCAGTCTGACAGCTCCCATATCATCCACTTTTTCCGGCTTAACCATAATGCGGATTTCCCGCCCGGCTTGAATGGCATAAGATTTTTCCACTCCGTCAAAAGCACAGGCGATTTCTTCCAGCTTTTGCAGACGCTTAATATAATTTTCCAGGGTTTCCCTTCTGGCTCCTGGACGAGCCGCCGAAATTGCATCTGCAGCC
Source organism: Desulfocucumaceae bacterium (assembly GCA_045600185.1). Classification (GTDB taxonomy): domain Bacteria; phylum Bacillota; class Desulfotomaculia; order Desulfotomaculales; family Desulfocucumaceae; genus CATZDY01. The sequence continues at coordinate 11,733 of JAZRXK010000060.1, forward strand.
TGAACCAAAACTGCCACGATGGTATGGGGTTCTTCATCCCCATGATGGGCAGCAATAGCATGCTGAATGGCCGCACTTTCCCGATATTTTTTGGCCAGTTCCACGCCAATGGACACATGAGGTCCTTCCATTTCATGATCCACCGCTTTGCCTATGTCATGCAAAAGCCCGGCTCTTTTGGCCTGCTGGACATCAGCTCCCAGTTCAGCAGCCATTAAGCCGGCCAGATGAGCCACTTCCACAGAATGCTTTAAAACATTTTGACCATAACTGGTACGATATTTCAAACGCCCCAAAAGGTTGACTAATTCCTGATGCAGGCCATGGATTCCAGTATCAAAAGTAGCCTGTTCTCCGGCTTCCTTTAATTGCAAATTCAAATCCCGTTTGGACTTTTCCACCATTTCTTCAATGCGGGCTGGGTGAATTCGGCCATCCACAATCAATTTTTCCAGAGCCATTCGAGCAATTTCCCGGCGAATGGGATCGAATCCGGACAAAATAACCGCTTCTGGAGTATCATCAATAATTAAGTCTATTCCGGTCAGAGTTTCAAAAACCCGAATATTGCGGCCTTCCCGGCCAATAATCCGGCCTTTCATTTCATCACTGGGCAAAGGAATAACTGCTACGGTAGTTTCCGCCACATGATCAGCCGCACAACGCTGGATAGCCAAAGAGATTATTTCCCTGGCTCTTTTTTCTCCTTCTTCTTTGGCAGATTCTTCTATACTTTTAATCAATTTAGTGGCTTCATGCTGCATTTCCTTTTCAACGCCAGCCAACAAAATAGATTTTGCTTCTTCCTGAGTTAATTCGGAAATTCTCTCCAGTTCCTGCATTTGCAGGGTAATCATACCGCTCAACTGTTCTCTGGTTTTATCCACCTCAGTCTCTTTTTGAGCAAGCTGTTCTTCTTTGTGTTCCAAAATTCCCAGCTTCTTATCCAAAGCTTCTTCCTTTTGAATCAAGCGTCTTTCGGATCTCTGCAATTCATTGCGTCGTTCTTTGTTTTCTTTTTCAACTTCATTTCTAAACCTTAAAACTTCTTCTTTTGCTTCCAGAATCGCTTCCCGTTTTTTGGCTTCGGCATCAGCTTCCGCCTTAATCCGGCTTTCCTTCAGAATCCTGGCAGCCTGAGCCTCCGCTGATCCAATCTTTTTCTCCGCCTGAATTTTTCGGACGATATAACCGACTCCCAGACCAACAGCCACAGCCAGGATTACTATAACAAGTTTTTCTAACACTGATTCCTATCCCCCTGCCTTTCTTTCCCCCTGAGATTATTTTTGATAAATCAAACAAAAAAACCGAGCTTTTTGGCTCAGTAGAAAATAATTTACCCAGATTTTGCCCCTTTTGCATTTATCAGGTTTAATATCCAGTTGAGTTTGGATGCTTTGCGATAGTTCTCAAGCCTCCTGTTTTATTTCAAGATTTTTTCTACCAGAATAAATTGTACCTTATATTCCCTGCTTGTGTCAAGGCTAAGCTAAAATCTGAGGCCAATTAAGTGTTGGTTTGCCAATGATGCGTTATGAACTTATTGAGAAGAGAGCTTGTCAGGGGTGAAAAAAAATTGAAAAAAAATTTGATTTTGCAGGAAAAGTGTGCTATGCTTGGTATATATACATATTAGCGGGAATGGTTCTGCTTTTTTTCGCCTGCAGGAGGCTGAAAAATGGAAGATTCCTGAGGATATGCAATAAATTACCTGATATGGGTGATAATGGATGATAAAGCAAATAGTATATAGATCAATCAATCAATCAATCAATCAATCAATCAATCAATCAATCAATCAATCAATTAAAGCGTAT
>JAZRXK010000061.1:0-3768 GCA_045600185.1 Desulfocucumaceae bacterium
ATAACACTTTGTTCAGCTGCAGGATATATTCGATACTTAATTGCTTTGTTTGCCATCTTTCTCACCTTGTGATTGTATGTTATGATGATTACGACCGATTATATTATGATTATAACACTATAAATAACAAAAGTCAAGAAAACGCCGTGTTTATCGCAATTCATCCCACCACCTATAGAGGTGGGGGATTTCTTGCTCACGGCGTGTTAAAATGAGCTTGCCAAAAACTATTGTTTTTGGGTGAATATATAGTATAATTAGGGTATAAAAAATTTCTCCAACTCAAAAGTTTAAAGAAAGGGGGACTTCCATATTGGAACAAAATCGACATAAAGCTTGTTTAGCCGGAGATTTTGGAGAAAAATGCCTGGAAAAATATTCGCCCCCAAACAACAAAAATTGTCCTCTCTTAGAAGATCCTCTCAAATGTCCGGTTTTGCTCATTCAAAAGGTTTTAGGCGGCAAGTGGAAAATACTTATCCTGTTTAAATTAAAAAATGGTACCATGCGGTTTAATGAATTGCAAAAAAGTATTCCTGGAATCAGTCAAGCCATTTTAACCGGCCAGCTTCGAGATCTGGAAAAAGACAAAGTGATCGAACGCAAGGTTTACCCGGTAATCCCACCTAAAGTAGAATATTCTTTAAGCGAGATTGGACAAAAACTGCTGCCAGCCCTGGAAGGTTTATTTTTGTGGGCTATTGCTTATCTTGACAGCACCAACTCCATATCTTGAGATTTTAAGGAGACGAAAAAATGAACTTGAATGTAGTGGTTTTAGGCGATTCTTTATTAAAACGAATCCAATATGATCACCAGAATAAACGCTTTTGGATTTTGCAGGATGATAATCCGGAAAAAATTGAACAGGAATTTAACTTGAAAATTATCAATAAATCCAAAATGGGCTGCACCATAGACAAAGGACTGGAAATTTTTAAATGGGTTTTGGGTCGAGGAAAAAACAAAGCTGACTATGCTCTTTTGGAATATGGCGGCAACGACTGCGATTATTTATGGAATGAAATTGCGGAAAACCCCCAGGCCAAACATTATCCGAAAACTGATCCGCAAAGATTTCAGGAAAATCTGCAAAAAATGATTGAACTTTGTCAAATCAATAAAATCAAGCCTATTTTATGTACTTTGCCACCTATTATTGCTGAATGGTATTTCCGCACCATTGCAACTACCGACGAAGCCAGAAAAAAAATTCTTCACTGGCTGGAAGAAGATGTCCAGGTTATTTATCGCACTCAGGAGCTTTATTCCCGTATTGCGGAACAAGTGGCTCAAAAAATTAAATGTCCTTTAATTGATTTTCGACAGGGTTTTTTACAGAAAAAAAATTTAAAGAAATTGTATTGTTCAGACGGAATTCATCCTAATTCGGAAGGACATTGGGTTATGTATGAAGAAATTCGCAGCTTCTGCCAGAATTTTCTGGCAGCTAACAATAAGTAAAGGGAAATGGAAGTGATCGCAAGTGGCCAAAATTTACAATTTTATGGAAATGAGCAAAAAATATCGGGTTTTTATTGCTCATATTTGGCAATATGATCCTTACTATAATACCATTGTCAACTGGATTGAAGACTCCGGCTTAAACTGGGAAAAAACCAGCCGTCCCTCTGAAGATCCCATCATTAAAAGAAGTGCCAATATTCTTTTGGAACAAATGAGTTCTGCCAGGATTGTGATAGTACCTGGAGATCTTTATTATCGTTACCGCTTTCTAATTGACTACCAGATTAAAGAAGCAGCCAAAATGAAGAAAATTATTATTGGGGTCAAGCCCTGCGATTATCCCCAAGTTCCTGCTATTCTGGAAGAAAAATCTACTGTTATCGTCAACTGGAATCAGCAGGATTTAATTGATGCTTTGAAAACTTACGGTTAGAAAATCAAAAATGCTGTTAAGGTATTGGCAAAAAGAAATCCTGTACCATTGCTTCCAGTGGCACAGGATTATTTTTTTGGCATCTCTGCCTTACCTGATTCAGCCGTTGCCCAGACCATCTTTACTATCGACTGAGCAATATTTATTGGGCAATTTTAACAGTCTTAGTATTCCCTTCCCAAGTAACCTGACAATCCAGGTTTTCGGAAACAAACCGCAAAGGAACCAGAACCCGTCCCCCGGAGTTAATTGGATCTATATCTAAAAGCTTGGGCTGACCGTTAACCGAAACCTGCTTACTGCCCACAGTCATTAAAATCACTTTTCCACCTTTAGTAATATTTACAGTTTTGCTCTTTGAGTCCCACAGCAGCTTTGCTCCCAAAGCTTCAGAAATTGCCCGCACCGGCACCAGAATTCGATCATTGTAATAAATGGGCTGCTGGTCAAATTCAACTTTTTGCCCATTAACATACACATTAACTTGATTGTTTGTTTGATTTATATTATTACTTGCTTGTTGAATGCCGCTGAGGGTAATAGGATACCAGGTTGGAATTACTTCTTTGGCTCCATTTAAGATATTATTAATGGCATTTTTATATTCAGTTAAAGTTAAAGGCATAGGCGAAACACCATATTCTTTAAAATGATAAATAACTCCGTCATAATCATAATCTTCCGCATAAGGAAAACTGTCAGAATGCTTCCAATTCATAGAATCAAGGCAATTAACAATATAAATATGTACATATTTATATTTAGAATCGTCAAATTTATAAATAGAAAATGGCCAAATTGATTTACCATAAGAATTTTGATAGGAATCACAAGTAAATACATAACCATTATTAAAAAATTTAGTAGCAAAATAACCTTTAGCATAATCATTATCTTCCAAAGGAACGATAGACCAAAAATAATTATCTTCAGGATCTGGATCTTGAAAATGTTTTCCACCACAAGATTGGAAAATACCACTTTCTTCTATAGTCCCAATCGAAGCGTTATACTTGAAAACAATCATTTGTACTTCTTTCCCGGAAAAATGATTACTAAAGTCTAAAAGCAATTCCTGAATGCCGTCTCCATCAATATCACTCATGGCAAAGTAATTATCAACTAATGCTTGTTTCAAAGGGACATCACAAGAATTAGCTGTAAAATAACTATCAGGGTTATTGATCATGCCGGTTAAGAATTCAGAATAAGATAAGCAGGCTTCTTTTTGTTGTTCCTGTAACTGGCTTGGAGAAGCTTCGGCCAGAGGCAGTAAAAAAAACATGCCCAACAAACTTGCCATAACTAAAAACTGTAATTTTCTTAACATAAAAATACACTTCCTTTCCTGTGTAATCCTGGATAAATATAAAATATCATATTTTAATATAAATGTCAAAAAAAGAAGAACCGTTCATTTGAACGGTTCTTTAAAAATTAATTCCGGCAGTGTTCTGCTCTCCCAGGCCTTCAGACCAAGTACCATCGACGCTGGAGGGCTTAACTTCCGTGTTCGGGATGGGAACGGGTATACCTCCTCCGCTATGACCACCGGAAATCTTTATCTTATTTATTTTTTCTTTTCCGTACCTTCAAAACTTCACAGTTACAAACCTTCGCTCCAGCCTACCTGCTCTCTGCCCTGCTTCCAAGGACAAAACCTCGACTTATTAGTACCGGTCAGCTTAACATCTCGCAATGCTTACACCCCCGGCCTATCTACCACCTGGTCTTCGTGGAGTCTTACCAGACTACTCTGAGGGAAAACTTATCTCGAAGTTGGTTTCGTGCTTAGATGCTTTCAGCACTTATCCTTCCCGAACTTGGTTACCCGGCGTTACTCCTGGCGGAATAACCGGTACGCCAGT
>JAZRXK010000062.1:0-7565 GCA_045600185.1 Desulfocucumaceae bacterium
TTATTCCCATTCAATCGTTGCAGGTGGTTTGGGGGAAATATCAAACAGAACTCGATTGACTCCTTCGACTTCAGATAAAATTCTTCCGGTGATTTTTTGCAGGACTTCCCAGCCGAGCGGTTCCACTTCAGCGGTGATGGCATCTATTGTGTTAATGGCTCTTAGAATTACCGGATAGCCCATATATCTGGCTCCGTCCTTAACTCCAACTGATTTCAGATCCGGAATAACGGCAAAATACTGCCAGACCTTTTTATCCAGGCCGGAAGCGGCAAACTCTTCCCGGACAATGGCATCAGCTTCCCGCAGGGCTTCCAGCCGATCTCTGGTAATGGCTCCCAGACAGCGAACGCCCAGACCCGGTCCGGGGAATGGCTGACGATAGACCATGCTTTCCGGTAAGCCCAATTCCAGACCGCAAGCCCGAACTTCATCTTTAAACAGGAATTTCAGGGGTTCTGCCAGTTCAAATTTCAGATCTTCCGGCAGGCCGCCTACATTGTGATGACTTTTAACCACCTTGGCGGTTTTGGTTCCGCTTTCCACAATATCCGGATAAATGGTTCCCTGTCCCAGAAATTTAATGTTGGATAATTTGCGGGCTTCTTCTTCAAAAACTCGAATAAATTCCGTTCCAATAATTTTCCGTTTCTGTTCCGGATCAGAAACTCCAGCCAACTTGTTCAAAAAGCGTTCGGACGCATCCACATAAGTTAAATTGGCTCCCAGTTGATTTTGGAAAACCTCAATTACCTGACTGCTTTCTCCCTTACGCATCAGGCCATGATTTACATGAACGCAGTGCAGTCTGCTGCCAATGGCCTTGATCAGCAAAGCCGCTACTACCGAGCTGTCAACTCCGCCGGATAAAGCCAGTAAAACTTCTTGATTGCCAATTTGTTTTTGCAGGAGTTCCACCTGATCCGCTATGAAATTGGCCATATTCCAGTTGGCTGTTGCATGGCAGTCGGTCAAAAATTTGCTCAGCAAAGTTTTGATTTCGGCATCAGTTGCAGGGCAGGGAACGGAAAGCTCCGGTTTAATTGCATGATCCAACACCAAGACCGGAATTCCAGCCGTATAAACCCAATCTCCGGCCTGAATGGCTTGTCCATCAATTAAATTATTGGGGCCGCCGTTAATGATAATTCCCTTTAAATTAGGCAGAGCTTTCAGTTCAGCTTCTGTAAGGTCATGAGCATATATTTCACTGTAAACCCCCAAAGCTCTGATTAAGCGAGCCAGACGGGAATTTTGTTCGCTGCCCAAATCCAAGATGGCAATCAAATCCTGTTTCATTTTATATTGTCCTTTCTTTGACGCTCCCCCGCTGCTGAAGCAGCGGGGATTCGGAAGAAGTTAAGCAATTCTTATTCTTCCGGGACTCGCCAAAAGCCCAATACACAGTTTTTCGCAGTTGAAATTCTGCTTACTTTTATGAAGTATGCTGGCACTTCCATTGACATCAGCGTTGATGGCTGTGCCATTTTTACTTTTATACAAACCATGCTTCGGCACGGTCAGAAAGCAAGGCGGGCTTCGTCCCCACTGCTGAATCACATGGGGTTTTCGCCCGTGAGCAATTTATAAATCAAACCGGTTAGCTATAGATTTCCGGTTTCAAAATTTGAATATTTTTTAAGTTGCGGTATTTTTCGGCATAGTCCATTCCATAGCCAATAATGAAATGATCTTCAACAACAAATCCGGTGTACTTGATTTCAACTGGAACCAGACGGCGAGAAGGCTTATCCAGCAAGGAACAAACCTGCAAGCTGGCTGGATTTCTCTGACCCAGATAATCAAACAAAAATTGCATGGTATAGCCGGTATCAATAATATCTTCTACCAACAGAATATGCTTACCGGTAATGGGAGCTGATATATCTTTTTTTACAATTATGTTTTGGGAACTGCAGGAGCTGTTTCCATAGCTGGAAGCAACCATATAATCAATTTGGATTGGCAGGTTAATTTCCCGAATTAAATCGGACATAAACACAGTGGCTCCCTTTAAAATACCTACCACCATAAGAGATTCGAGCTGGGCATAGTCCTGGGTGATTTTTTGTCCCAATTCTCTGACCCGACGAGCAATTTCCGCTTCTGTAAATAAAATTCTTTCGGCATCCTGGTGCATAATTAAGACCTCCTGACGGTCATTGATCCGATACAGATTGTTGATAAAAAATTTTTCTTCACCATGATAATCTTTCAGCCTGAAGCAAATTATTTTTGAGGACTGGAAACAATTCTTTGCCCTTCCAGACAAGCTGCAAGCGGATAAAGGTGTGAACCACTCCGATTTATAGAAGTCGGAGCTTTCTGCTTCAACCACTACTGCCTGGCTAACATAATCGTTAGCTCAAGTCTTACACAATGTCCACAGGCGTATGAGTTTGGGCTGTTCCATCCCTACTGTATATTTAGTTTCAGGCTGCTTCAGCAAGTATATTATGATTATGACACTATAAATAACAAAAGTCAAGAAAACGCCGTGTTTATTGCAATTCATCCCGCCACCTGTAGAGGTGAGGGATTTCTTGCTCACGGCGTGTTAAAAATTTAAAATTTATTGCAAAGACATAATCAGCAGGCCGGTGGGCAGCTTGGGATAAAAGAAAGTGGATTTTTGCGGCATTTTTTCCCCATTGGCTGCTACGGCGGTTACTTCTTCCACTTTGGTGGGATTCATAAAGAAAATTAACTGATATTCTTGATTTTGTACCCGTTGAGCTGCCTGCAATTCTTCTCTGGTATAAGTTAAATTGCTTTCTTCTGCTCTTTGCAGTCCGCCGATACCCAGAAAGTTTTCCATGATCAGGCTGTGTAAAACCGATACATCTAAATTTTTCCAGTCATTCGAATGTTTAAGGGGCATAAAAGGAGTTAAATCGGCATCGGCTTTCAGGGTTAAAAGATAACCTGTTTCTCCTCCAGCATACAGGCCAAAAGCTTTGCCGGAAACAGCGGCCAGCCTGGCCAGAAATTCTTCAAAACGCCCAGAATCAAGCTGTCCGGAAGCTGTAGTCAATTCAAATTGCTGTACCTGGAAATATTCCTGCACTTTGGCCAGAAGTCCCTGAATTTTGTCTGCCGCCAGATTTTTTACCAGTCTGTGAGTGGGCAGAACCACCAGACCGGGGTTATAGAGGTTGACCACATTCATCATGACAAAATCATAAGGCTGCTCACCTTGAGCCCTTGGGTTTTCTTCATGCTGCAGATTGCGGTAATTCATAGCGGTTTCATAACGGTGATGACCATCGGCAATAAAGAAGGTTTTATCCCTGAGAATATCCTGAACCTGCTGAATAACAGCCGGATCACTGATGGCCCACAGGCGGTGCCGCTGTTCGTCTTCAGAAACAAAATCCAAAACCGGTTCCTGCTGCAAAGCCGCTTCAACAGCTTTTTCCACCTGCATTTGAGGATCAGAATATAAACTGAAAATCGGGCTGAAGTTAGCCTGACAGGCTTGCATTAAAGCCAGACGGTCAGCCTTATGTTTGGGCAAAGTTTCTTCATGAGGCAAGATGGCTCCGGTTTCGTAAGGTTCAATGCGTACCCCGGCCATTAAGCCGGTACGGGTTTTGCGTTCCCTGCCCAAAGTAAATTCCTGAGCATAGATATAAATGGACGGTTTGGCTTCGGTCTGCAGGATTCCCTGCTCTTTCCAGATAATAAAGTCCTGAGCTGCTCTGGTATAGCGATTGTTTTCAGCAGTATCTTCCGGAAAAGTTTTGCCGTATTCCAAACGAATAATATTGTGAGGATGCTTTTGATAATAGGCATCTTGTTCCTGCGGGGAAATAACATCATAAGGAGGGGTAGTAAGCGACGCCAACTCCTGATTATTTTTATAACGCAATCCTTTGACCGGCACAATATAAGCCATAATAATTCCTCCCTATTTTTTAATAGCTTAGTTTCTCTTTTAAGGTTCGTGATTCCTGCCCTTGCCATGGATTTTCCAGCATATTTTAAAAAGTTGTTCCATATATTTGACTAAGCTTGCAGGGGAGGAATTGTTTTGACGGAAGAAAAAAATATGTTGGATTCAGGGCAGTCCGGCAAAATGCGTACCTGTTTTTTATCCCGAAAAAAATTAAAAGCTGTAAGTTTGATTCTGATTATTTTGGCCGTTTCAGGCGGAATTGTATGGTTTAAACAAAAGCCATTGCCGCCTGATGTGGTTTTGGGTGAAGCTTTGCAGAATTTGCAAAAGGCTCAAAGCTATCATTTTCATGCCAAGGTTCAATATGCCGGGCAGGATTTTGTGGAGGAAATTGAGGGGCAGTGGCTAAGTCCGGACAGGATTCAGATTAAGGGCAATTTTTTAAATGATCAGGACAGTGAAATTATTCAGATTGGCTCCAAAACCTGGCTCAAAGCTCCCTGGACGGAAGAATGGTCTTTGTTTTCCGGCACTCGTCTTTCCCAGACGGAAATTTTTTATCTGGAGTTAAACCCGCAGCTCTGGCTGCAAATTCCTGCCCAGACCTCCATTACACAATGCAGCGAAAATTCAGCCAATCAAAATTGGCTTTTGGAACTCCAGCCGGACTTGCCGGACAGTTTTTTTCGGGAACGCCAGTTAGGCCTGCATTACCAGCTTGAGCTGGATCCGGAAGCAAGGCAGATAGTACAGGCCAAAATTACTGCTTTGACTCCGGAACAGGAAAATTATTTTGAGGTTCAGATAAGCTGGTTTGATTTAAATCAGCCTTTGCAGATTGAAGCCCCTCAAATCAAATAAACAGGAACCGCTTGACCGCAGGTTCCTGTTGGTTTATCTATTTTTAAGCCAGACCAGCCTGTTTTTTCAAGGTTTCAGCTTTGTCCAGTCTTTCCCAGGGCAAGTCCAAATCCAGACGGCCAAAATGTCCGTAAGCCGCTGTCTGGGTATAAATGGGACGACGCAGATCCAGATCCCGGATAATGGCTGCCGGGCGTAAATCGAAATTAGATCGGATCAAAGCTTCAATTTTTTCTTCCGCAATTTTTCCCGTGCCAAAGGTTTCGACTGAAATGGAAACCGGATTGGCCACTCCAATGGCATAGGCAACCTGCAATTCACAGCGGTCAGCAATGCCGGCGGCTACCAGATTTTTGGCTACATAACGCATGGCGTAGCAGGCAGAGCGATCAACTTTTGTGGGGTCTTTGCCGGAAAAAGCTCCGCCGCCGTGCCGAGCCATTCCGCCATAGGTATCAACAATAATTTTTCTTCCGGTAAGTCCGGTATCTCCCTGGGGGCCGCCAATAACAAAACGACCGGTGGGATTGATCAAAAAGCGTTTGCAGCTTGCCAAAAGTTCGGCTGGGATTACTTCCGGCAGCAGTTGTTCAACGAGATCTTGTTTAATGGTTTCCAGACTGACTTCCGGAGAATGTTGGGTGGAAATAACAATGGTATCCAGTCCAATCGGGCGGTTATTTTCGTCATATTCTACAGTTACCTGAGCTTTGCCGTCCGGCCGCAAGTAAGGCAAACGGCCGTTTTTGCGAAATTCGGCTAATTTTCGGGTGATGGCATGAGCCAGACTGATCGGCATTGGCATATAGCTTTCGGTTTCATTGGTGGCGTAACCAAACATCATACCCTGATCTCCGGCTCCAATAGCTTCTATTTGATTATCCTCATATTGCCCTTCCTTGGCTTCCAGAGCCTGATTCACACCCATGGAAATATCGGCGGATTGTTCATCAATGGAAACCAGAACAGCACAGGTGTCACAGTCAAAACCATATTTGGCTCTGGTATAACCGGTTTTTCGAATGGTTTCTCTGGCGATATGGGGAATATCCACATAACTGGTGGTGGTAATTTCTCCCGAAATCATGACCATCCCGGTAGTGACCAGGGTTTCACAGGCTACCCTGGCCAATGGATCCTGCCGCAGGAGATCATCTAAAATAGCATCTGAAATTTGGTCGGCAATTTTATCGGGATGTCCTTCAGTTACCGACTCTGAGGTAAATAATTTTTTTACCACAGAAAAACCCCTCCTTATAACGCAAAAAATAATTTTATACTTTATTTTCTGTTAATCTGCCAAAAGTTTGAAATCAAATTCAAATGAATTTGGCAGGTGAGCCAGCTTAATTGAGGAATTTTGAATAAGAATGATTATTTCAATAATTATCAATTTAAAAATAAATTAACGAAATTTTGATTTTTTAATAGTAAACTATTGTCGGATCATTATCAAATTGAAAAAGTCATTCTTTTTAAATTCGAATGTTGGTTAACAGAAAATCATTCCTTCTCTTATTTATTTTTCGACCTTGACCTGAATTATTCCTTCCGGGCGGATAATTTTTGTTTTTGGTTATCAGAAGATTGGCAAAGCAAATAAAATTACAGGGGTTGTTTCACTGATTTTGTGAGACAGCCCCTGTAAGTTTAGATTAAAAAGTTTTTTTATGTTCTGCGGAGTTTATACTTCCTGTTTTTTTCTTAAGACTAAAGCAACAACAGTAGCTCCGATAACCAGGCCAATAAGCAGGAAGATTATATTGCTGGTGTAAGATTGACTGAACATGGCTCCGTTTAATTTTTCATCGTCAAAGGTAAATTCTAAATCCGGATATTCAGTCAGGGGATCATAATGAGCTTGCTTATCATCCCAAGCTTCAAGGTGAAAGTGAGATCCGGTGGAATTGCCGGTTGAACCTACATAACCAATTACCTGTCCGGCTGTAACGGTTTCACCAGGTTTAACCAGAATCTCGCTCATATGGGCATATAAGGTGGAATAACCTTTGCGGTTGGTATTCTTGATTTTACAGTAAATCCCATACTTATTCTTCTCCTTATCATAATCGACATTACTGTAAGAGTCTGCATCAACGGTTCCGTCATGAGCAGCTACAATTTCAGTACCTTCGATGTTAGAGCCGGAAATATCAACACTGGGATGTTTTTCGGTATAACGAGCAGTAACATGAGTATAACCTTTGACCGGCCAAATATATTTGTCGGTGGCCTGGCTCTTATTAGTGTTATTACTGGCTGGCGAAACGCTCTTTTTGCCAGGGACAATCGATCCGTCCGGAGAGGCCAAAGCTCCAGTTGTGGGCAGGATCAGCATTAAAATCAACAAAAAAATCAATTTACGCACAAATATTCCTCTTTTCGAGATAATATTTTTAATCAATACTTAATTTTTAAGGCAGGCTGATTAGTAATTGTGAGTTCCGATGATTACTTTTACGCCATATTTTTTCCGCAGCATTTCGGCTGTTTTTTCCAAATCCAAACGGCAGCCACCCGTGTTGCAGGCTGCTTTCATGCAGGTACCCAGATGAATGGTGTCAATTTCCCGACCCAAGCCGTCAGCACAATCCATAACCAGGGCAACTTTGGGCATAACCAGACCAGGGCAGCCGCCACAACCGGAAATAGCTACAATTTGAGCACCTTCTTCATGCTGGGCATATTCGCCAGCACCCAGTTCAACTGCCTTGAAACACTTTAAGCAGGCAACACAGCTTTTGTCCCGAACATTTTCGCATGAAACAACTAAAATTTTTGCCATAATAGAGATAAGTCCTCCTTA
>JAZRXK010000063.1:0-14468 GCA_045600185.1 Desulfocucumaceae bacterium
GTTTTCAGCCTTGAATCCGGTCAATATATGCTTCCTCTTTTGGTGAAGCACCTTTTTTCAAAAGGAACCGTAAAGTAAACATGAAAGAATAACATCCAAAGTAGTTCAAAAAAATTTAAGCTGACCATTAATACGCCAGCAACAAGGAGGTTTTGTATGCGTTGTCCAGAATGTGGCAGGGAAAATAAAAACGAAGCAAAATATTGCAGAGTATGTGGTCAAGATTTAACTGTTATTAATACTTTAGAGACAGAACCTGAAGAGCTTATTCAAGCAGAGGTTAAGGTTACTGAATCTGTTAAAGCTGATGAATCTGTTAAAGCCAATGAGTCTGGCAAAGCTAATTCCAGGAAATCTGTTACTGTTGTAATAAGCGTTTTGGGTGCGGTTTTGCTTCTTGCGATAGCTGGTTATTTCATAGGAAATAATGTTGTTTTTAGCCCAGATAAGTTTGTTAAAGAATATGTTACAGCTATTGTTGATCAGGATTGGAGTAAGGCTTACAGCTATTTGAATGCAGAAGAGATAGATTCTCCCTTTATTACCGAAGATAAATTTATTGACTTATGTTCCGCTTCGGATAATAAAATAGTTGACTATACTATGACTGATGTGTCTAATGGTAATAAGAAGTCTTATTTGATTAAGTGCGTTCGATATAACGATGAAGAAGATTCATTTAAGATAAACTTAAAGAAACAAAATAAAAGTAATCTTTTATTCTTTGATTCTTATAAAATTTCTTTAAATGATTATGCTACCAATGAATATAGTGTCTATATACCTAATGGCACTGTTTTAAGCGTTGATGGTAAAACAATAGATAAAAGATATCGTACTGCTTCCACAAAGGATTATGATTTATATACCTTGCCTTATGTTTTTTATGGCAAACATGATATTCTGGTAACTGGATATAATTATAATGATTATCAAGATGTTATTTATGTCTATGGTCAGGATTCTTATAAGCTGTATTCTTCTTCAGCAGATAATAGCACTAATTATATTTCTGATACTCAGAGTGTCCCATCTGATAGAAGTGTTTCTTCTCCATCAAATAACAACTCTGATTCTGGATCCGCCAGCCGAACTGTTTCTGTTGATAAGAGGTCTACCTATCAGGTTGTAAGATCTGATGATACCTGGGAAACTGCTAATAGCCAGGCTGATTCAACAGGAGGACACTTGGCATATATCAATAATTCAGATGAGTTTGTCAAAATATGTAATCTGGCCTACAATGCTGGTTTAAGAGTTTTTTGGGACTGTAAAGTAAACATGAAAGAATCTTGTCCAAAATAATCCAAAAAGACTTAAGCGACCAATAACAATGCCCGTTTTCGTTTTTTGAAAGCTTCAAACCGGCACATTAAGCTTTGGTTTTACCATAACGATAAAAATTGTTTTGGTTATTGCATTGGGGACAATAAATTTGGTATGATTTTACCATGAGGACTCGTGGAAGGTATCTTGTTTTGTGGTGAAACTATTGTACCAGAAAGGATGGCGAGTTTTCAATTTTCATTTAAGTTTACAGTACCAAATAAAATGCAGGGGGGAAGAAAATGTATTGTGATGGTTGTGGTACACAACTACCTGATGATGCAGCGTTCTGTTTGAATTGTGGCAAGGATGTAAGAGATTTATTTGCAGAAGAGCTGATAACATCTCATGAAAGTGAAAGTGAAATTGAAACCAAAGCTATTGAAGCAGCAGACCCATCTTTTAAAGGTGAAGAGCAAACTGAAGATTTAGAAGATCTATACGAAATACAAAACTATACAGAACAATACAAATATACTCAGACGCCGATAGCATCTCATGAGACAGAGTTATTCACTCAATTAGACATGCCGACAAATGAAGATCTATACGAAATACAAAATTATACAAAACAATTCGCTGAAACTAAATTAGACATGCCGACATTGGGTGAACTTGTGTTATCTGAAAATGAAGAATTGGTAAGACAGTACCATTGCAGCAGTGTTAAGGAACCTAAATGTGAAGGCTATTTGAGCGTAACCAATAAAAGAATGTTATTTCAGGCTGAAGGTGCGGGTTTCTTATTCGGCAAGCCTGGTCGGATTAGCAAAGAAATATCCCTGGACAAGATTACTGGTCTTGATTGCTACTATGGCATTAATGTCAGTCTTAAACAGTTAATTGCAGGAATTATATTAACAGTATTGGGAATTTTTTCTGTTGTGAAAGTTCATGGCTTTTATAGTGATTCTACTTTGTTTTATATTCTCTTTTGTGTTGGAATCATACTTATGCTTACCTGCCACAGACGTAGTTTCAAAATGTCTGTATATGCGTCTGAGTGCAGTCCTTCCCCTATTGTATTGGGAGAAGGTGCTAAATCTTTGCATGGGAATGGTGTATTATATTCGGTAGTTAGTGCACCTACTGAAGATACTAATCGTATGATGAATGAGCTGGGAGCACTAGTGAAAGATATACAAACCATGGGAGACCTGGCTATTTCCAAATGGAAATCCTGAATTATGTTTTAGAAAAGAATAGCTGCCATCATATTTTGATGGCAGCTATCTGAGGTAAAATTATGTTTTGTAAATATTGTGGCTGTCAAAACTCAGACACAGCCGATTTCTGCAAACAATGCGGAAAAGAGATCCGTATTGTAGACGATTCAAACCATGGAGTTATAGAAGAAGATGAGGCAGGACTCTCAATTGTTACGGGAATGGATATTGAAAAAAGACCGGTGCAAAATCACTCCATAACAACGCTGATAATAATTTTGATTAATGCTGGTTTAAGAGTTTTTTGGGTGGGAGCTAAAAGATATGATCAGCAAAGTTGGAGTGAAGTTTCCTGGAGAAATGGTACACCAATTAAGTTTACCAAATGGTTTAGCAATGAGCCTTCTTATATTTCGTCAGATACTGGTTATAGTGAAAACTATTTAATGTGTTTTTATGTAGATGGTCAATGGTACTATAATGATGCTCCCAATGATGTTAAACAGTATTATAAAGATAAAATGGGTTACATCGTGGAATTTGAAGGAGGAAGCTATTGAAAAAGCTCTGTGTACCAATTCTTCTGATTGTGGTCTTTGTTTCAGCTTATGGACTGGGCGTGAAGGATGTGTTTTCGGTAAAAACCCTGATAAGCGGGGAAGAGGTAAAAACAGATTTAACCAATGGCAAAAATCAGACTGTCCGACATAAAGCAGAGGAACCAAAATCTACGAGCCAAATTGCAGAAAATAAAGCAGAAGAACTGCAAACTACCATTCAGACTTCAGAGATTAAGACAAAAGAGTTAAAAAGCAGTAGCCAGACTTCAGAAGACAAGCCGAAAGAAGTACAAAGCAAGAATTTTTTGTATCAATCTGGAGATGAAAAAGTTCAGGCAAAAGCTAATAGTTTAATGGCTAATATGTCTTTGGATGAAAAGATTTGGCAAATGTTTTTTACTACGCCGGAGTCTTTAACGGGAATAGGTACAGCAATTCAAGCAGGAGAAAGTACTAAGGCTGCTTTGGAGAAATATCCTATAGGTGGAATTATCTATTTTGCTCCTAATATCCTGAATAAAGAGCAGATTACTACTATGATTGCTAATAGCCAAAGGTTCTCTAGGATACCGCTTTTTATTGGAGTGGATGAGGAAGGAGGAATTGTTTCCCGCATTGGTGGTAACAGTCAAATGGGAATAACTAAAATCCAGCCTATGCAGGAAATCGGAGCTTTGAATGACGAGAATAAGGCCTATCAGGTAGGAGAAACTATTGCTGGCTATATTGGCGACTTAGGTTTTAATGTGGATTTTGCTCCGGTTGCTGATGTTTTAATCAATAGTCAGAACCAGGAAATTGGAAGCCGCTCTTTTGGTTCTGATGTGCAAGTTGTGCAAAGAATGGTGTCCCAGGTAGTAAATGGCTTGGAAAACAATGGTATATCAGCCTGTCTAAAACATTTTCCAGGACATGGCAGTACTTCAGTAGATTCCCATACTGGTTATTCTGAAAGCACCCGAACTTTAGAAGAATTTAGAAAGGCAGAATTTTTACCTTTTCAAGCTGGAATAAACAGCGGGGTTGATTTTGTGATGATTTCCAACATGACGGCAATCAATGTTACCAAAGAAGCTATACCCTGCTCACTTTCTAAAGAAATAATCACGAATCTTTTAAAAAATGAGCTTGGATTTAAAGGAATTATAATTACAGATTCTCAAAGCATGGGAGCCATTACCAACAAATATACGGCTGATAATGCTGCTGTTAAGGCTATTCAGGCAGGAGCAGATATAATTTTAATGCCGGCAGATTTAAATCTGGCTTATAAGGGGGTGAAACAGGCTTTAGCGGACGGAAGCTTATCTGAGGAGCGGATCAATGAAAGCGTGCAAAAAATTTTAACCCTTAAATTTAGAAGAGGAATTATTACAGATTAAGGAGTGATTGATTATAAAAGTAAATATTGATCAATTTGTTAAACAGCATCAAATTGAAATTGAAACTTTGGTTAATTTAAGTTTGAACAAAGCGGCTCAAAAGCTGAAAGATAAAATTGCTGCCAAGGAATTACAGGCCAATTTTGAAGAAATTATGCCAGTTTTGCTGTATGAGGTTTTGGTAACTAATACAGTGGCTACCCTTCGTCTGGCGGCGGAAATGTTTGCAGAGGCCAAATAATAAAGGAAATTTATGAAAACAAAAGTATCTATTAGACGGGAAAAATATCGGGATTTATTGCTGACTTACCTGGACGCTGAAAAGGTGTTGGTAGCAGCTTGCGATTCCTGCGGAGCCGTTGGCCCCAAAGACGAAGATTTAGTTGAAGTTCCCGGATATATTCTGGGGCGTTTGACGGCCAGGGTAGCTTTAATGGAGGTTTTGGCGGTGGGAGCCAAACCCATTAACCTGATTGTCAATTTGTGCATGGAACCTTTTCCGCTGGGGAAAGAAATAAATCAGGGCATTCAGGAAGAGCTGCAAGCTTTGGGTTTGAATCCGTTCAGCATGATGACCGGAAGCAGTGAAAAGAATTTTCCGGTTTTGCAGTCCGCTTTGGGCATTACGGTTATTGCTTTAGCCAGACCGGAGGATTTACGCATTAAGTCTTTACAATCCGGAGATGCGGTTTTGTTGCTGGGCTGGCCCAAAGTAGGTTCGGAAGTGGCCTCCGGTTATTCAGAACTATTAGAAGGGTCGGATATTCAAAAATTACTGGCTTATCCGGAAATCAGAGAAATTGTACCGATTGGTTCCAGAGGCATTGCCGGAGAAATTGAAGATTTGGAGCAATATTATCAACTGAGAATGTTCTGGGATAATTTGCCGCCGGGTTTGGATCCGCACAAGTCTGCCGGGCCGTCTACCTGCCTGCTGGCTATTGGAGATCCGGAGGTTCTGCAAAATTTAAGCCTGAATAAACCCGCTCATCTTTTGGGTTATTTTGCAGCTCGGTGCAGCTTGAAAGACAGAAATTGACGCTCCCCCGCTGCTTCAGCAGCGTAAGATGCGGAAGAAGTTTAATTGTTTAAGCAATTCTTATTCTTCCGGGACTCGCTAAAGATCCAATACGCAGTTTTTTGTAGTCGAAATTCTGCTTATTTTATACAAACCGTGCTTCGGCACGGTCAGAAAGCAAGGCGGACTTCATCCCCCAGTACTGAAGCACATGGTGGTTTCGCCCGTGAGCAATTTACAAAGGGGCTGATTTTTTACAGCCCCCCTTATTATCATTTAAAATTCCGGTTCAATAAGACCTATCTTTCCATCATTTCTTTTATAGATAACATTAACCTGTTCGGTTTCAGCATTGGAAAATACATAAAAATTATGTCCCAGGAGTTCCATTTGCAAAATAGCTTCTTCCAAAGCCATGGGTTTAAAGGCAAATTTTTTGCTTTTGACTACTTGAAATTCTTCTTCAAGTTCTTTTTCCGTACTAATTTCCAGGGGAGGTGCTTCGGCAGCGGAAATTTCACTTACGGAAGTACGCCCCCGTTTTTGCAGGCGTCCTTTGTAGCGGCTCATTTGCTTTTCCAGCTTCTCCACTACCAGATCTAAAGAGCTGTACATATCCGCAGTTGCTTCCTCAGCCCGGACGATCATGCCATAGACCTGAATGGTAACTTCAATTCTTTGCAGATCCTTTTCAAGGCTCAAACTGACATGGGCTTCAGTTTCCTGACCCAGATGCCGATCCAGTTTTTCCAGCTTTTTGCTGATTTGCTCACTTAAAGCTTGAGTAACCTCAATATTCCTTCCTCTGATTTGGATCTTCATATAGACAACATCTCCTTCCTCATTGTGTTTAGATTTTGACGCTCCCCCGCTGCTGAAGCAGCGGGGATTCGGAAGAAGTTTAATTGTTTAAGCAATTCTTATTCTTCCGGGACTCGCCAAAAGTCCAATACACAGTTTTTCGCAGTCGAAATTCTGCTTACTTTTATACAAACCGTGCTTCGGCACGGTCAGAAAGCAAGGCGGACTTCATCCCCAGTGCTGAAGCACATGGGGGTTTCGCCCGTGAGCAATTTATAAACTGTCCAAAACAATGAACAAGCTTTGGACTTTGCTTAAGAAATTTGAGTTTTCATCTATGATTTCAC
Organism: Desulfocucumaceae bacterium; assembly: GCA_045600185.1. Taxonomy (GTDB): domain Bacteria; phylum Bacillota; class Desulfotomaculia; order Desulfotomaculales; family Desulfocucumaceae; genus CATZDY01. The sequence continues at coordinate 6,601 of JAZRXK010000063.1, forward strand.
CATCCGAAAACAGTGAATTTCAACTCCAAACTTATAAAAACCCCAGCCTGAAAGACCGGGGTTGGTTGACAACATTATAATTTTACAACATTAGAAGCCTGAGGACCTCTTGCACCATCTACTATATCAAATTCAACCCGCTGGCCTTCATCCAAGCTTTTGAAGCCTTCATCCTGGATTGCGGAAAAATGGACGAATACATCGCCGCCGTCTTCCCGTTCAATGAAGCCATAACCTTTTTCCGCACTAAACCATTTTACTTTGCCTTGCATTAAGCACATTCCTCCTAAAATACATTAGAACCCTTTCAGGCTTTAGGCAATAATAGCATAATTTTCGTTCCATGTCAACCGTTGCCATGAGTTACTTTTTTTATTTTGTAAAACATCGTTGACAAAGCAACAAGTTTTTTAAAAATTTTTTCATTTTTTCCTTGCTTTTCAGGACAAAATGAATTATAATAGTTCCCGTAGTATTCTTCAGGCGCCCGTAGCTCAGGGGATAGAGTGCCGGCCTCCGGAGCCGGAAGCACAGGTTCGATTCCTGTCGGGCGTACCAGTTATTAAACACCGAAAAACAAATTCTTCAAACTTAGCTGAGTCTTTCCCAGCACCGGAAAAAGAAATTTTTCATCCCGTCCCATCTCTGGACGGGTTTTTTCTTTTCCATCCAAAGACATAAAAAATAGAAATCAATGATTTACTGCCCAATTCATAGGGATCAAGGCTGGCCGACCTTGATCCCCCGATGATTATTTGTCTCCATAAGAAGAAGATAAAACTTTACCACTCTGAGCGTCCATTTCTACTTCATATTTGGTTCCTTCGAAATAGAATTCAAGCTCATAGATAATCCTGCCATCATCTTGCTCCAATTCAATTTGAGTAAAAACTCCTTCAGACAAATTAAAAACCTGCAAGGCAGCTTTTTCAGCTGCTTCAAAATCCAGACAATCGACCCTGCTCTGCTCATTGAAATCGCTGTTATAAACGCTTTCTTTTTCAATTTCCAGAATTTTTCCGTTTTGCACCGCTATTTCATATTCATACTTTTGGTCAGCCGCCACAAAAATTAAATCATAGTGTGGATTTTGGGCATGAGTATCAAGATGCACCAGGGCAAAATCAGCTTTTTCCAGTCCGGCATCCTGTAAGGCCAGGTTTTGAGCCTGTTCCAGACTAATTTCCTTGGTATTGTCTGCGGTCTTATCGGGCAAAACAGTTTCGTTTTGAGCAGCGATTTGGCCACAGCCAGCCAGACTAAAAGCCAGCAAGCCCGCAATCAATAAACCAGCCAAAAATCTTTCCATAATCATTTACTCCTGTAACCTGTAATCAGTCAGTTTCTCGATTGTCCCTGTCGTTTGCAGGCGGATGAAACCCCTTGAAAATTATACATCAACGGGTAATGTCTGTATTTTTTAAAGCTCGCAGGGGCTTGCGATCCCGGATTTTGGTATCAAAAATACAAAGTTCCTTTAATTGAACCAAATTGGCCAGAGGAGTGGCATCAAAAACCGGATTTTTGCTAATGTCCAAAGAAGTAAGACTGGTTAAATTGCTCAAAACACTCAAATCCGTAAGTTTATTGCCATTGACATATAATTCCTTAAGCTGAGTCAAGGAAGCCAAAGCTTCCACATTGTCCAACTGATTATTTTCCAGACTTAGCCAGTTAAGCTGAGTTAAGTTGGCCAGAGGTTGAATGTTGTTAACACGGTTGGCTCGCAAATTCAGTAATTCCAATTCCTGCATATTGGTCAAAACGGAAATATCCTCAATTCGATTAGAAAATAATTCCAAAATTTTCAGATGCGGCAAATTGGCCAAAGGACTGATGTCGCTGATTTCATTCAAGCCCAAATGCAGTTCAGTAAGCTGAGTTAATTCACCGACGGGAGCAATATTGGAAATACTGTTATAGGATAAATCCAGATGCTGCAAGTTGGGAGTATATTTCAAAAACTCCACATCCGACAAGCCTTCTGAATTGATCTGCAAATAGGTCAGTAAAAACAAATCGCTGTAATAAATATTTCCTTCCGGCTTTTTCAAGGCTGAACGCAAGGCTTTTTCCACCTTGGAACTCACCTTGATCTTATAGTCCTCAAAGTCCTGCGGCAGACTGTCTGCGGACAGCGGTTCCGGTTTTTCCTTAACCGGTCGGGGAGCAGGAGAAGCCTTTTTGGATATATCCACCTTGGGGATTTTGGCTACTGTTGACTCGACCTCTTTCATTAAGCTGCGGAAAACAGAGCGTCTTTCTTCGGTAGTCATGGGTTTCTGCGGTTCCGCTGCTGCTTTGAGATCGGCTTTCTCAAAATCGTCCAAAGCCTGCAGGGCTTCCTGCTGCAAAGCTTTTTGTTGTGCCAGCCGCTTTGGATCCGATTGAGTCGTTTTTTTCTGAGCTTCTCCTTCATAAATTAAGCCGGCTTCCCGCAAATCTATGCTGGCCAGAGAATTATCTTCAAAATCCAAAACCTTCAGCTTGGGCATTAAGGCCAAAGAGCTGATGTCTTCAATAACCGGATCCAGAATAGGCAAACGAACAATTTCCTGTACCTCACAAACTCCAATAACCCCTTCCGGCTTGCCCAAAACATTTCTGACCGCTCTTTCAATAGCTGGATCCGACCAGACAATCGGACGGCCATTTTTGTTGATATTCAGCTTTTTTAACTTGGGCATCAAAGCCAGGGAAGAAATATCCCAGATCTTCAGACCATATAAATTTAAACTGGTGATTTCCGCTACTTCCTCCGGGAAAATATCACCCTGGGGCTTTTTTAGAGATTCTCTTACCGCATCTTCAATTATTGGATCTGACCATTTAACAGCATCGCTCATAATTTCTCTTGCCTCTTTTCTGTTAGTTTTCAATTAGTTTTTTTCTTAATTATAACACTCCTGCAGTAAAAAACAAGCCGGGAACAAATAAAGCAATTCAATCTCCTGTAGTTTCTCTGAACTAAACCTTGCTTTCAGGATTTTTTTGGGGTATTATGATTATAAAGAGCCTGAATTGGTTGGCTTTGCTTTAAGATGGTATCACAAAAGGATGTGATTTTATGCTAAGCGAAATGGGCAAGGAAATTGAAGCTTTGCAAATCCGGCTGAATGAATTGAGGGATTCTCTTTGACCTGCCCGGACAGGAAAAGCAAGTAGCTGATTTGGAAAAACAGATGATGGAAGAAGGATTTTGGGAGGATCTGGACAGAAGCCAGCAGGTATCCCAAAGACTATCTTTTTTAAGGGAAAAGATAGAGAATTTTATCAATCTAAACTCAATTTTGGAAGATTTACAAATATTTTGGGAATTAGCTTTGGAAGAAGCGGAGCCGGATTCCCTGGAAAAAGATCTGCAAAAGGAATTAAAAGGCTTTCGACAAAAGCTGGAAAAGCAGGAGCTGCAAATTTTACTTTCTGGAGAATATGACCAATCCGGAGCAATTATGACCTTACATGCCGGAGCCGGGGGAACTGAATCTCAGGATTGGGTGGAAATGCTTTTGCGAATGTACACCCGCTGGGCAGAGGATCATCAATACCAGGTTCGTCTGGTGGATTCTTTGCCTGGAGATGAAGCCGGGATCAAAAGTGCTACCATTTTTGTGGAAGGCTTAAATGCTTATGGTTATTTGCGTTCGGAGGCCGGGGTGCATCGTCTGGTTCGGATTTCTCCCTTTGATGCAGCCGGCAGAAGGCATACTTCTTTTGCTTCGGTGGATGTTTTGCCGGAAGTAGATGATTCAGTGGAAATAGCTGTGGCTTCAGAAGATTTGAAAATAGACACCTATCGAGCCAGCGGAGCTGGGGGACAACATGTTAATAAAACTGATTCAGCAGTTCGAATTACTCATCTGCCCACCGGGATTGTGGTGCAATGCCAGTCGGAACGATCGCAAATTATGAATCGAGCCAGTGCCATGGCCATGATTAAAGCCAAATTGGTAGATTTGGAAATACGCAAAAAAGAAGCTGAACTGAATGCTATTCGGGGAGAACAAATGGAGATTGCCTGGGGAAGTCAGATTCGTTCCTATGTTTTTCATCCCTACAGCCTGGTTAAAGATCATCGAACCAATTTGGAAACAGGCAATGTACAGGCAGTGATGAATGGAGATCTGGATCCTTTTATCAATGCTTATTTACGCAAAATGGTGCAGGCTTAAATAAAAAAGCAGCCAGCGTCTTGGTGCTGGCCGAATAGTCATTGGGCTTATAACTTTAGAGCAAACCACCCTTTGAAAGGGTGGTTTTGATTGAAACGACAATAATAAAAATATGAAAAGAGAGACTTAAAAATGGAAGAAGAAAAGCTGTTGTTTTTGCAGAACAAGGCTCGCAAATTGCGGAAGCTGGTCATTGAAATGTTGGGAGAAGCCGGTTCCGGGCATCCGGGTGGTTCTTTATCTTCGGCAGATCTGATTACTGCTCTTTATTTTGCGGAAATGAAAGTGGATCCCCAAAACCCAAACTGCTCGGAACGAGATCGTCTGGTTTTGTCCAAAGGTCATGCCGCTCCTGTTTTATATGCGGCTTTGGCCGAAAAAGGTTTTTTCCCTTTGGAAGAGTTGAAAACCCTGCGTAAACTGGGTTCTGCTCTGCAAGGTCATCCTGATTTCCGGCGTTTGCCTGGTTTGGATATGTCCTCCGGTTCTTTGGGGCAAGGCTTATCCATAGCTAACGGCATGGCTCTGGCAGGCAAATTGGCCAAAGCCTCCTGGCGGGTGTTTGCCATTTTGGGAGATGGTGAAACGCAGGAAGGTCAGGTTTGGGAAGCAGCTATGGCCGCAGCTCACTATGGTTTGGATAATCTGACGGCATTTATAGATTGTAATAAGCTGCAAATTGATGGACAAGTTCAAAAAGTTATGAATATTGAACCAATTAAGGATAAATGGCAGGCTTTCGGTTGGGAAGTAATGGAAATTGATGGACATGATTTTGAACAGATTTTAACTGCCCTTCAGCAAATTCGTCAGCCTCAAAAACCCCGGATGATTATTGCTGACACCGTCAAGGGCAAAGGTGTTTCCTTTATGGAAAACCAGGCCGACTGGCATGGCAAGGCTCCCCAGGGTGAAGATTTGAGCCTGGCTTTGAAGGAACTGAATTAAGAAAGAAGGCTGGAATAAATGAGTAAATTGATTGCTACCAGGGAAGCTTATGGACAGGCTTTGGCAGAATGGGGAGAAAAGGAACCTCGTCTGGTGGTTTTGGATGCAGATTTAAGTGGTTCCACCAAAACCAGTTTATTTGCCCAAAGATTTCCGGAACGCTTTTTTGATATGGGAATTGCTGAACAAAATATGATTGGTACGGCAGCAGGCCTGGCGGCTTGCGGCTGGATTCCTTTTGTTTCTTCTTTTGCAGTTTTTGCGACTGGTCGTCCCTTTGAGCAGATTCGCAATACTCTGGCTCATGGAGCCATGAATGTCAAGATTGCGGCTACCCATGCCGGCATTACCGTGGGAGAGGACGGAGCTACCCATCAATCCATAGAGGATCTGGCTTTAATGCGGGTTTTGCCAGGTATAACCGTTCTGGTTCCGGCAGATGCTGTTGGAACTCAGGAAGCAATTCGGGCAGCTTTGGAAATTGAAGGCCTGGTCTATATTCGGCTGGGGCGTTCCGGGGTTCCGATGGTACATGAAGCAGACTGGAAAATGGAAGCTGGCAAAATTGCGACCTTGCGGAAGGGCTCCGATATAACTTTGCTGGGCTTGGGAATAACGGTGCATCTCTGTCTGGAAGCAGCGGAGCTTCTGGCCAAAGAAGGAATCTCAGCGGCTGTTTTGGAGGTACATACCCTGAAGCCTTTGGATGAAGCGGCGATTATTCAGGCAGCCAACCAAACCGGTCATTTGCTGACCGTGGAAGAACATAGTATTTTGGGCGGACTGGGTTCAGCCGTAGCCGAGGTTATTGCTGAAAAAGCTCCAGCCAGATTAAAACGCCTGGGAATGATGGACTGCTTTGGGGAATCCGGCAAACCAGCAGAACTTTTGGTCAAATACGGCTTCACACCGGAAAATATTGTTCAACAGGCCAGAGCTTTGCTGGCCAGATGAAGCATGGCTTTCCTTAGAGCAGCCTGTCAAAGAACCCGCAATTCAAGCTAAGAAAAGCGGGTTCTTTGACGATCTGAAGCCGTCGGTTTAACCGATGGTTCTAAAACTTCTAAAACTCCCGCCGTCCCTCCAGAGCTTTGGCCAAAGTAATTTCATCAGCAAATTCCAGAGAAGCTCCGGAGGGAAGCCCTCTGGCCAAACGAGTAACTTTGATGGGCAAAGGCTCCAACAGACGGGACAAATAAATAGAAGTGGCATCGCCTTCCACTGTGGGATTGGTGGCCAAAACCACTTCTCTGACGGTTTTGTCTTCCAATCGCTTTAACAGATCCCGAATGGTCAAATTCTCCGGACCAATTCCGTTCATGGGGGACAAACAGCCCTGCAAAACATGATATAAACCCTGATAGATATGGCTTTTTTCCAAAGCCAAAACATCTTTGGACTGTTCGACCACGCAAATTACTGTGGAGTCCCGCCTGAAATCCTGACAAAGAGGGCATTGCTTTTGATCGCTGACATAATGACAGACAGGACATTGATTGATGCTTTCCCTTGCCTCCAGAATGGCTCTGGCCAGCTCCTGAGCCACCTTTGGCTGTTGATTAACTAAATAAAAAGCCAGCCTTTGTGCCGATTTGGAGCCGATTCCCGGCAGGCTGGCAAGCTGAGCGACCAATTTGGCCAAAGGGCCGTTTTCAAGCATGATTTATCTCCCTTTATTTTAGAACAAACCGGGAGGCAATTTTAAGGATCCGGTAACTTTGCTCATTTCCGTACTGACCATTTCCATAGCTTTATCCAAGGCTCCGTTGACTGCACTTAAAATTAAATCCTGCAGCATTTCAACATCCTCCGGATCCACTGCCTCAGGTTTAATTTCAATGGCAACAATTTCCTGAGCTCCGTTGGCTACCACCTTGACGACTCCGCCGCCAGCAGTGCTTTCCACCGTTCTGGTTTTTAAATCTTCCTGAGTTTTGGCCATATCCATTTGCATTTTTTGAACCTGCTTCATCATTTTGGCCATATTTCCACCCATTATCAACACCTCCTGAAACCGCAAAAGCGGTGAAATAAAAACCTGTCTTTCATTATATCGGAGCCTTCAGGACAAGTCAAGTTTTCCAAAACAGACTGATAAATAACAACAATGTGATTTTTTTTGCAAAAACCCTTGATCTCAGAGGCTGAAACTGATATAATTACACAATCTACCCCAGATTTTTATTCCAGTTTTTGTCAGTAGAAATTTTTCAGAAAGGGCTTGACAAGTATGCTGTGTTCCGTTATACTTAGACAGACAGCAGGCTAAGTCTGCCTTTTTTTAACTCAACATGATTTTACATAATAGTTTTATAAACGCATTGTGTCCATTAGGGTGCAGTGCGTTTTTTTACTATAAAAAGATTATGGAAGGGAGGTGTTGATCAAAGGAAGAGCAGAATTTACCTGGATTGCAGTACAGGTCTTGGTACAGGTTTTGAAGTGGAAGCAGAATTAAACAAAAAAGGAGTGAAAGTTGAGATGCCCAAAAAAGTTATATCAGTTATTTTAACAGTATGTCTGTTAGCCGCTGCTTTTAGTCCCAGTCTGGTTTTTGCCGCCCAGACGACGGACTACAATCAGCACTGGGCTGCTGACAGCATTGATTATCTGCTTGATGAAAATATCATTCAGGGTTATGGAAATGATCCAGACTCTGTTATTGTCAGGCCGAACAATCCGATCAGCCGGGCAGAATTTGCGGTAGTTATCAACAAGGCTTTTAGCTATACCGAGGCTACAGGAAGC
>JAZRXK010000064.1:0-4751 GCA_045600185.1 Desulfocucumaceae bacterium
ATTTTTTCTCTAAGGAGGTTATACAGTGAAAAAATTAGTTGCTTTTATGGGCAGCCCCCGCAAAAACGCCAATACTGATAATATTGTCAAGGCTATTGCCGAAGGTGCAGCTGCCGCTGGAGCTGAAACCCAAATCTTTTATTTGAAAGACATGAATATCGGTTTCTGTCTGGGCTGTTTTTATTGTCGGAATAAAGATACCTGTGTTTTGAAAGATGATATGTCGCAAATTTATGAAGCTTTGAAAGATGCTTCTGCCGTAGTTATTGGAGCTCCCATTTATTTCTATCAGGTTAATGGTATGGTTAAAAACCTGATTGACCGCCTGTTCCCCATTATTGATATGCCTCCGGCTCCTCGTTTTGGCACCAAAAAGGCCGCCATGGTTTATACCTCTGGAGCCCCGATTCAAGCCGATTTGCAGCCTTATATGGATCAGACCAATAATGCTGTTTCCATGCTGGGCTTTGATATTCAGGATACCATTTATTTCTCCAGCGGCAACGATCCCAGAGCTGCTGCCAATAATCAGGAAGTTTTGGCCAAAGCCAAAGAATTGGGTAAAAAACTGGTTGACTAAAGAACTTTCTCAGCTTCGTTCCTGTGCAGGGACGGAGCTTTTTTAATTATTTGGAAAAATTGGTATATTTATCAGGGAGTCAGGGAAAAATAGCTCAAAAGACGGTAAGGAGGATTTTGAGCTATTGCTGAAGAAAATTTTGCTTTGGGGAAGCTTAGTGATTTTTTTGAGTGGTCTGGGATTGTCGGCGGAAGCTGCTCCCTTTTATCAGGTAAAAGCTGGAGATACCTTGTATAAAATATCCCGGCAGCAGGGAATGAAGTGGCAGGACTTGCAGAAAATCAATGCTTTGACAGATAGCTGGATCTATCCGGGAGAAATTTTATGGCTCAAGCAGGAGAAAGCGGACAGTCAGAAGATTTTATCTGAACGGGGTTTAACAGTGGAAGACTGGCAGATTCTGGCTCAGGCCATTTATGCGGAAGCCAGAGGAGAAAGCTTTACCGGACAGGTGGCTGTCGGAGCGGTAATTTTAAACCGGCTGGGTGATCCAGCTTTTCCGAACAGCATTAAACAAGTGGTTTTTCAAAGAAATGGTCGGGTTTATCAATTTTCTTCGGTTGCAGATGGCCATATTTATTTATTACCTGATGATTCAGCTTATGCAGCAGCTTTGGCTGCCATTAAGGGCTGTGATCCCACCGGGGAAGCTCTGTATTTTTATAACCCTCAGACGGCTTCCGATCGCTGGATCAGAAGTTTGCCTGTTATGACTCAAATTGGCAATCATGTTTTTTCCAATAATTATTGATAACCGGGATCATCTGGCAAATTGGGTTGGTGACTGGCGGCTACAGCTAATTGATCACAGCGGTTATTCCAGGGGTTTTGAGAATGTCCCTTAACCCAAAACCATTCCACCTGATGTACCTGAAGCAGTTGCAGAAGCCTTTGCCACAGATCCGGATTTTTGGCTGGTTCGGTGCGGTTTCGCATCCAGCCTGCTTTTTGCCATTTTTGCACCCAGCCCAATTTTAAGGCATCTACCAGATATTTGCTGTCACTGTACAGCTTAACTTTACAAGGGCGTTTCAAAGCTTCCAGGGCTTTAACAGCTGCCAAAAGTTCCATGCGATTATTGGTAGTCAGTCTGAAACCGGCTGAAAGTTCCTTTTCCTTTTGGCCATAGCGTAAAATTACGCCATAGCCTCCGGGACCGGGATTGCCGGAACAGGCTCCATCGGTATAAATTTCTACCCAATCCATTCCTGAATTCTCTCCTTGAAAAAAATCAAAAGGGCTGTTTTGGAAAATCTCAGGGGTTTCCAAAACAGCCCCTGGTTTTTAGCCTAATTTAACTCCTTCCGGAATCAGATCATCAACAAAAACAATCTGGCAGCCGCAGCTTTCGTGTACTCCGGCCAAAAGCATACCATTGCTTTTGACTCCGGCAATTTTGGCTGGCTTCAGGTTGGCTACCACAATAATTTTTTTGCCGATCAGCTGTTCCGGCTGATAATATTTTTTAACTCCGGACATAATAACCCGTTCATCAATTCCGTCAAATACGGTTAATTTGTAACAGGAATGTGATTTTTTTACTTCCTCACAATTTAAAACTTTGCAGACCCGCAGATCCAGTTTGGCAAAATCCTCAATTTCAATTTGGGGAGCAAAAGGAGCAACGGAAGCTTCCTTTGCAGCTTCGGGTTCAGTTGTTATGATCGCTTCAGACGGGATGGATTGTTCCCCGGTTTCCGGCGGAGCGGAGAAATCCAGCAATTTTAAATAATCCTGCTTGTCAATGGCATAAAGGAACAAATAAAGTCTGGGACCAGCCTTTTTATCAATTAAAAGCTGGTAAACATTTTTGAAGAAAGTACCCTGATAGCTCTTGGCATCCTTGTCGCTGATGCTTTCCCCATAAATTCGCCGGGGAATGGAGTATAAAAAGGTATTCAAATCATCTAAATTATAGCCATCCTGGGTTAAGAAATCATGCAGAAGCTGAATTTCCTGTTTTTCTTCGGGAGTAAAAGTGTTGTAAACTTCCCAATTTCGTTCAGCCCGAATCCGATTGACATTTTCCGGGGCACATTGTTCCAGCCAGAATTGAGCCAGACTCAGGCGTTCTCCAAAGTTTTCCTGTTTATAGGGAGTGCCGATTTTGGCAAAAACAGTTTCCAGCATGGGGACATTAAAATTAACTACTGAACCCAGGGAAACCAGTAAAGCCATCGGTACGGTTTGAATTTCCCGGCCTTCAATCAGACAATAGGACATAAATTCCTGAACCAGTTCATTGGCATTGCCGTTTTTATAATCAGTGTATTGCTTGTCAAATTCAAAATACTGCCGCAAAATTCCATCATCAAAACAGAAATTAAAAGCTTTGGTGGGATCAGTTTTGGCATAAAGCCACAAAATAATTTCCGGCTGATAAATTTGCAGCAGAGTTTGCGGCGTGAGATTTAAGCCGGAGGAACCGGACATTTTGCCGGTGCTGCCCTTAATTCCAATAAATTCATACCCCTGGAAAATCGGAGCTTCATAACCGAAGATTTTTTCCGCAATAATTTTGCTGGTTTGATAGCTTCCGGTAGGGCTGGCGTGATCCTTTCCGCCCGGTTCAAAGTCTACCCCTTCATATTGCCACCGCATTGGCCAGTCAATTTTCCAGGCCAGCTTGCAGTTAAAATCCCTGGTAAAATCAAAAGTTCCCTTATGCCCGCAGCGACACTGATATTCAGCTGTGGTACAATCTTCTGAAAGAGAGATAATTTGGGTATCATCTTTATGACAGTGGGGACAGTAAATGCTGACCGGATAGTAATTCTCCCTTTCTCCTTCGGCTGCGTCCTGCACCCGGAAGCTGTCCAGAATATCAAAAATTTCTCCCCTATGCTGCAAAGCCAAAATTATTTTGTCGGCATATTTACCGGCACGATACATCCTGGCTTGATAACGATAGTCCATTTCAATGCCAAAATGCACAATAGCTTCTTCAAATTGTTTCTGAAAGTGTTGAGCATAGCTGCCGCAGCAGTCAAATGGATCGGGAACATCAGCATAAGGATAGCCCAGATATTGATCCATATCCGATCTGACTTCGGATACATTAACCGGAATTTTTCTCAAACGGTCAAATTCGTCCCAGGAAAAAAGCAGCCGAGCCTTTTTTCCCATTTTGCGTAAAGCCCTGGCTACAAAATAGCTGGTAACTACATCTCGAAAGTTGCCAATATGAATGGCTCCTGAAGGACTGATGCCAGCTGCACAAACATATTCTTCCTTGTTGGGATTGCGGGCAATAATCCTTTGGGCGATTTCTTCAGACCAATGCATAATTTTCACTCTTTCTTGAATTTATTGGAAATTATAACAAAAAGCAGAAATTAAATTTCTGCTCCACCTGGACGCAATAAATTTTCAGGTCAGCTTAATTTTAGCTTAATCCAGTGAAAATGTCAATTAAACCGCTGAAGAAAGATATTTTTTATGTTGGTTTGCCAATGATGCGTTACGAACTTATTGGGAAGAGGGTCTGTCAGGGGTGAAAAAAAATGATGAAAAAAAAATTTGATTTTGCAGGAAAAGTGTGCTATGCTTGGTATACATACATATTAGCGGGAATTGCTCTGCTTTTTTCGTCTGCAAGAGGCTGAGAAATGGAAGGTTCCTGAGGATATGCAATAAATTACCTGATATGGGTGATAATGGATGATAAAGCAAATAGTATATAGATCAATCAATCAATCAATCAATCAATCAATCAATCAATCAATCAATCAAGTGTAGCTCATCTGCACTGATTTGTCAAGCCCTTTTTTCATTTTTTTATAAAAATTCAAGAAACCAGAATGCTCACCAGCTGAGTGTTGTGGTTTTTTCTGCTTTCCCCAGACCTCCCCCAACAGCGGACAAGAGCGGCATTGCCGGAAAAATTTTTGAAAGGAGATAACGAAAGTAATGAAAGTAAAAAGAATATTCATGGCCATTCTCACTTTGGCTTTGGTCATGGGCTTGGCCTCATCTGCGGCACTGGCGGCGGACGAGCCCACTTTCAAGGCAGTTTATAATATCAGCGACAAATCCTTTACCTTCTATTATGATAGCATTGATCACAGCGGTGCAGGCATTACCGTATATGATAATCTGCCCACCAACGTAACGGCAGCGGGGCTTTGGCCTTATTACGAAATAAGACTTAATGTAAGATCTGCGGCAGTTG
>JAZRXK010000065.1:0-30855 GCA_045600185.1 Desulfocucumaceae bacterium
CCTGCTGATTGACAAATTAAAGGGGGAAGGCTACAATATAAGAATCAGACAAAGTCGGGTTGGCCTTGCCTGAATGCCGAAGAAGCGGTAAGCATTTAAAAACAATCGAAGAAGGTGAAGTAAGTGGGAGCGTTGGTCTATTTGAATGGCTGGATTGGAGACTTTTCTGAAGCCAAAGTTTCGGTTAATGACCGGGGTTATGTTTTTGGAGACGGTGTCTATGAGGTTATTCGGGTTTATCATGGTCAGTTTATGGGCATGGAGGAGCATATTCAGCGGCTTCTGGCCAGTCTGGAAGCAGTTGAAATTGAGTATCCCTGGACCAAACAGGAGCTTATTCAACTGATTAAGGATCTGGTAGTTAAGAGTGAACTTCAGGAAGCTTCTGTTTATTTGCAGATTACACGGGGAATTGCTCCTCGCAATCATATTTATCAGCCGGGAATGCAGCCCAGTTTAATGATTACTGTGCAGGAAGCTCCGCCCAAAGATCCGGATAATTACCAAAAAGGCATCAGAATTGTTTCCCGGCAGGAATTTCGCTGGCAAATGTGCCAGATAAAATCCATCTCTTTGCAGGCAGCGGTTTTGGCCAAAAATACCGCTCACAAACAGGGAGCAAAAGAAGTGGTATTTTATCTTCCGGATGGTACTGTTACTGAATGTGGCTCCAGCAATATTTTTATGGTTAAAAATAAAAACTTATATACTCATCCGGCGGATCATCATATTTTGTCCGGTATCACTCGCCTGACAGTTTTGGATTTGGCTGCCCAGCTGAATATTCCAATTAGAATTGAACCCTTCAGCCTGAATGATTTATTACAGGCCGATGAAGTTTTTCTAACCGGTTCTGTGGCGGAAATTACTCCTGTTGTTAAAGTAGATGATCAGACTATTGGTGCCGGTACTCCGGGCAGCCTGACTGCAAAGTTAATGAATGCCTACACTGAACTGGCTCAAAGCCTGTAAGGAGCGGAAATTATCGCAATGGAAAAATTGAAAGTGATTTTTCATATCAGTGATCCTGGTCGCTGGAAAGTAGCCTTAAATAATACCCGCAATTTTTTGAATAATGCCCAGGAGTTGGAAGCAGAATGGGAAGTGGAATTGCTGGTTAACGCAGCCGGAGTAAATTTCTTTCTGGCTGAATTTAATCCGGATTTAAAAAGCTTTTGGCAGCAGCTCAAGGGCTTGACTGATGAAGGAGTAGTTTTAGCTTCCTGCCGCAATGCTTTAAAAGCTCATAAAATTACTGAAGAGTCTTTACCTTCTTTTATTAAAATAGTTCCGGCCGGAATTACCGAATTGATTTTGAAACAGCAGGAAGGTTTTGCTTACATTAAGCCTTAAATAATTAAAAATTAACAATGGATATAAAAGCTGCCGCAGGCGGTAAGTTTTGAAGCGGGAATCCCCTGTCTGTGGGGAATTGTCAAGGAGGCGAACAATTATGAATTTAGCGGAGGCTATTGGCAACACACCCTTGGTTGAATTAGCCAAACTGACGCCTAATCCAAAAGTGAAGATTCTGGCTAAGTTGGAAGGATGCAATCCGGGAGGATCGGTCAAAGACCGCACCGCTTTATATTTAATTCAAAAAGCAGAAAAAGCTGGACTTTTGAGCAAGGATAAAATTATTATTGAACCAACCTCCGGCAATACCGGAATTGCCCTGGCCATGCTTTGTGCTGCCAAAGGCTATAAAATCAAACTGGTGGTTCCCGGTTGTGTAAGCTCCGAAAGAAGCAAGATCTTGCAGGCTTACGGAGCAGAAGTTATTTTGACTCCGGCCGATCAGGGGACAGACGGCAGTATTCGAGAAGCTCACCGCATTATTGAAGCCGAGCCGGATAAGTATTATATGCCAGATCAATTCAGCAGCCCCTTTAATCCTCTGGCTCATTATGAAACTACCGGGCCGGAAATTTATCGGCAGTCTGAAGGTAAGCTGGATGTTTTTATTACTGGTATGGGGACGACCGGTACTTTAATGGGCATTAGCCAATACTTAAAAGAACAAAACCCGGCTATACAAATTGTCGGAGTGGAACCGGTGGTTGGACATAAAATTCAGGGCTTGAAAAATATGCAGGAAGCTATTGTACCTCCGGTTTATCATCCTGATAAGCTGGATCGCATTCTGACAGTGGAAGATGATGAGGCTTTTGACATTACCCGAAGATTAGCCACGGAAGAGGGCATCTTTGTGGGTATGTCCAGTGGGGCTTCAGTAGCCGGAGCTATTAAAATAGCTCAGGAGATGCAGGAAGGAACCATTGTAGCTTTATTGCCGGATCGGGGAGATCGTTATTTGAGTACCACTTTGTTTCGCTCAGTTTGCTCCAAATGTGCTCCCTAAATTGAATATTCCGGGTCATTTTAAGCGAAATTGTCGCTTTGAATGACCTTTTTTTTACCAGGGGAGGTGTTCTTGATATTTTATCCGATTATGACCGTCATTCTTTTTGCTTTGGCAATAATCTGCTTTTTTTATCCTGCTCTGATCCGCCGCCTGAATGCCGGACAGGAAGAAGAATCCAGGAGAACTTTGGTTAATCTGGCCAGAATTATCGGTTGGTTCTGTTGTGTAGTCTTTTTTGCCATGGGAATCTTTACTTTAACGAAGTCATTGCAGTAAAAAAATAAAAGCTTTCTGTTGTCAGGAAAGCTTTTTGTTTTGGTTGAATTATCAGGTATTTTTCCCCAGGGCATAGCCAATAAACTTAACATATTCATTCAAGGTAATTACAATGCTCTTGTTGCTGTTCCACCATTTTTGAGGATTAAACTGGGGATCATCAGCACTGCAAAAGGTCAGGCTGATGCCACTGCCATGAAAAATTTTGCTGAAAAGAAATTCAGATCTTTTGGAATGATAATTGGAAGTAACCACTAAAGCCGATTTGAAGCCTTGTTTCCGCATAATTTGCAGGCAGTAAACGGCATTGGTATAAGTGCTGTCAGCCAGGTTTTCCAAAATTATGGCTTCACCCGGAACTCCCATTTCCAAAGCCTGTTCCCGCATGGCCTGAGCCTGGGTTAGTCTGTAATAAAGCTGGCCTCCGGTCATAATAATTTTATCAGCATAACCCTGCTGGTAAAGCTCGACAGCTTTTTCCACCCGATAGCCGACATCGCCGCCCAAAACTAAAATAACTTCCGATTTTTTAGGGGGTTGATCCAGATATAAAAAGTTGCCGGCATTGAAAAAAGCATACACCAGCAAAACCAGGAGCAGCAAAACAATCGGCAGGATTGTTCTTTTTTTCATGTTTTTCACCTGTTTGTTTAGTTTCCTGTTTTGTCCGGCAGAGCAGCGATCAGACCCAGCAGCATGAAAGAATAAACGGCCGTATAAAAAATAGCTACTCCCGTAAAAGCTACAGCCCAGTAAGTCAAAAATGCTCCCAGAGCAATCAGGGTTTCATAATTTACATTTTTGTATCGAATTAGCCTGATCAACTGCTGCACACCCAAAGTTAATAAGCCGAACAGGAGAAGGATTAAAAAAGGCAGGCCATAATAAACTCCATATTGCAGATATTCATTATGTGGTCGATCCTGACCTGACTCATTAAATTCAGCAGCCATAAAAACAGAGGATATGGAGTCCGCTCCATAGCCCAGGACCGGTTCTTTTTTAATCATATCCCAGGTCAGATTCCAAAGACGCATACGGGAATAAGTGTTGGTAACATCTTCAGAAGTTTGACTTTCTGTTAAATCTAAAGAGAAAAAACCTTTATTGTCTAGAAATGATTTACTCATCTGTGTGGAACTGAAGCCAAAGACAATCACAAAGGTAGTAAGCAGGCAAATGATCAAAGGCAGCCAGAAAATTATTCGTTTAACTGGTTTGACCTGGGAAGCTCTGATGGTAAAAATTACAGCGACAAAAGCCAAACCAATAATCACGGCCAGATAAGCCCCAAAGGTGTTATTGATAATTAAGCACCAGGTAAAAAAGGCCAGCAGAATCAGCCAGCTTATTGCCCAGATAAGCCGAGATTTGGCGGAAGCTGGTTTTCGGCAGCAGTCCCAACAAAACAATCCGCCTGCTGCGGCCAAAACAATGGCCTGATAATAACCCAGATGATTGGAGTTTAAAAAAACGCTGGAGTTGGTATTTTTCAGAATTCTGACTGTATCTCCGCTGGTAATGGTGGTATAAGCTGCCTCGAAATATTGAGCCAGCATAACCAGGCAGACCGGAACGGCTGCCAGCACCAGAACCCGCAGCAAAATATTTTTGTATTGCTGATTTTTTAAAATCAAAGCTGCTCCCATTACTCCCCAATAACACAGTAAAAGAAAAAAACCATCCCGACGGTGATCATGTCCCCAAAAAGCTGTTGAAACATCTTCAGCCAGCAGGCAGCTTATGAAGGCCCAAAGCACGGCGATGAGCAGAGCGATTAACCAGGGTTTGGCCTTAAAGGATTGTTTAAACTCCCGGCTGTTCGCTGTAAAGCGAGCAATACCATAAGTCAGAACAGTTAACAAAGCAGCTATGCCGCCTGCATAGGTAAAAATTGAGCTGTAGTTCAGCCAGACATCGCCGCTGGCATAATAAATGGGAATATAAACAATAGGCAGCAAAACAAAAAATAACAGAATAATCCAGCTTGTTTTATCAAAAAGCTTTTGCAGGGAGAAAGCTTTTGGTTTGACTGCTGTCTGTTTTCTGATCTTTTGAGCCATGGTTTTTCTCCTCAATTATAATTTTTTAAGATAAAACTTTTGCTAAACCCAAAAAAAAATGTTATGCTATAAGTATAGTGGAAAGGTTTGTTTCCCAGTATTTACAACCCGACAGTAAAGGCAATTAGTTTCATCATTATCATTAAAGCTACCACAATTAGAAAATTTTTTCAACAACAATTTTCACGCTTTGTAAGAAATTGCAAATATACGGTTGTTCTGCGTCAGGCAACTTTGGAAAAAATGAGGTCAGAATTATGTCTTGCGAAAATAAACTGAAAGAAGCTGCTTTGGATAATTTGTTTGAGGCCATTTTAGCTTTAAAAAGCCTGAGAGATTGTTATGCTTTTTTTGAAGATTTATGTACGGTTTCCGAGCTGAAATCCATGGCTCAGCGTTGGGAGGTGGCTCGAATGTTGGAGGATAATTTTACTTATGGAGAAATTGCCGCCCAAACCGGAGCCAGCACAGCCACCATTAGCCGAGTTAAACGCTGTTTAAACTATGGAGCAGATGGCTATCGAATTATTTTGGAACGCATGAAACAAGCGGTTGATTGACAAAAGAAACATTTTGGTATAGTAGTATATTACTACGCTAATATTTTAATTTGTTAAAGAGAGGTTGTTATTTTTGATTCGAATTATTGCACCCCAGGATCCCCATTGGCAAAAAATCCGGCAAAGATCCACTGCCAGTCAGGATGAAGCGGCGGCTGCTGTTCGGAAAATTATCCAAACAGTTCGGGAACAGGGAGATCAGGCTTTGTTGGATTATGCCCGTCAATTTGACCGGGTTGAGCTGAGCAAAGCTGATTTATCAATCAGTCAGGCGGAAATTGAGCAGGCTTATACTGTTGTAGAGCCGGAGTTTTTACAGGCCATTCGGCAGGCCAAAGCCAATATTGAAAAATATCACCAGCAGCAAAAACAAAATTCCTGGTTTTTGCCGGAAGATGACGGCACCCTTATGGGGCAGATGGTTCAGCCTTTGCAGCGAGTGGGAGTTTATGTTCCGGGGGGCAAGGCCAGCTATCCTTCTTCCGTTTTAATGAATGTTATTCCGGCCAAAGTAGCCGGAGTACCGGAAATTGTCATGGTTACTCCTCCCAGCTTCAGTCCTTATACTCTGGTAACAGCTGCGGAAGCTGGCGTAACCGAAATTTACAGGGTGGGCGGAGCTCAGGCCATTGCCGCTCTGGCTTATGGTACCGAAACCATTGCCAGAGTGGATAAAGTTACCGGCCCCGGCAACTTTTTTGTTATGCTGGCCAAACAACAGGTTTATGGTCAGGTGGATATTGATATGCTGGCCGGCCCCAGCGAAATTTTAATTATTGCTGATCGCACAGCCCAACCCAAAACCATAGCTGCTGATTTACTGTCCCAGGCCGAACATGATGAAATGGCCGCAGCCGTTTTGCTGACCTGGGATAGAAGCCTGGCCGAAGAAGTCCAAAAGGCGGTGGACGAAGAGCTGAAAAGTTTGCCCAGGCAGGAAATTGCAGCGTCTTCTGTTGAAAATTACGGAGCCATTGTTCTGGTGCGGGATTTGGAAGAGGCTTTGGCCTTGGCCAATGCTTATGCTCCGGAGCATCTGGAGCTTCTGGTGGAACAGCCCTTTGCCCAGTTGGGCAGGATCAAAGCCGCCGGGGCAGTTTTTTTGGGCAGTTATTCTCCGGAATCGGTGGGAGATTATTGGGCTGGTTCCAACCATGTCCTGCCCACTGGCGGAACGGCTCGCTTTTATTCTCCCCTGGGAGTGGATGCTTTTGTGAAAAAAACCAGCGTTATTGCCTATAGTCAGACGGCTTTGCAAAAAGCAGCTTCCGGAATCGTTAAGCTGGCCGAAACCGAAGGCTTGACTGCTCATGCCAGAGCTGTGCAGGTCAGAATGGAGGATTAGCCTTGTTTGATTTACAGAAATTATGTAGGGAGGATTTGCAGCATCTCCAGCCCTATAAACCCAATCCGGTGGCAGAGGGAATTTTAAAACTGGATGCCAATGAAAGCCCCTTTGATCTGCCTTTGGCGATTAAAGCCGAAATCCAGTCTTTAATTGGACAGGAATTATATAATCGTTATCCCGATCCCCAGGCTGAAAGAATGATCGGGGCTATTGCCCAATATGTGGGACTGAATCCGGAACAGTTAATTGCCGGTAATGGTTCGGATGAGCTGATTTTAAATTTAATGCTTTGCTTTGGCAAAATGGTTCTGGCGGCAGTACCGACCTTTTCCATGTACCGCATTCATGCTCAAATTGCTCAGGCTCGTTTTTTGGGCGTGGATCGCAAAGCCAATTACGAAGTTGATTTTGAACTTTTGCTGGAGGAAGCCAAAAGAACTTCTGCTTCCCTGATCTTTATTTGTTCCCCCAATAATCCCACCGGCAATGCGGTGGAAAAAGCTAAGGTGGAAAAGCTTTTGACCGAAACCGAAGCTTTGGTGGTTATAGACGAAGCTTATATTGAATTTGGCGGAGAAAGTTGTATTTCTTTATTGGAACAATACCCCAATTTAATTATTTTACGGACTTTCTCCAAGGCTTTTGGTCTGGCTGGAATGCGGGTGGGCTATCTGGCTGCCGATCCGACGGTTATTCAGGAGCTGCAAAGGATTAAACAGCCCTTTAATATCAATAATTATTCTCAGATTGCCGTTTATGCCGCCTTGCAGCATCAGGATTTAATTGAGCAGCAGGTCAGGATTATTCAGTCCGGCCGGGATGAACTGCAATTACAAATGCAGCAGTTGGCCATGATGGGTATTAAAACTTATCCCAGTTCTGCCAATTTCATTTTATTTGAAGCCTATCAGGAAGCAGGAGAATTGTCTGAAGCTTTGCGGCAGCGGGGCGTTTTGATTCGCAATATTTCAGGGCGGGGTCTGGAAAATTGCCTGCGGGTTACAGTTGGAACTCCGGAACAAAATACAGCTTTTTTGGAAGCTTTGGTGGAAAGTATCAGTGAATTGTAGCCAAAAGGAGATCTGGAAAAATGCGGCAAGCTCAAATTAAACGCCGGACGAAAGAAACTGAAATTGATTTAAGCCTGAATCTGGATGGCAGCGGTCAAAGCCAGGTGCAATGTGGGGTTGGCTTTCTGGAGCATATGTTGACTTTGTTGGCTAAGCATGGTCAATTAGATTTGCAGCTTACGGCCAGAGGAGATTTGGAAGTAGACTGTCATCATACAGTTGAAGACATTGGAATTTGCCTGGGGCAGGCTTTGCGGCAGGCTTTGGGCGAAGGCCGGGGAATTATGCGTTATGGCCAGATGCTTCTGCCCATGGACGAAGCCTTGGTTCTGGTAGCTCTGGATATTAGCGGCCGGGGATTTCTGGCTTTTGAAGCTGACTTTCCAAGTAGCTCTTTGGGTAATTTTGATACGGAAATGATGGAAGAATTCTTCCGGGCAGTGGCTTTACAGGCAGGTATTACTCTGCATATTCGACTTTTGGCCGGCAAAAATACCCATCATATCTGTGAAGCCATTTTCAAGGGCTTTGCCAGAGCTTTGGCCGCAGCGGTGGTCTGGAGCGGCAGAAATGATATTCCTTCCTCAAAAGGAACACTAATCTGAGAAAGCCAGGGATGGATTTTGATTTCAATTATCAATTATGGCCGGGGTAATTTGCTTTCAGTGGAAAAAGGGATTGAAAGAGCCGGTTTTTCAGCCAGGATTATTACCACTCCGGAAGAAGTTTTGCAGGCTGAAGCTCTGGTTTTGCCCGGAGTGGGAGCTTTTGGCGAGGCCATGGAGCTTTTGACCCGTTCCGGCTTAAAGGATGCTATCCGGCAATATCTGCAAACCGGCAAACCTTTTCTGGGCATCTGTCTGGGCTTGCAGCTTCTTTTTGAATCCAGTGAAGAATGGGGTTATGCGGAAGGTCTGGGCATTTTGAAAGGCCGGGTGAAAAAGCTGCCGGAGGGTTTGAAAATTCCGCATATGGGCTGGAATCAGTTGAATTTTACTGCTTCCCAACTGCCAGAGGTGCAGGAACTGCGAAGCGGAATTATGCCGGATACGCCTTTCTATTTTGTTCATTCTTATTATGTACAGCCGGCTGATCGGCAGATTATCGCCGGAACAGCGGATTATGGAACTGTGATTCCGGCGGCAGTGGCTCAGGATAATGTTTGGGGAGTGCAGTTTCATCCGGAAAAAAGTGATAGTGCCGGTTTAAAAATACTGAAAAACTTTGGGAAAAAGGTGAAAAAATGATTATCTTTCCGGCGATAGATTTACGGCGGGGCAAATGTGTCCGGCTGGTGGAAGGAGATCCGGAACGGGAAACTGTTTACGGAGATGATCCGGTGGCCATGGCTTTGCACTGGCAAAGCCTGGGAGCGGAATATTTGCATTTGGTGGATTTGGATGGAGCTTTCTCCGGCCAGCAGGTTAATCTGGCCATTATCAGGGAGATTGCCGCCGCTTTAAAAATTCCGGTGGAAACCGGGGGCGGTATTCGGGATTTGGCCAGAGCTGAAAAACTTTTGGAAGCAGGAGTCAGCCGGGTAATCTTTGGCACTGCGGCGGTTAAAAACCCGGACTTAATTGAAGAAGCCTGTCAAAAATTCGGTTCAGATAAAGTGGTTTTGGGGCTGGATGCCCGAAATGGTTTGGTAGCCATTGAAGGCTGGGGCGAAGTGGCCTCCCGTCCGGCTTTGGATCTGGCTGGAGAAATGCGGCAAAGAGGTGTTGAGCGGGTTATTTTTACGGATATTAGCCGAGATGGCACTTTAAAAGGACCCAATTTGGCGGCAATCCGGGAAATGGCCGAAAAAAGTAATCTCAAGGTCATTGCTTCCGGCGGGGTTTCCACTTTGGAAGATATTCGCCAGCTTAAAACTCTGGAAAGCCTGGGGGTGGAAGGAGTAATTACCGGCAAAGCTCTTTATGCCGGCACCTTGAAACTGGAAGAAGCTTTAGTTGTAGCCAATCAATAAAGGAGGAGTTTGTTATGCTGACCAAAAGAATTATTCCCTGTCTGGATGTAACCGGGGGACGGGTAGTTAAAGGTGTTAATTTTGTGGACTTAAAGGATGCCGGAGATCCGGTGGAATTGGGAGCCTTTTATGCCAAAGAGGGAGCTGATGAACTGGTTTTTCTGGACATCAATGCTACTCACGAAGGCCGCAAAACCATGGTGGACATGGTAAAAAGAACTGCTTCCGAGGTTTTTATTCCCTTTACGGTGGGCGGGGGAATCAGCTCTATTGAAGGTATTCAGGAAATTTTGGAAGCCGGAGCTGATAAAGTTTCCATTAACAGTGCTGCGGTTGCCAATCCCCAACTGATTGCTGAAGCCTCAGCCAAATTCGGCAGCCAATGTGTGGTAGTGGCTATTGATGTTAAAAAACTGGATAATGGTACCTGGGATGTAGTTACCCACGGCGGCCGCAAGTCTTCCGGCAAAGAAGCTGTAGCCTGGGCCAAAGAAGTTGAAAGACTGGGAGCCGGAGAAATTCTGCTGACCAGCATGGACAAGGACGGAACCAAGGACGGTTATGATTTGGAAATTACCCGTTTAATTTCTCAGGCAGTCAAAATTCCGGTGGTAGCTTCCGGTGGAGTTGGCAATTTGCAGCATATTTTGGATGGCCTGACTATTGGAGAAGCTGATGCTGCTTTGGCCGCTTCTATTTTTCATTTCCGGGAATACAGCATTAAGGAAACCAAGGAATTTTTGCGTGAACATGGTGTAGCGGTCAGAATGAAGGAGGATTAAAGTGCAATTTTCAGCTAAAGATTTAAAATATAATGATAAGGGTTTAATTCCCGCTATTGTACAGGATGCCGAAAGCGGAGAAATTTTGATGCTGGCTTATATGAATGAAGTTTCGGTGCAGAAAACTCTGGAAACCCAGGAAACCTGGTTTTGGAGCCGCAGCCGTCAGCAGTTCTGGCATAAGGGCGAAAGCTCCGGCAATGTTCAAAAAGTACAGGAAATGTTCTGCGATTGTGATAAGGATACTTTACTGGTTAAAGTGCTGCAAAAGGGAGCTGCCTGTCATACCGGTTATTATACTTGCTTCCACAATAAAATTAAACCGGACGGCACTGTTGAAATAAAGGGCGAAAAGCTCTTTGATCCGGATAAAGTTTATGGCAAATAAACCAAACAGCAAGGAAAAAGCACCGTCTGAATTACCAGCGGTGCCTTATTCAATTTAGAGAAAAGGAGGCGGCGGTCATGGATTTATTGGAAGGACTAAATGCAGCCCAGATTGAAGCTGTGCAGCAGACTGAAGGGCCTTTACTGGTTCTGGCTGGAGCTGGAAGCGGCAAAACCAAGGTCTTAGTGACCAGAATTGCCTATTTAATTCAGGAAAAAAAGGTGCGGCCTGGCAATGTTTTGGCCATTACCTTTACCAATAAGGCGGCAGCCGAAATGAAAAGCCGAATTTCCAAAATGATTCCGGAAGAAATCCGGGAACTTTGGGTGGGGACTTTTCATTCCGCTTGCCTTCGGATTTTGCGGCAAAATATCAAGGATATTGGTTATGAAAATAATTTTGTGGTTTATGACGAAAGCGACCGGCAGGTTCTTATTAAAGAATGTTTAAAAGAATTAAATCTGGATGACAAAAAATATTCTGCCCGCTCTTTAATAAGTGCTGTTTCTCAAGCCAAAAACCAGCTTTTATCGCCGGAAGAATTTGCAGAGCAGGCTTATGATTTTTCCACTCAGATAACAGCCAGAATTTATACTTTGTATCAGCAAAAGCTGCAAAAGAATAATGCAGTGGATTTTGATGATTTGCTTTTGCTGACGGTTCAGCTTTTACAGAATAATGCTGAGGTTTTGGACAGATACCAACAGAAATTTCAATATATATTGGTGGATGAGTATCAGGATACCAATTACGCTCAATATATTTTAATCAATCTTCTGGCTAAGGCCAGGCAGAATGTTTGTGTTGTGGGCGATCCGGATCAAAGTATCTATCATTTCCGGGGAGCAGATATTCGCAACATTCTCAATTTTGAAAAGGATTATCCCCAGGCTCGGCTGGTTAAGCTGGAACAGAATTATCGTTCCACCAGCAATATTCTGGCAGCAGCCAACAGCCTGATTAAATATAACGAGGAACGCAAGGAAAAAAATCTCTGGACTTCGGCTGGCAAAGGGCAGGCTCTGGTTAAGCACAAGGCCAATGATGAAAAAATGGAAGCCTATTATGTGGCCGGCAGAATTGAAAATCTGGTGAAAAATCATCAGTATAAATATAGTGATATTGCGGTTTTATATCGCAATCGCAATATGAGCTTAATTGTGGAAGAGGTTTTTGGCCGCCGAGCCATTCCTTATACGACGATTGACAGCATAAAATTTTATGATCGCCGGGAAATTAAAGATTTGCTTTCTTATTTGCGGGTGATCAGCAATCCGCTGGATTTGGTCAGCCTGACCCGCATTGTCAATGTTCCCAAAAGAGGTATTGGAGATGTTTCTCTGCAAAGGCTTTTGGATTATGCTGAAAAGCAAAGTGAAGGCAATGGCATTGAAGCTCTTTTGCAGGCCAGGGAAGCTGGACTGAACGGCAAGGCTTTGCGGGCTGCCGAACAACTGGGACAAATTTTGCAGAAGCTGCATTTGCAAAGCCGGGAAAGTAATGTGCAGGACATTACCTGGGAAGTTTTAGATATTACCGGTTATTGGGACAGCCTTGCCAATGATGACAGCCCTGATTCCCGCAACCGTCTGGAAAGCCTGAAGGAATTTTTGGCCATAACTCAGGATTTTGAACAGGAACGGGATTGGGAAAATGACTTGCCGGAAGAAAAAACTCTGGTGAACTTTTTATCTCAGATGTCTTTGGTCAGCAATGTGGATAATTTGCAGGAAAGCAATGAAAAGGTAATTTTAATGACTCTGCACAGTGCCAAGGGTCTGGAATTTCCGGTGGTCTTTCTGATTGGCTTGGAGGAAGGAATTTTTCCGTATGCCCGTTCTTTGAATAACAGCAGAGAACTGGAAGAAGAAAGGCGTTTGGCGTATGTGGGTGTTACCAGAGCGAAAAAAATCCTTTATTTAACCCATTGTATGCAACGAACCCTTTTTGGCACGACTCGTTTTAATCCGGTTTCCCGTTTTTTGGAGGAGATTCCGGGGCAGCTATTGCTGACGCAGGATTTATCCGGCAATCGAGTTCAGAAGGAAATTAAGGCGGCTTTATCGGTTGAGCCTCGAAAGCCGCCTGAAAAAGAAACCGGTTATTCCAAAGTTTTAAAATTGCAGGTGGGAGATCAGGTTAACCATCAAAAATGGGGTGTAGGAACTGTGTTGGCTGTTAAAGGCAACGGAGAAAATACAGAAGTTAAGGTGGATTTCCTGGTTCTGGGAGTAAAAAATCTGCTTTTAAAATTTGCCCCGCTGCAAAAAATAGAATAACGGGAGAAATGACTGGTGGAAAGAGTGCTTTTGGTCGGTTTTCTGACTGGAATTATTCACTTAATCAATACCCTGATTTATTCGGTGCGGGTGGCTGGAGTGAAAACCGGTCGCCTGGCCACTGCCCTGACCCTGTTTAGTGTAATCTTTCTTTTATCCAGCACAGCCAACACCATTCAGGGACCTTTTCTGGGCAGCATTGTAGATACAGCCATTAACAGTGGAGGCGGAAACACCACTTCAGCGGCATATCAACTGATTTTAACCGAACTTAGTCATAAAATTCGGATTATTATTGTTTTTGGTACTTTGGGCAGTATTCTGGGTCTGATTTTGATTCCCTGCTTTATTCGGGTTTTTGTCAAAATTATTGCGGCTTTTGAGCATATTGGTTCAGTATCCAAATTATTATTTATGCTGATTTTTAGTCCCCGTGAGCTGTTCAGGCTGGCTCAAAAGGAAGTTTCCCGTCTGGAAGTGCCGCAGAATATCCAGTACCAGGGTTTACCCAAAGGTCTTTTGGTAACTAATGTTTTAATTACCGGAATTTTTACCATTGGGGTGCTGGCTTCAGTTTATGCCGGGGCTTTATATCCGGATTTCAGGTCAACCACCAATTCCATGGCTTCCATTGTCAATGGAATTGCTCAGGTTTTACTGGCTACGGTGGTGGATCCGGTGGCGGCCAGAATTACCGATCAGGCTTTGCGGGGAGTGCGGGCGGAAGAAGAAGTTATGCAGCTTTCCCGTTATCTGGCCATTACCCGCATTGGCGGAACTTTGCTGGCTCAGGTTTTGTTTTTGCCGGCGGCCTGTTTAATTGTAGCAGTAGCCAAATTGATAACCTAAAGCTGAAAAGGCGGTTGAGAATATGGAAATTCAGGCTTTGCGAAAGCTTTTGCAAAAATATGCTTATCAATATTATGTTTTGGATGATCCGGAGGTCAGCGATGCGGAATATGATCACTTGTATCGGCAGTTGCAGGAGTGGGAGCAGGCCAATCCGGAATCCATTACGCCTGATTCACCCACGCAAAGGGTGGGGGGGCAGGTAAGCGAAAAATTTGCCTCCATTCAGCATCAGGTTCCCATGCTGAGCTTGAGCAATGTTTTTAATGCAGCGGAATTAAGGGATTTTGATCGGCGGGTACGCCAGAATTTACCGGTGGAAGCTGAAGTGGAATATTTAACCGAATTGAAAATTGATGGACTGGCCGTTTCTCTGTTATATCAGGATGGCCTGCTGGTGCAGGGCAGCACCAGAGGGGATGGAGAGCGGGGGGAAGATATTACTGCTAATTTAAAAACCATTCGAGCCATTCCTTTACGCTTGCAGGAAAAATGTTCTCTTTTGGAAGTCAGGGGAGAGGTTTTTATGCCTGAAGCAGTTTTTGCCGAACTCAATCGCCAGCGGGAGGAAAACGGCGAAAGTCGTTTTGCCAATCCCCGCAATGCGGCAGCCGGTTCTTTGCGGCAGTTGGATCCGCAAATTACTTCTTCCCGGCATTTAAGTATTTTTCTATATGCTCTGGGTCGGGTCGAAGGCTTGATGGATAAACCGCAGACTCAGGAAGAAGTTTTGCTGTTTCTGCAAAAGATGGGTTTTAAGGTGAACCCTTATTTCAGGAAAGCGGCCAATATTGAGGAAGCTTTGGTCTATTGTCAGGAATGGGAAGAAAAACGCTTTGCTTTGGGTTATGCTACAGATGGAGCGGTAATTAAGGTGAATCGGCTGGAACAGCAGGAAATTTTGGGTTCCACTGCCAAAAGTCCTCGCTGGGCGACTGCCTGGAAATATCCTCCGGAGCAGGCTTTGACTCAAATTAAATCAATCATGGTTCAGGTGGGCAGAACTGGAGCCTTAACGCCGGTGGCTGTTTTGGAACCGGTTTTTCTGGCTGGCAGTACTGTGGCCAGAGCTACTTTGCATAATGAAGATTTCATTCAGGCCAGGGATATTCGGGTGGGAGACTGGGTTTGGATTTATAAGGCCGGGGAAATTATTCCGGAAATAGATCGAGTGGAAACCAGCAAACGCACGGGTCAGGAAAAGCTTTTTCAAATGCCGGACTGCTGTCCGGAATGTGGAGAAAAAGCTTTTCGTCCAGAGGGGGAAGCTGTTTTCCGTTGTTTGAATCCAGATTGTAACTCCAGACTGCAAAATGGTTTGGCTCATTTTGTTTCCAAAAAGGCTCTGGATATTGAGCAGTTGGGTTCCGCTGTTTTAAGTCGTCTGGTGGAAGCTGGACTGGTGCAAAAAGCTTCGGATTTATATAAATTGCAAATGGAAGATTTATTAAAATTGAAGCGTTTTGCTCCCAAATCAGCTCAAAATCTTTTGCAGGCTCTGGAAAAAAGCAAGAAAAAACCTCTGCATTGTCTTTTAGTGGGATTGGGAATTCGCCATGTAGGAGAAAAAGCCGCCAAAATTCTGGCCGGTCATTTTGGTACTCTGGAACGGATTCAGCAGGCCAGCCCGGAGGAGATTCAGGCCATTGCAGAACTGGGAGAAAAAATTGCCCAAAGCCTGACGGAGTATTTTGCCGATCCACTGCATGGAGAATTGCTGGCTGAATTGGCTGAAGCAGGCTTGAATATGGAAGAAAGTCAAACTGCAAATTCGGATCTTCTGGCCGGAAAAACAGTGGTTTTAACCGGTACTTTGGCGGGTTATACCCGGCAGCAGGCTCAGGAAATTCTGGAAAGTCTGGGAGCCAGGGTTGCTTCTTCAGTCAGCAAAAAGACTGATTTGGTTATAGCCGGGGAAAACAGTGGTTCCAAACTGGTCAAAGCTCAGGAACTGGGGCTGGAAATCTGGGGTCAGGCGGAATTTGACAACTTGCAATCATAGAAATATATTCTGGAAAATGCAAAAATCAGGAGGTTATTTCCTTATATGATCAACACCCTGCTTGTTGGAGCTGGAATAATTTTATTATGTTTAATGGCCTATCGGCTTTCTGCCCGCTTAGGTGTTCCCTCTTTGTTGCTGTTTATGGGAGTGGGCATAATTTTTGGCACCCAAATAACTTTTGATGATTATGCAATCCCGGAAAAAATTTGTTCTTTGGGCTTGATTATCCTTATTTTTTATGGTGGGGTCGGTACTAACTGGAGAATGGCTCGTCCCGTAGCTTTTAAAGCAGCAGGCATGGCTTCGGCGGGGGTTTTAATTACCGCTGGTTTGGTGGCCTTATTCAGTTGGCTGGTTCTGGACTTTGGCGGATTGGAAAGTTTGCTTTTGGGAGCGGTGGTCAGTTCTACTGATGCGGCTTCCGTCTTTGCAATTTTAAGAGCCAAGAAGCTTAATTTAAAAGAAAATACAGCTTCTCTTTTAGAGTTGGAGAGTGGTTCCAATGATCCTTTTTCCTATATGCTGACTTTGATTTTTCTGGCTTTAATTTTGGGTCAAAGTATGTCTGGAAGTGAATTGGGTTATCTGGTTTTTGCTCAACTGCTTTATGGTTTAATCGGTGGGGTGCTGATTGGTCTGCTGGCGGTTTTGGTATTGAAAAAAGTTGATTTTGCGGAAAGCGGTTTGGATAGTATCTTTGTTTTGGCCACAGCCCTTCTGGCTTTTGCAGTGCCGGAATTTTTTCATGGAAATGGCTATTTAAGCGTTTATCTGGCAGGGATTATTCTGGGCAACAGCAAAATCCGCAATAAAGTTGCTTTAGTGCATTTTGGGAACGGTTTGACCGGTCTGGTACAAATTCTGCTTTTCTTTCTGCTGGGAACTCTGGTTTCGCTGGAAGCCTTCCAAACAGTGCTTTTACCTTCAATTTTAATCGCTGTTTTCTTAATTCTGATCGCCCGTCCGGCGGCCGTTTTTGCCATTTTAACGCCCTGGGGCAGTTCCTGGCGGCAATGCCTTTTGGTTTCGGTGGCTGGTCTGCGGGGGGCTGCTTCCATTGTTTTTGTTATGCTGGCTTTGGTAAGCGGCTCAAATATGATTGTAAATGATTTATTTCATATTGTTTTTACGGTGGCTTTGCTGTCCGTAGCGTTTCAGGGAACTTTACTGCCTTTGATTGCCCAAAAGCTGCATATGGTGGATGACGAACATAATGTTTTAAAAACCTTCAACGACTATCAGGATGATTCAGATTTGCAGTTAGTGCAAGTTGTAATTACTCCGCAGCATCCCTGGAACAATAAAAAAATTTGTGATTTAAATTTAAGCCCGGATATTTTAATGGTTATGATTAAACGGGGAGCAGAAACCCTGATTCCAAAAGGCAATACTATTTTGCGGACTCAGGATATTATTGTGATCAGCGGAGAAAGTTATGCTGATGACGGTCAGATTTTATTGCAGGAAAAGTTGATTGAAGAAGGTCATGAATGGGAAAATAAATTGGTGCGGGAACTGACTTTGCCTTCTCATACTCTGATTGTAGCGATTAAAAGAGAAAATGGTGAAAATATTATTCCCAAGGGCGATACTCGAATTTTAAAAGGTGATATTTTAGTTCTAAATAGTTGAGCATCTGGCTTAACCCGGGTATAATTAAAATAAAAAAAAAGAGGTGTTTTTGTGCTGACTATCAAGGAAGTTAAACATGTAGCTTTATTGGCTCGTTTGGAATTAAGTCCCGAAGAAACTCAGCTCTATCAGGAACAGTTAAGCAAAATTCTGGACTATGCTCAAAAGCTGGAAGAATTGGATACGGAAAATGTAGCTCCCATGGCTCATGTTTTGCCCTTGCAAAATGTTTTTCGGGCAGATGAAGTGGGTATTCATTTGGAGCAGGAGATGGTTTTGGCCAATGCTCCGGATTGTTCCGGTGAATTTTTCAAAGTACCCAAAATTGTTTAGGGGAGGGGCAGAAAATTGAATTTTACAGCAATGAAAGCTTGGGAATTAAACCGGCTGATTAAAAATAAAGAAGCTTCAGCGGTGGAAATCTGCCAAAGCTATTTGGATCAAATTGAACAGGTGGACGAAAAAATCGGAGCTTATTTGACTTTGACTTCGGAAGCAGCTTTGGCTCAAGCTGCCGCCGTTGATGCCAAAGTGCAGCAGGGTGAGGAAATTGGTCAGATGGCTGGGGTTCCTTTGGCCATTAAAGATAATATTTGCACCCAGAATATTAAAACCACCTGTGCTTCCAAAATTCTGGCCAATTTTATTCCGCCTTACAGTGCTACAGTTTATGAAAAAATTCTGGCAGAAAATCTGGTGGTTCTGGGCAAAACCAATATGGATGAATTTGCCATGGGTTCCACAACAGAAAATTCTGCCTTTAAGCTGACCCGCAATCCCTGGGATTTGGATCGGGTTCCGGGTGGTTCCAGCGGTGGTTCGGCGGCTGCGGTGGCTGCTGGAGAAGCAGCAGTAGCTTTGGGATCGGACACCGGAGGTTCCATTCGGCAGCCGGCTTCCTTTTGTGGGGTTGTAGGTCTGAAGCCCACTTATGGAGCGGTTTCCCGTTATGGTCTGGTCGCTTTTGCCTCCTCTTTGGATCAGATTGGACCTTTGGGGCGAGATGTGCGGGACTGTGCCAATTTATTCCAGATTATTTGCGGCCATGATCCCAGGGACAGCACTTCGGTGCTTTATGCCCATGAAGATTATTCCGCCTGTTTAAAAGAGGATGTTAAAGGCTTGAAAATTGGAGTGCCGCAGGAATATCGGGGAGCCGGAATTGATCCTGCGGTGCGGGAAGTTTTGGAAGAAGCCATTAAAACCTATTTGGCTTTGGGGGCGGAAGTGGAAGAAGTTAATCTGCCTCATGTGGAATATGCAGTTCCCTGTTATTATATTATTGCTCCGGCTGAAGCCAGTTCCAACCTGGCTCGTTATGACGGGGTGCGTTATGGTTATCGCAGTGAGCAGGCGGCGGATGTGTTGGATATGTTTATGAAAACCCGGAGCGAAGGCTTTGGGGAAGAAGTAAAAAGAAGAATTATGTTGGGTACTTATGCCCTGTCTTCCGGTTATTATGATGCTTATTACCTGAAAGCTCTGAAAGTACGGGCTTTGATTAAGCAGGATTTTGATCAGGCCATGGCCAAAGTGGACTTGCTTCTGACTCCCACTTGTCCGGCTCCGGCTGGTTTGCAGGGGGAACATAAAGGCGATCCTTTGCAGCTTTATTTGGCTGATATTACCACCACCCCGGCTAATCTGGCTGGTTTACCTGGAATTTCTCTGCCGGGCGGCTTTGCTGAAAATGGCAGATTGCCGGTGGGAATTCAGCTTTTGGGACGACCTTTTGGAGAAAGACAGATTTTGCAGGCAGCTTATGCTTTTGAACAAAATACCGATTACCATCAAAGGAAAAATTCTTTTTAAAAGGAGGGCAGGAGAATGACTCAATATGAAACAGTTATTGGTTTGGAAGTTCATGTGGAACTGAAAACCCAAACCAAGATTTTTTGCAATTCCACTACGGAATTTGGGGGAGAGCCCAATACGCATGTTTGTCCGGTCTGTTTGGGTTTGCCGGGAGTTTTGCCGGTCTTAAATGAAAAGGTGCTGGAATATGCCATTAAAGCCGGTTTGGCCTTGAATTGTCAAATTGCCCGTTTTTCCAAGTTTGATCGCAAAAATTATTTTTATCCTGACCAGTCCAAAAACTATCAAATTTCCCAATATGATTTGCCAATCGCCGAGCATGGCTGGCTGGAAATTGAGCTGGACGGACAAAGCAAGCGGATTCGAATAACCAGAGCTCATATGGAAGAAGATGCCGGAAAGCTGGTTCACCAGGGCAATATTGCGACTACTCCTTATTCGCTGGTAGATTACAACCGCATTGGGGTACCGCTGATTGAAATTGTTTCCGAACCGGATATGCATTCTCCGGAAGAAGCCAGAGCTTATGCGGAAAAGTTACGCAGCATTATTCAATATACCGGAGTCTCCGACTGCAAAATGGAAGAAGGCTCCATGCGGTGTGATGCCAATGTTTCTGTTCGTCCGGCAGGTCAAAAGGAATTGGGTACCAAAACCGAAATTAAAAATCTGAATTCCTTTAAAGCTTTGCAGCGAGCCCTGGAATATGAAGTGGATCGACAAATTGAGCTTTTGGAAGATGGGGAACGGATTATTCAGGAAACCCGTACCTGGGATGATGATAAAGGAGTTACCCTGTCCATGCGAAGCAAGGAGGATGCTCACGATTATCGTTATTTCCCGGAACCGGATCTGGTGCCGATAATTGTGGAAGATTCCTTGATTGAGCGAATCAGGGAATCTTTGCCGGAAATGCCGGATGCCCGCATTAAACGCTATATTGAAGAATTGGGTCTTTCTGCGTATGATGCCGGCATTTTAACTATTTCCAGAGAAGTAGCCGATTATTTTGAAGCCTGTTTGACAGAATATCCCAATGCCAAGGCCATTGCCAACTGGATTATGGGGGATTTAAGCAAACTGTTAAACGAAAACCGGCAGGAAATTGCCAATTGCCGCATTGCTCCTGGTCAGTTGGCAGCCATGTTGAAATTGCAGGAACAGGGAGTTATCAGCGGCAAGATTGCCAAAACGGTTTTTGAAGCCATGTTTAATACTGGTCAGGATCCTCAACAGATTGTAGAGGAAAAAGGTCTGACTCAGATTTCCAATGAAGGAGAACTGGTGGCCATGGTCGAAGAAATTATTGGCAAAAATCCCAAGGTAGTAGAAGATTATCGTTCCGGCAAGGGTAAGGCCATTGGATTTTTGGTGGGTCAGGTGATGAAGGCCAGCAAAGGCAAAGCTAATCCGGATCTGGTGAATAAGTTGTTAAAAGAAAAATTGGGTTAATCCAAAAAATACCCTGGGTCAGCCTGAATTTTTCAGCATAATAAAAATCAATTTTTACAGGGAAAGAAGTGATAATTTTGGGACAGACAATTATTGAAAAAATCTTATCGGCACACAGCGGCCATTCGGCTCAGGCAAATGAGATTGTAGTTGCCCAGGTAGATTTCATTATGGGTCAGGACGGAACCTCCCCTTTGGCCATCAAAGCCTTTGAAAATATGAACGGAAGCAGGGTTTTTGATCCCAGCCGGGTGGCTTTTGTCATTGATCACAGTGCCCCCAGTCCGTTGGAAGGGGTTTCGGCTCTGCATAAGCTGATGCGGGAATTTTCTTCCGACAAAGGCTTTAAAATATTTGATATTGGGGAAGGAGTTTGTCACCAGTTAATTCCGGAAACCGGTAAAGTTGGCCCCGGTTCTCTGGTTATTGGAGCCGACAGCCATACCTGCACTTATGGAGCTTTAAATGCCTTTTCCACCGGCGTGGGTTCCACCGATTTGGCTGGAGGCATGATTTCCGGCAAAATGTGGTTTAAAGTACCGGAAACCATTAAATTTGTTTGCAATGGCAGTTTGCCCAAAGGTGTCTTCAGTAAGGATTTAATTTTATATCTGATTGGACAGGTTACTGCTGACGGAGCCACCTATCTGGCCGCCGAATTTGTGGGAGAAGCCATTTCTGCTTTATCCATGGATGCCCGCTTTACCATTTCCAATATGGCCATTGAAATGGGAGCCAAAGCCGGCTTAATGAATGCCGACGAAAAAACCTTTGCCTGGCTGAAGAAATTCGGTTCGGCTGATTTTACGGCGGTTCAGGCTGATCCGGACGCTCATTATGCAGCGGTTAAGGAATATGATGTTTCCAATCTGGAACCTCAGATTGCCAAACCACACCGGGTTGATAATGTCTGCCCCCTGAAAGAAGTGGAAGGAACCCCAATTCAGCAGGCTTTTATTGGTACCTGTACCAATGGACGGCTTGAAGATCTGCATATTGCCGCTTCCATTCTGGAAGGTCAGCATATTGCTCCCAATGTTCGTTTTATTGTTGCCCCGGCTTCCAAAAAGATTTATCTGGAAGCTATTAAAGATGGCACCATTGAAAAACTGGTTCTGGCTGGAGCTGCTGTGGTAACTCCGGGCTGCGGCCCCTGCGTTGGAACTCACAACGGGGTTCCTTCAAACGGCGAAAATGTTATTTCCACCGCTAACCGCAATTTCAAAGGTCGGATGGGTAACGGCAACGCCTTTATTTACCTGGGATCTCCGGCTACGGTAGCTGCTTCCGCCTTAAAAGGCCAGATTACCGACCCCCGTCCCTTTATTAAATAACTAGAAAGCAGGTGATCCAAGAGTGATTTTTACTGGAAAAACCCATAAATTTGGAGATGATGTCAATACCGATTATATTATCTCCGGAAAATATAAATTTAAAACTTTGGATATGAAAGAATTGGCCAAGCATGTTATGGAAGATCTGGATCCGGATTTTTATAATAAAGTGGAACAGGGTGATTTTATTGTAGCCGGCCGGAATTTTGGCTGTGGCTCCTCCAGAGAGCAGGCTCCTTTGGCCATTAAAAATGCCAATGTTGCAGCCGTAATTGCCAAAAGCTTTGCCCGGATTTTCTATCGCAATGCCATCAATACCGGTCTTCCGGTTTTGGAATGTGATACCGATCAAATTGAACCTGGGGATCAACTGGAAATTGACTTGTCCGGAGGAAAAATTGTTAATAAAACCAAAGGAACCGAAATTTCAGTTAAACCTTTGCCTGGAGTTATGATTAAAATTTTGAATGATGGCGGTTTGGCCGAACACTTTAAGAAATTCGGCGGCTTTAACTTTGATTAGTACAGGAGGAAAATTCTTTGAGTTATAATATTACTTTAATTCCGGGAGATGGAATCGGTCCGGAAATCGCTTTGGCCGCCCGGCGGATTATTGACGCTACCGGAGTTCAGATTAACTGGGAGGAAGTCAAAGCCGGAGCAGCAGTTATTGAAGAATATGGCACTCCTTTGCCGGATTATGTGCTGGACTCCATTCGCAAAAATAAAATTGCCCTGAAAGGTCCTCTGACTACTCCGGTAGGTAAAGGCTTTCGCAGTGTTAATGTAACCTTGCGGCAGGAACTGAATTTATATGCTAATGTGCGTCCGGCTAAAAATCTGCCGGGTATTGCCAGCCGCTATGATAATATTGATTTAATTATTGTCCGGGAAAATACCGAAGATTTATATGCCGGTATTGAACATAAAGTAGGCAGGGACGCTGCGGAAAGCATTAAAATTATTACCAGAGAAGCTTCGGAACGAATTGCCCGTCATGCTTTTGAATTGGCTCGCCGGGAAGGACGCAAAAAGGTTACGGCGGTGCATAAGGCCAATATTATGAAATTCAGCGACGGACTGTTTTTGGAATCGGCTGCCAAAGTAGCTCAGGACTATCCGGATATTGAATTTAATGATATGATCGTTGATGCCATGTGCATGAAGCTGGTGCAAACTCCGGAAAATTATGATGTTTTGGTTTTGCCCAATCTGTATGGGGATATTGTCAGCGATTTATGTGCTGGTCTGGTTGGTGGTCTGGGTGTAGCTCCCGGAGCGAATATCGGCTTTGAATGTGCGGTTTTTGAACCGGTGCATGGTTCCGCTCCCAAGCACGCTGGACAAAACAAGGTCAATCCTTTGGCTATTACTCTGTCCGGAGTTATGATGCTCAAACATTTGGGTGAAATGGAAGCGGCTGAACGGATTAACCGAGCCATTGTGCAGGTTTTGCAGGAAAATAAAACAGTTACTTATGATTTGGGAGGAACGGCTTCCACCAGTGAAATGGCAGATGCCATCATTGCCAAGTTATAATAGGATCCGGGACTTTTTCTCCTGAAGAAAAAGTCCCGGCTTTTTTGCATAAGCTTTCCCTGGGATTGATATACATAAAAAGGAATCTCAATCAAAGGCGGGAAGTTTATGCCCGAAATCCGGATTGTTTGTCTGGCGGCCAAAAAGAATTATTTATTTAAGGCCCTGGCCTGCTTGCTGGCCGGGATCTTTTTGCTGGCTATGATAAGTCAGCCCCGCCTGGTTTTTAATGGAGCCTTGAGAGGTCTGAATATTTGGTGGAATCTGGTTTTTCCTTCTTTGCTGCCCTTTTTTATTGTTTCGGAATTGCTGATTGTTTTGGGATTGGTACGATTTTTGGGGGTTCTGCTGGAGCCTTTTATGCGACCCTGCTTTAATCTGCCGGGAGGAGCGGCTTTGATTTTTTGTCTGGGTTTTACTTCCGGAGCTCCTTTGGCGGCCATGCTGACGGCTCGCCTGCGGCAGGAAGGAGAAATCAGTCGAGCTGAGGGAGAAAGGCTTTTGAGTTTTACCAATAATGCCAGTCCTCTATTTATTTTGGTGGCGGTGGCAGTGGGAATGCTCCAGGAGCCGCAAATGGGTTTATGGCTTTTACTGGCTCATTATCTGGCCGCTTTGAGCGTGGGTTTTATAATGCGGTTTTATGGCGGCGGCTCACATTTATTTTTGCCTGTTCAGAAGGGCAGTTTATGGCTGCGTGCCTGTCGTGAGCTGGCTTCCAGTTGGCGGGAAGAAGAACGCTCCCTGGGACGGATTTTGGGAGATATTGTACAGAAATCAGTGAAAAGCCTGTTGTATATTGGCGGCTTTATTATTATTTTTTCGGTTTTAATTCAGCTTTTAAATGCAAATGGCTTTATTCAGGCCGGAGCAAGGCTTTTGGCCTGGATTTTGGCTCCCTGGCAATTTTCGCCGGAAATTTTGCAGGCTTTGAGTGCTGGTTTCTGGGAAATGACTTTGGGGTGTCAAATGGTAGCTGAGAGCGGAGCGGATTTGGCCGAAAAACTGGTGGCTGTCAGCTTGATTTTGGGTTGGAGCGGCTTGTCGGTGCAATCCCAAATTGCCGGATTCATTGGACGCACGGATTTAAGATTAGGTATTCTGGTAGTGGCTCGTCTGGGGCAGGCTGTTTTGGCGGTTATGTATTTATGGTTGCTGGCCTTGCTTTTTCATCTGTTTTAATTTGCCATATGAAAAATCGGCATAGCCGGTAAATACGCACCTGACCATGCCGATTTTTTTCGGAATTGAAAATCCCTGCTCTGCACCCGTCAGAACGGGTGGTTTTTCTGTTGTTTAGTAATTATCGGCCTTTAATTCAAAGTAGGCTTGGGGATGAGCACAAACCGGACAAACTTCCGGAGCTTTTACCCCATAATGAATATGTCCGCAGTTGCGGCAGATCCAAACTTGTTTTTCATCTTTCTGGAAGACTTTGTCTTCTTTCAGATTGGCCAATAAAGCCCGATAGCGTTCCTCGTGTTCTTTTTCAATTTTGCCGATAGCTTCAAAGATATAAGCAATTTTGGTAAAGCCTTCTTCTTTGGCTACAGCCGCAAAATTAGCATACATATCAGTCCACTCGTAATTTTCGCCTTCGGCTGCTGCCTGCAAATTTTCGGCGGTCGAACCGATTCCGTCCAATAATTTAAATAAAATTTTGGCGTGTTCTTTTTCATTATTGGCGGTTTCTTCAAAGAAGGCGGCAATTTGCTGATAACCTTCCTTGCGAGCCTTGGAGGCAAAGTAGGTGTATTTATTGCGAGCCTGAGATTCTCCAGCAAAAGCAGTTAAAATATTGGCTTCAGTTTTACTTCCAGCTAATTCCATGTTGTTGACTCTGGTCAAAATCCTGCAATGCAGTTTGGCAGCAGGTTTTGACTCACTCCTTTCCTGATTTTTTTTAATAAAATGGAGACGGCTCCGATTTTCAACAAATCGGAGCTTGAAAACTGAATTTAGCTTAAAACAATCTTAACATCAACAGCACTTAAACCTTTAGTATAAGCAAAAACCGGGTTAATATCCAGTTCGGCAATTTCCGGGAAGTCGGCTACCAGTCTGGCTACTCTGGCAACGGCATCAGCAACGGCATCAATATCCTTGGGTTCTTCGCCCCGATAACCTTTCAGCAGGGTATAGACCTTGGTTTCAGCCAGCATATTCTTGATTTCGGCAATGGTCAGACCCTGAACCAGACGGAAAGAAACATCTTTCATCAGGTTGACATAGATTCCACCCATGCCGCAGCCAACCAGGGGGCCAAATTGAGCATCCCGTTTTAAGCCGATTAACAGTTCAGTACCTTTTTCTTTCATTTCATTAACTTCAACCCCGTATAAGCGGGCTTCCGGTTCGGCTTTAGCTGCATTTTCCATGATTTCTGTAAAAGCAGCGGCAACTTCTTCGGCGTTTTTCAAGCCTACTTTAACTCCGCCAATGTCAGATTTGTGCATAATCTGAGGAGAAGTAATTTTCATAACTACCGGATAACCAATGGCTTCAGCCATTTTAACGGCTTCTTCCGGGCTGGTGGCCAGTTCCACGCCTGCGGCTGGAATGCCATAAGCAGCAGCTACATGGGCGGCTTCACTGCCCAATAAAACGCTGCGTCCGTCTGCTTTGACCTGAGCAAAAATATCCTTAACTTTTTGCTGGTCTACAGCCAGATTTAAAATATCGCTTTCTACCAGCGGAGCATTTTTATATTCCCGATAAGTTACCATTTTGCCTACAGCAGAAACAGCCGGTTCCGGGAAAGTATAGGTCGGCAAATTGTTGTCCGAAAGCATTTTGGCGGCTTTCAGCAATTCTTCCCCACCCATATAAGCAGCCAGGAAAGGTTTATCCGGATATTGATCCCGATATTTCAGGAGAACATCACCGGTCTTAACCGGTTCGGTGGTAGCAGTCTGGCAAAGCAGAATAACAACTACATCAGTAGCCGGGTCTTTGCAGACGGTTTCCAGAGCAAATTCATAACGGTCGGTGCGGGCATCACCCAGAACATCAACCGGGTTATTGATTCCGGATTCCGGAGGCAGACCTTCCTTTAAAGCAGCCAGAGTTTCCGCAGTGTAACGAGCCATGGTCAGACCATTGCCTTCCACATTATCGGTGGCAATAATTCCGGGGCCGCCGGAGTTACTGATAATGGAAACCTTATCACCTTTGGGCAGGGGGCATTTGGAAAAGACAGTGGCCAAATCAAACAGTTCGGTCATGGTATGCACCCGAATAACGCCGCATTGCTTAAAGGCACAGTCATAGGCCAGATCGCTGCCGGCCAAAGCTCCGGTATGGGAAGAAGCGGCTTTGGCTCCGGAAGCACTGATTCCGGATTTTAAAATAATAACCGGTTTTTTCTTGGAAGCTTTGGCAACCACATTCAGGAAACGGGGGCCGTCATTGATGTCTTCCAGATAGCATAAAATAACCTTGGTATAAGGATCGTTGGCGGCTTCTTCAATAAAATCAATTTCACATAAGTCGGCTTTGTTACCCATGCTGACTACTTTGCTGAAGCCAAAGCCCATGGAACGGCTCCAGTCCAGAATGGATACCAGCATAGCTCCGCTTTGAGAAAGAAAAGCAATGTCGCCTTTTAAAGGAGCAACTGCGGCGAAAGAAGCGTTGATATTGGTGTGAGTGTCAATTAAGCCCAGGCAGTTAGG
Source organism: Desulfocucumaceae bacterium (assembly GCA_045600185.1). Taxonomy (GTDB): domain Bacteria; phylum Bacillota; class Desulfotomaculia; order Desulfotomaculales; family Desulfocucumaceae; genus CATZDY01. Next base: position 27,404 of record JAZRXK010000065.1, read on the forward strand.
CCCCAAAATCCGCATACCGCTTTCCTGGGAAATTCTGGTCATTTCCTGTTCAATTTCGGCTGCTTCGCCACCAATTTCTTTAAAACCGGCAGTAATAATAATCAAATATTTAACTCCGGTGGCGGCACAATCTTTAACTACCGGCAGAACTGCTTTGGCTGGAACTGTAACGATTACCAGTTCTACTGCTTCGGGAACCTCGGTAATGCTTTTGTAAGCTGCCAGACCCTGAACTTCAGCGTCTTTGGGGTTAATGGGATAGAGTTTTCCGCTGTAACCGCTGTCGATCATATTTTTTAAAACGGCGTAACCGACTTTGCCGGCTTTGTTGGAAGCACCTACTACGGCTGCACTTTTGGGGCTGAACATTTCGTCAATCATTTTGCTGCATCACTCCTGTAAGAATATTTGTTAATAATTTCCATAGAATAAATAGTTTATACACTTTCATTATACCTGATCCAGGTTGAAAAGACAAAAGATTTTTCTTCAAAGTCGAAAAAATACAAAATACAAATTAAAGAGAAGGCCAGAGATTTTTCAAGTCCAGATTTTGCAAAGCGTGCAGGGTTTTGGCCTGTAAATCCGGGTAACGGCTTTTCAGGGCAGTTAATAGCTGGCGAATTTCCTCCCGTTTGCTGTTGCCGTTGGCGGGACAGGGATTGACTAAAACTGGTACCTGAACTGAATCGGCTATAGCCTGAACTTCTTCTTGTTTTAAATAAATCATGGGACGCAAAAGATGGATATTTTTGTGATCCAGATAGGTGTTTGGTTCAAAGGTTTTAAATTGACCGGTGTAAAACCAGCTCATTAAAAAGGTTTCAATTACATCATCCAGATGGTGTCCCAAAGCTGCTTTGGAGCATCCAGCTTCCAAAGCTGCATTGTGCAAGGCTCCCCGGCGTAAATTGGCACACAGGGAACAGGGATTGCTTTCCTGCCGCAGGTCAAAAACAATTTCAGCAATATTGGTTTTGATTTTCCGAAAGGGAATATCCAGTTGATGACAGAATTCTGCCAGAGGAGCAGGATTCAAGCCAAAGCCCAAATCCAGAAAAATGCCTTCCAGCTTGAATTTCAAAGGCGTAATTCGTCTGACCTCCGAAAGCAGCCACAGCAGAGTTCCGCTGTCCTTTCCGCCGGAAAGACCTACAGCCAGGTGTTCCCCACTTTGGATCATTTGATAATCCCACAAAGCCTTTTTGACGGCCAAGACAGCCCATCGGTTGAAATCTTTTCTTTTATTAACCAAATCTGCACCTCATTTGAGCAGGATAAAACTGTTCCTGCTTTTAAGTTTCCACCACCAATTTTAACACAAAAAAAATACCAGAAGCAAGATCGGGCAGCAAGGCAAAAGCATTCCTGTAGATAGATTAACTTTTTCTTTTCGATTATAATTACTGGACTAACCCTACATATAACTGCTGGGCTAGCCATACATATAATTACTGAACTAAACCTATCTATAACTATTAGACTGTACAGTTCAAGTTACTCGACCAGGTGGGGCAGACTTTTAGCACAATTTCAGGCGATACTGGTACGCTGTTTAAATATTGCTATTGTAATATCTGACATAAAGGTTAAAAAATAGAAGCCAGGAGTAAAACAAAACAAATTAAGAGTATTCTGTTACTTGGGATGTTGGGAATCTATTTTTGGAAATTTTAGTTAATATACAAACTTTGCAGCATTTTTATAAATTGCTCATGGGCGAAAACCCCATGTGCTTCAGCACTGGGGATGAAGCCCGCCCTGCTTTCTGACCGTTGCGAAAAACTGTGTATTGGGCTTTGGGCGAGTCCCAGAAGAATAAGAATTGCTTAAACAATTAAACTTCTTCTGAATCCCTGCTGTTTTATCAGCGTGGGAGCGTCAAACTATTGTCGTTTCGAGGTCAAACGAAAGTTCATACTTGTTAGACAAGTTTGCTTTAGTTTTTGGATCGAAACATCTGCTGATTTTGATTAAACCTTTTTGAGCTAATTGGTTCGAAGCCGTGATGATTGTTTGCCGAGAAAGAGCTGTTAGCTTTGTCAAATTATTTATTGACTGATAACAAAATGTGCTGTTGCGGAGAGAACAGCTCAATACTAAACAACAATAAAGTAATTTTGCAGATGAAAAAAGATCTTTACGAGACAAAGCTTCCATTTGAAGCCATTCGTACTTTGTAGGTACTATAGGTATTTTAGTTTCTGATTTTTTCTTATTTTTTTTCTTGTTGGTGCGAGGAAACTCGGCTTTTTAAAGCCGAGATGAACGCACCTACTTGCACAAGGCATCAAAATATGATACACTCAAATAAATGGTAGGCTGGGGATCAGCCGAACCTAACGCTTGTGGACATTGTGTAAGGCTTGAGCTAATGATTATGTTAGCCCAAGCAGTAGTGGTTGAAGCAAGAAGCTCGGCAATTTATTGCCGAGTAGTTCACTTATGGACAGCAGACTTTACAGGCTTCATATCCTCGTACAATTGCATCTTGCTCACTCATTCCGGTAGGGGTTGACCTGCTTATCGTTCGACAACTAGTCCTATGATACTTTTCTCCGTATGAGGTTACGTAAACCATTTCGGAGGGTTGGTCGGTCTGTATTTCCGGCTCCGGCTCCGGTTCAGCGGGTTCAGGGATAGAAGTCCCTTTGGCCGCGATAGAAGTCCCTTTGGCTGCAACTTCCGGTTGTTCTACTGCTTCAGATATTTCTGGTTCTGGCTCCGGTTTTACTACCGGCCGTTCTGACTCTGCGTGTATTGAGTAGGCGGGAAGACTTGCGTAAATTGTCTGCTCACCTGTTGAATTTGCCTGCTCAGGCGGATTACCGGGAGTAAACGACAGGGCTATTGACCAGCCGACTAGTAATGCCCAAAAAATTAGTGATGCTATTTTCTTGCCCAGTGACATTGTTTCCACCTCCTTAATCATAGAAAAGTCAGAGGTCAGGGGAGGCCGAAATGGTCACTTTCTTTTTGTTGATTGCATCGTCAGTTCATACTTGTTAGCTAAGAGTGCCTTAGTTTCTGGGTCGTAACGCCTACTGACTTTGATTAAATCTTTTTGAGCTAATTGGCTCAAAGCCGTAATGACCGTTTGCCGACAAAGACCTGTCGCCTTGGCTAAATTTTTTATTGTCTGGCAACAAAATGTACTGTTGCGGAGAGAACAGTTCAACACTAAACAACAATAAACCAATTTTGCAGATAAAAAAAGATCTTTGCGAACCAAAGCTTCCATTTGAAGCCATTCGTACTCTGTAGGCACTATTTTCTTATTTTTTTTGCGGGTCATTTTGGACGAAATTCGGAAGCATAACTTCAAAATCACCAGAACCTTGGCGTTGACACAAAAGACAATAAATTTCTTTTGTTTCTTGCGTTAGATCCTCACGGGCGAAAATTTCCAAAGAAGCCCTTATGTTCTCTAAAGCTTTGGGACTTCTTGGCAA
>JAZRXK010000066.1:0-22546 GCA_045600185.1 Desulfocucumaceae bacterium
AAGAAGTTTAATTGTTTAAGTAATTCTTATTCTTCCGGGACTCGCCAAAAGCCCAACACACAGTTTTTCGCAGTCGAAATTCTGCTTACTTTTATACAAACCGTGCTTCCAGAAAGCAAGGCGGGCTTAATCCCCAGGGCTGAAGCACATGGGGTTTTCGCCTGTGAGCAATTTATAAGTATTTGTAAGCTTTGTATTCACGGTTTTCGGGAACAAAAAAGTCATGCCGCCTAAACCAGGAACCTTTTGTCCAGTCCGGTTTTAGTTTCAGCAGATTGCAGGAAGATTCTGGTCAGTTTGCAAGAACGGTTTTTTGGGATTATCCTAAACAAATTCTGCAAAAACCTGATTGCCCAAATCCCTGCCCCGTTGGGTTAAGCTTAGATGACCATTTTTTTCGATTAAAAGGCCTTTGGATTTTAAAGCGGCAATTTGCCGACCGTAAAAATTGTGAACGGGCTGGCCAAATTTCCGGATGAATTCCTGCAAATCAATTCCTTGAGTTAAGCGAAGTCCCAGCCAGCAAGTTTCGGAAATGGCTTCGGTTTGGCTTAAAATTGTCCCGGAAGTCAAAGCCAGTTGATTTTGCTGAATAAGCTTTTGATAGGCTGCCCAGGAAGTGGGATTGGCAAAACGCCGGTTTCGCCACAGGGAATGGGCAGCCAGTCCCAGACCCAGATAAGGTTCTCTCCGCCAGTAATTGAGGTTGTGCAGACATTCCCGACCCGGTCTGGCGTAATTGGAAATTTCATAGCGGACAAAACCATTCTGCTGCAAAAGCTTTTCGCTCAGATCCTCCAGATCGGCAGCCTCGTTTTCGTCCATGGCTGCCAGTTGGCCGGACTCAATTTGACGGGTCAGAGGAGTTCCGGGTTCCAGCTGCAGAGCATACAGGGAAAGATGAGACAAAACCTGCAAGGACAGAAGCTGTTCCAGACAGGACAGACCTTGTTCCAGACTTTGGCCGGGTATGCCCAGAATCAGGTCGGCATTCAAATTTTGGAAACCGGCTTCGGCAGCGGATAATAAAGCCTGTCGAGCGGTTTCCCAGGTATGAATCCGACCCAAAACCCGTAAAAGATCCGGCTGGCAGCTTTGCACTCCCAGGCTTAAACGGTTGAAGCCTATCTGCCTTAGTTGTCGAAGCTGAGCCGGATTAACGGTGCCGGGATTAGCTTCCAGACTGATTTCCCGGCAGGAGCTTAAATCAAAGTTTTGGCGGCAGACTTCCAGCAGTCCGACCAGTTGTTCATCCGTCAGGCAGGTCGGAGTTCCTCCTCCCACAAAAAGAGTGGTCAGCTTTTTTTCGTCGTTTTCCAGGAGCTGACCATAAAGCTGAATTTCCTTTTGCAAAACAGTCAGATAAGTTTGAATTTCTTCCGAGGTGGCCGGAGCAGAAACAAAATCGCAATAAGTACACTTTTGGCGGCAAAAAGGAATATGAATATAAAGTCCGCTCATAATTTATCCTTTGGGTACATTGAGCAGGACTACGCCTGCAATAATTAAAACTATACCAATTAAGCCGGATAAACTCAGGCTTTCCTTAAAATAAAGCCAAGCGATCAAAGTGGTTCCCAAAATGCCAAGTCCGCACCAGGTAGCATAAACCAGATTTAAGTTAAACAGGAGCAGAGTTCTGGACAGACCCCAAAAGGAAAGCAAATAGCAAAGAAGACAAATTACTGTCGGCAGCAGACGACTAAATCCTTGAGACAGTTTAAGGCAGGAAGTAGCTGCAATCTCACTGAAAATGGCCAGAAATAAATATAAATAACCCATGTTCAGATTATCTCAATTTCATTGCGTAAATTACGGTTCATTAAATTTTGCACCGCAGTTTTGGGATCCAGACCTTCAAATAAAACCTGATAGGTTTGATTGGTTATCGGCAATTCAACTTGAAGCTGCTGGCCAATTTTATAGGCTGCTCTGGTGGTTTTGACTCCCTCGGCTATCATGTGAATGGAAGCCAAAGCCTCCTGCAGGCTTTTTCCCTGACCGATGGCAATACCCACCCGGCGGTTGCGGCTGTGCATACTTGTGCAGGTAACAATTAAATCTCCAACCCCGGTCAGGCCGCTGAAAGTAAAGGGATTGGCTCCCATCCTTTTTCCCAGACGGACAATTTCCGTCAAACCTCTGGTCATTAAGGCTGCCTTGGTATTATCTCCATAACCTAAACCATCCACAATGCCGGTTCCCAGGGCAATAACATTTTTTAAAGCGGAACCGACTTCCACCCCGATAATATCCTGATTGGTATAAACCCGCAGAAATTCATCGCTCAAAAAGCTTCGGGCAGCTATGGCGGTTTCCAGATTAGGAGAAGCTATAACTACTGCAGTAGGTATTTTCTGTAAAACTTCCTCAGCATGACTTGGCCCGGACAGCATGGCATATTGATTGATATTGAGATCCATTTCTTCGCTGAAAACTTCCGACATTCTTTTCAGGCTGTTTTCTTCCAAACCTTTGGCCGTATTCAGAACAATAACTCCCGGTTCCAAAAAGCCTCTGGCCTTTTGCAGAACTTCCCGGAAAGCATGACTGGGTACGGCGGAAATGGCCAGAACAGCCCCTCTGGTTACTTCTTCCAGATCTGTGCTGCAGGTAATGCCTTCCGGAATTAAAAGTCCGCCGGAATATTCCTGATTTCTTTTTTCCTGATTGATTTCCAATGCTACTTGAGGTCTTCTGGCCCATAAATGGGGCTGCCAGCCATTGCGAGTTAAGGACAGAGCCAAAGCTGTAGCCCAGCTTCCAGCTCCCCAAACAGCTATTTTTTTATTTGACACAGAAAATTCACCTCCGATTTTTTTAATATTGGTGCGAGGAAACTCGGCTTTTTAAAGCCGAGATGAACGCACCTGCTTGCACAAGGCATCAAAATATGATACACTTGTTACATGAATAGACATGATTCTAAGTATACGCATGGCAGAACTTGCGTATATAAGCTCAATTACCATATCATGAGGTACAAAGTACCTTAATAAATGGATGACATCTGAACTCGAAGATGAAACCAAGCAAATTTTACATAACATTTCTTCTGAGAACGAATTTTCGATTGACCATGTTGAAATTGGTCTTGATGATCATATCCACTTATTAGTATCTGCTCCGCTAAAGATCTCTGTTACTGTTATTGTGAAGTGCCTTAAAGGGACAAGTTCTTTTAGGCTCTTTCGCAAGTACCCTGAGCTCAGACGCTTTTTCCTTGAATACAAGTTACAGGACAGAGGAAAGTATTTCGTTAAAGTTGATAAGTGGTTTCCGTCCAGCCAAATATGTCATCAATGCGTAACTATCCACAAGAGGATGAAAGACTTATCCATTCGTACAATGAAGTGTGATTGCGGACTAACAATCAGCAGAGATCAAAATGCAGCAATCAATATCAAAAACGAAGGTCTGCGTATACTGAAATCTGCGTAAATCTTCAAATAAATGGTAGGCTGGGGATCAGCCGAACCTAACGCTTGTGGATATTGTGTAAGACTTGAGCTAACGATTATGTTAGCCAGGCAGTAGTGGTTGAAGCAAGAAGCCCGGCAATTTATTGCCGAGTAGTTCACCTGCTGCCCAGCTTATATTCCTGACCGGCAATCAGACGCTTAATATTGCTCCAATGCTTGAACAGGATGACTAAGGCAACCAGAATTGCAAAGATTAACAAAATCCAGTCTCTTTCCCAAAAATAGATGGCAATGGGCAAAGCCAGAGCTGCGGCTATGGAGCTTAAAGAAACATAACGAAAGACCAGCAGGGTTAACCCCCAGACCAGCAAAACCGTAAGCAAAGTCAGGGGCGAAATTCCCAAAATTACTCCAGCTCCGGTGGCTACGATTTTTCCTCCGGAAAAATGCAGAAAAATTGACCAGCTATGCCCGATAAGAGCGGCTGATCCGGTGAGCAGTCCCAAATATTCCAGACCGCTCCAATAGCTTAAAAAAGCTGTGCCTGCCCAGGTTCCAAGATAAAAGGCCAGTACTCCCTTGCCGAAATCCCCGATAAAAGCGGCAATTCCGCAGCCTGCTCCCAGAGTTCGCCAAACATTGGTGGTTCCAATGTTGCCGCTGCCATGTTTTCGAATATCTACTCCTTTCAGCCGTCCGATTAAATAGCCAAAAGGCAGAGAACCAAGCAAATAAGATAGAATGATCACAAGTGGAATCCAAAGAAGCATTTATTTATTTTACTCCTTGTTTTTATTGCGGAAGGAAAACCAGATGGGAGTTCCTTCAAAGCCATAAGCCTGACGAATTTGATTTTCCAGATAACGGCGATAGGAAAAATGAATCAGCTTGTTGTCGTTAACCTGAAAAATAAAGCGGGGTGGGGCTGCGGCTGTTTGGGTAACATAATAAATTTTCAATTTTCTGCTTTTATAGCTGGGCGGAGGATTGCGTAAAACAGCTTCCTTAATTAAATTATTTAAGCCCGGAGTGGATACTTTCAGTTGATAGCTTTTAAAAACGCTGTCGGCATAGTCCAGCACCTTGCCCACTCTTTGCCGGGTCAGGGCGGAAATAAACAGAATGGGAGCATAACTCAAAAAAGGCAGTTCCTCCCGCAAATCTTCCGTGAAACGAACCGAAGTGCGATCATCCTTTTGGATCAAGTCCCATTTATTCACCACAATTACCAGAGCTTTGCCCCGTTCATGGGCATAACCGGCAATTTTTTTATCCTGCTCGGTAACTCCTTCTGTGGCTTCCAGCAAAAGTAAGGCTACCTGACAACGATCAATAGCCCGCAGGGAGCGAATAATACTGTATCTTTCTGTGGTATTCAGCTCGATTTTGCTTTTCCGTCTCATGCCAGCGGTATCAATCAGATTATAGACCTGGCCATCTTTTTCCACAAAGGTGTCGATGGCATCACGAGTAGTACCGGGAATATTGCTGACAATAACCCGTTCCTGACCAATCAGGGCATTAACCAGAGAGCTTTTTCCCACATTGGGTCGTCCGATAACTGCTATCCGCATAAAGTCCGGATTTTCTTCCTTTTCGCCTGTCGGCAGCAGATCGACAATGCGATCCAGAAGTTCGCCGGTATTTAAGCCTTCAGCGGCAGAAACAGGAATGGGTTCTCCCAGACCCAGTTTATAAAACTGAAAATAATCCTGCCGTCCATCAAAATTTTCCACTTTATTGGCAGCCAGAACAATATTTTTGCTGTTTTTGCGTAACAAAGCAGCTACATCCTGATCTGTGGAGGTAATTCCGGTTCTGGCATCTACGGTGAAAACAATTACATCAGCTTCCTGCAAGGCAATTTCTGCCTGTCGCCGAATATTAGTCATAATTTCGCCCTGCTCGGTAAAGTCCAGCCCTCCGGTATCCACCAGAATAAATTCACGGCCGGACCATTCAGCTTCCTGATAAAGCCGATCTCTGGTAATGCCGGGAGTATCCTCAACAATAGCTATAGTTTCGCCTGTAATTCGGTTAAAAAGGGTTGATTTACCAACATTAGGCCGCCCTACAATGGCCACAACAGGTTTAGACATAACTTAATCCTTTCTCAGATTTTACTTTTTTTCTCATTATAACTTATATTTTGCAAATGAGCAAACAGATCTGCCGGTTTTTCAATGACCCAAACGGTTTTATTTATTTGCTGACTGAAAGCCGATAAAGTCCAGTCATCCAGAAAGATCTTTTCTTCTTCGTTGCCGTGCCGAAATAAAACAGCGGGCAAGACCCAGATTTCTGAACTGTTCGGGTTTCCGGCTGCTTCTGCCAGCAGATCGGAAGCGGTCAAAAGTCCGGCTACCGTAACCTGTCGGCCAAAGAAGTTATTTTCCAAAACAGTCAAATTGATTTGTAAATTGGCAATGGAATCTAAAGATTCCAGCAAGGGCAGCCAGACCTGTTCTCCCAGCTTGCCGGTAATGATTTTCAAATGCAGAGGCTGAGTCAAGGCTGCAGGCCAGTTGATTTCCTGCCATTCTGTCCAGAATTGACGAATTAAACCCACTCCGTTTTCCATTTGGGGATAATCGGCATAGAATTCTTCCGGCGGCAGGGGTTTTTGAGCCAGCAGATAAAATTCATCTGAAGCATAAACCAGCGGATAACCTCGTTCCTGCTCCATTTTGATCTGCCAGGGGCGTAATTGCTCCAAAACCTGCTCAGCTTCCTGAGCAGTAAAAGTTCGCAGAGGAGGCAGATTTTCCCGAAAGGCAGTCAGACCTGCCGGAACGACGGCCAGGGATTCCAAAGCCCAGCCCAAACCGATTAAATCAGTCAGCGTTCGATCCAAAGCCGTGCCATCATTCAGACCAGGACAAAGGACAATTTGAGCATGAAAACTGAGGCCATTATCCGCCAGTCTTTGTAATTGTGCCATAATTTTACCGGCTCCGGCATTTCGCATTAACCGCACCCGCAGATCCGGATCGGTGGTATGTACCGAAATATATAAAGGAGTAAAGCGTTGACTGATAATGCGTTCCATCTCAGCTTCTCCAAGATTGGTCAGGGTAATAAAATTTCCCTGCAAAAAGGAAAGACGGTAATCGTCATCTTTGACATAAAGGGTCTTTCGCATACCGGGGGGCATTTGGGCAACAAAACAGAACTGGCAGTTATTGCGGCAGGAAATCGGATTTTCCAAACCGGTATCTGCAAATTCCAGACCAAGATCTTCCTCAAAATCCTTTTCAATTTCTATTTCCCAAAGCTCACCGTTTTTTTTGCTGACCTCCAGCACTAATTCTTCTTCGGCAATAGCAAAGCGATAAGCCAGCAAATCTTCCAAAGGCTGTCCATTGATCCGGAGAATTTGATCCCCGGTTTCCAATCCGGCTTGAGCGGCAATGCCGTCCGGCTCCAGGTGGGCGATAATCAAAAAATTGCACTCCTTAATTATAAATTAAGATTAGATTCGGTTTTTCAGCTCTTTTTCCCTGCCTGCAAGTGCAAAAATTTAGTCTTTCGGCTTTGCCCTTTTGGGCAGAAGAGGGAATTTTACCAGGTATTTTTTCTTCTAAAAGCAGGAAATAATGGTTTATAAACAGAATAAAAAAAAGTTAAAATAAAAGTGACGGAGGAAGAAAATAAATGTCGGAACAGAAAGTTCTCAGAAAAGAAATTGAAATCGGAGGCCGACCAATGATTTTGGAAACCGGTCGTTTGGCCAAACAGGCCAGCGGAGCGGTTTTGGTTCGTTATGGTGATACTGTGGTTTTGGTATCGGCTACAGTAGCCAAAGGAGTTCGGGAAGGAATTGACTTTTTTCCGCTGACTGTGGATTATGAAGAAAGATTATATGCCGTAGGGAGAATTCCCGGCGGCTTTATTAAAAGGGAATCCCGCCCCAGTGAAAAGGCGGTGCTTTCCAGCCGTTTAATAGATCGTCCCATTCGTCCGCTTTTTCCCAAAAGCTTTCGAAATGAAGTACAGATTATTGCTACAGTTTTATCTGTGGATCAGGATAATGCTCCGGAAATTGCGGCTATGGTGGGAGCCTCAGCCGCTTTGCATTTAAGTCAGGCTCCTTTTGCCGGACCCATTGGAGGCGTAATTTTGGGTCTGATCAATGGAGAGCTGGTTTTGAATCCAGTGCAGAGTCAAGCTGAACAAAGCCAGATGCACCTGGTAGTAGCCGGAACTGCCGAAGCGGTTATGATGGTGGAATGTAAGGCCAAAGAAGTTCCGGAAGAAACCATGCTGGAAGCCATTGCCAAAGGACATGCCAAAATTCAGGAAATTGTTGCGTTAATCGAAGAATTTCGGCAGGAAGCCCTGGCTTTGGGTCTGGCCAAGGAAAAAATCGTGGTGGAAGAAGAGCTGCCGGAAGCAGACTTGCAGGAGCAGGTTGGCACCTGGGTCAGGGAAAAAATTCTGGCCGCCATTGAAGCTTGCGTAGCCGAAAAAGCCAGCAAGAAAGACAGAGAAGAATGTTTTGAAAATATTCGGGCTGAAGCTTTGGAAGCCTTTGCGGAAGTTTTTCCGGAACAGGAAGAAGCAGTTATGGCCGTTTTTGATAAAGTGGAAAAAAATGTTTTCCGCAATTATATTTTGCAGCATCAAATAAGAATTGACGGTCGGGCTTTGAATGAGGTTCGCCCCATTTCGGTGGAAGTAGGCGTTCTGCCCCGAACTCATGGTACCGGCCTGTTTACCAGAGGACAAACTCAGGTGCTTTCGGTTTTAACTCTGGGAGCAATTTCTGACGAACAGAGAATTGATGGTTTAGGTTTGGAAGAAACCAAACGCTATATGCACCACTATAATTTTCCGCCTTACAGCACAGGTGAAACCCGTCCCATGCGTTCTCCCGGCCGACGGGAAGTGGGACATGGAGCCTTGGCGGAAAAAGCTCTGGAAGCGGTTCTGCCTTCGGAACTGGAATTTCCCTATACCATCCGAATTGTTTCCGAAGTTTTGGAATCCAACGGTTCTTCTTCCATGGGCAGTGTTTGCGGGAGCTGCCTTTCGCTGATGGATGCCGGAGTACCCATTAAGGCTCCGGTGGCTGGAGCAGCTATGGGCTTAATTAAAGAAGGAGATCAGGTGGCAATTCTGACCGATATTCAGGGTCTGGAAGATCATCTGGGGGATATGGACTTTAAAGTAGCCGGAACCAGAGCAGGGATCACTGCCCTGCAAATGGATATTAAAATTGCCGGAGTAACTGCGGAAATTTTGCGGAAAGCTCTGGCTCAGGCTAATGAGGCCAGAATGTTCATTATGGGCAAAATGCTGGAAGTTATTGCTCAGCCGAGAACCGAACTTTCTCCCTATGCTCCCCGAATTATTCATATGCAGATTGATCCGGATAAAATTCGGGATGTGATTGGACCGGGCGGCAAAATTATTCGCAAGATAGTAGAAGAAACTGGAGCTGACATTGATATTGAAGATGATGGTCGGGTCTTTATTGCTTCCATTAGTGCCGAAGGCGGAGAAAAAGCTCTGAAAATTATTGAAACTTTAACCAAAGATGTGCAGACTGGAGAAATTTATAATGGTCGAGTAACCAGAGTAACTGATTTTGGCTGCTTTGTAGAAGTCATTCCCGGAGTTTTGGGCGTACCGGGCAAGGAAGGTTTGGTGCATATTTCCCAGTTGGCTCATTATCGGGTAGCCAAAACCGAAGATGTGGTCAAAGAAGGTGACAGTCTTTTGGTTAAAGCTATTGGCTATGATGATCATGGCCGTTTAAAGCTTTCGCATAAGGAAACAATTCCCAATGACAATCCGGAACAGGAAGAACGCCGGGAAAAACGGGAACGGGATAACAGCGTCAAAGGACGGCGACCCAAAAAATAAAGGACAGGCAGGTGTTGGCTATGGCCAAAGATAATTCTTTCGATATTGTTTCTCAGGTTAATTTGCAGGAAGTCAGCAATGCGGTGAATCAGGCTCAAAAAGAGATTATCAGCCGTTTTGATTTTAAGGGCAGCAAAAGTAAAATTACTCTGGATGATGATGGAATTACTTTGATTTCTGATGATGATTTTAAATTGAAAAATGTAGTGGATATTTTGGAAAGCAAACTGATCAAACGGAATGTTCAGCTTAAATCCCTGCGTTACGGCAAAATAGAAAAAGCCGCCGGTGATACAGTGCGGCAGCGGGTTGAACTGATTCAAGGTCTGGATAAGGATTTGACCAAAAAAATTGTGAAGATGATTAAAAACAGCAAAATCAAAGTTCAGGCTGCCATTCAGGAAGATCAGGTGCGGGTCAGCGGCAAAAACCGGGATGATTTGCAGGCGGTTATTCAGCTGATCAAAGGAGAAGAATGGGAAATTCCTTTGCAATTCAGCAATTTGCGGACTTTTTAAGCGACAGAATGCCGGAGGATAGCCCTTTGAAGGTCGAAATAAGGCTGGGAAGGGCAGGTTGTTAAAGGACACAGGGGCAAAGCCTCCATTACCTTTGTCAGGAAAGGATTGGCCATGGGAGTAAAAGTAAATCTTATCAGCTTGGGCTGTTCCAAAAATCTGGTGGACAGCGAATGGATGCAGGGCATTTTAAATAGTCGGGGTTATGAAATAGTCGGAATTGATGAAAAAGCCGAGGTTACAATTATCAATACCTGTGCTTTTATTACCCCGGCCAAGGAAGAAGCCATAGAAACTATTTTTGATACGGTTCGCCGCAAAATCAGCGGTAAAACCCGGGCTATTGTGGTGGCCGGTTGTCTGGCTCAGCGTTATGGATCAGTTTTGCTGGAGGAAATTCCGGAAATTGATGGGGTGATGGGAACCGGAGCTATTCCCCGGATCAGCCAGGTGCTGACGGAAATTCTGCAGGGAAAACGCCCATGTCAGGTTGGCTCTCCGGCTTTTTCCTATCAACAGGAATTGCCTCGTCAATTAACTCTGCCTTCTTATTCGGCTTATTTAAAGATTGCTGATGGGTGTAATAATTGCTGCTCCTATTGTGCCATTCCCTCCATTCGGGGATCCTACCAGAGCCGGCCTCTGGATCTGCTTGTCAGGGAAGCTTATCAATTAGCAGAAAAAGGAGTTCGGGAACTGGTAATTGTGGCTCAGGATACTACGGCTTATGGACAGGATCTGCCGAATCAGCCTTCTTTGGCTGAATTATTAAAGAGACTGGCGGAAATTAAGTTTCCCTGGATCAGGCTGATGTATGCTTATCCGCAGACCTTTTCCCCGGAACTAATTGAGGTTATGGCTTCTCATTCCAATATCTGCCGCTATCTGGATTTGCCTTTGCAGCATATCAACGATTCCATTTTAAAGGCCATGAACCGCCATACCAGCCGCCGGGAAATTGAAAGCCTTTTGGCCAGTCTGCGGCAGAATCTGCCGGGTCTGGCTTTGCGAACCACCTTTATGGTGGGCTTTCCGGGCGAAACTCCAGAACAGTTTCAGGAGCTTCTTGATTTTATGGCAGCTGAACGCTTTGAAAAGGCCGGAGTCTTTGCCTTCTCTCCGGAAGAAGGAACCAAAGCCTGGCAGATGTCCGGTCAGATTCCGGAGGAAATTCGGCAGGAGCGTTATGAACAGGCCATGCTCTGGCAGCAGCAGATTTCTTTAAACCGCAACGCGGAACGCCTGGGACAAAAGGTGCAGGTTTTGGTGGAAGAAGCCAATGGTTATGAATATTGGGGACGAACTGAATTTGACAGTCCGGAAGTAGATGGAGTTATCAGCTTTAAAGCCCTGGAAAATGACTTGCAGCCGGGAGATCTGGTTGAGGTTACAGTTACCGGATATGATGAATATGATTTATGGGGCGTGAAGGCATGAATCTACCCAACCGGCTGACTTTAATTCGCATTTTTTTAATCCCAATCTTTTTGCTGATTATATCCATGAAAATTCCTCATGGGGACTATGTTGCTGCCATCATTTTTATTTTGGCAGCCAGTACTGACGGCTTAGATGGCTATATTGCCCGCAAAATGAAAATAGTTACCAAATTTGGGCAGCTAATGGATCCTCTGGCGGATAAACTGCTGATTTCAGCGGCCTTGATTGCTTTGGTGGATCTGGGACGGCTGCCGGGCTGGGTGGCGATCGTTATTATCGGCCGGGAGTTTGCCGTAACCGGTCTGCGGGCTTTGGTGGCGGCAGAAGGTACGGTGATTCCGGCAGGCAAGCTGGGCAAAATTAAAACTGTAACCCAGATTATTACCATCGTTTTGCATTTGATGCAAAGTCTGCCTCATGCTGTTTTGGTAAATCTGCTTGGCTTGCAGGAAGTTTCTCAACTGACAATTATGATTTGGGATAAAATTTTATTGGCCTCTTTGTGGATTACGGTTTTTTTCACTCTTTGGTCCTGTATTGATTATTTTAATAAAAGCTGGTCTATAATAAAGAAGGGCGGCTATTGAAGGTGGTATGGTGCAAGCTGTACCACTTTTTTCATGTAATTATCAAAGCCGCCAAAGTCAGTCGGAAATCTTGAGGTGGCAGTCTGAAAATTCAATTAAATTGTTGTCAGGAATAGTTCTTAAAAAGAAAAAAATCCAGTTTTGTTTGGAATCTTTCTAAGAAAGTTGAAAGAACCCTTGACAAAAGTTCAAGATAATGTTATTTTGGTTTATAGAGGTTTGGCACTCGACCAAGGAGAGTGCTAACAAAAAAGAGGCTGGAACAATAAAGAAATATATATAAATATGGATAAAAAACCTGTTGTTAATTATCTTATTCCGAATCCCCACTGCTTCAGCAGCGGGGGAGTGTCAAAAAAACTGGAAAAGAAATTGCAGAGATTGCAGTGCAAGGTATCTCGAAAATATGAGATGAATAAACAGGGAAAGGAATATGTCAAAACTGGCAATATTATAAAAATCGAAAGACAGATAAAGTTATTGCATAGAAGATTGGCTAATATGTCAGAACCAGTCATTTACATCAGATAACCAGTATGACAGTGAAAACCAGTCCATCACGATTTGTTATTGGAAGCCCTTAACCTGCAAGGCATGATGAAGGGGGAATCAAACATAACTTTATGGATTTTTATAAGGTTTTGGCAACGGTGTCTTGGCTATGAAAATGGACGCCCGCAAGCAGAAAATTTTATTGGCTTTGATCACTGACTTCATTGAAACGGCCGATCCGGTGGGTTCTCGCACGATTGCCCGCAAATATAATTTGGGAGTTAGTCCGGCTACCATTAGAAATGAGCTGGCCGATTTGGAAGAAATGGGCTATATTGAACAGCCGCATACTTCTTCCGGTCGGGTTCCTTCTCACAAGGGTTATCGCTATTATGTGGATTTTTTGATGGAAAAGCACTCTCTTTCCAAATGGGAAGAAAGCATTATTCATGATGGTTATGAAGAAAAGCTGAAAGATGTTACCCATGCGGTTCAAAAAACCGGTAGTATTCTTTCTGAAGTAACCGGATGTGCAGCGGTGATTATTGCTCCTCGTCCGGCTGCCGGAACCTTGAAGCATTTGCAGCTTATAAGCTTAAATCCCGGCAAGGCCATGCTGGTGGTGGTTTCTGATACCGGTGTGGTACAGCATCAGGCCATTACTGTGCCGGAAACTTTGCTTCAGGAAGATCTGGATGTTATTTCAAGGGTTTTTAACGCCAAATTGCAGGGCAAAAGCCCGGAAATCATTCGCATAAACTTGCTGAAAGAAGTTTATTTTGAGCTTTTCAAACATAAAAATATTTTGGATGTGGCCTTGCAGCTTCTGGGAGATTCCAAATCCGGAAGCGGAGAAGAAAAGATTTATCTGGGCGGAGTGTTTAATATTCTCAATCAGCCCGAATTTAATAATGTGGAAAAAGTCAAGATCTTGCTGAGCTTGCTGGAACATGATGAGCTTTTATGCCAGCTTCTGGAAAGTGGTTTTCAGGCTCCCGGAGTGCAAATCAGGATTGGTGATGAGCTTTTGCGGGATGAAATGCGGGAATGCAGTCTGATTTCAGCCAATTACCAGGTGGAAGGCAATCAGGGAGCCATTGGGGTTTTGGGGCCAACTCGCATGAATTATGCACGCATAATCAGTGTGGTGGAATATTTGGCCGATAATTTATCTCAAGTTCTGGAAAAGCTGGTTCATAACGGATAATTGGAAAAATATTGGGAATACTGTTGGGAGGACGCTGATTGTGAGTTTGAAACAACAAGTCAGCAGCGGATCTGAGGTAGATGAAAAAATCTCCGCTCTGGTAACTAACGCTAATGCCATTCGAGCCATTGCTGCAGCAGTGGAAGGAACCCTGGGTCCCAAAGGTTTGGATACCATGCTGGTGGATCAATTTGGGGAAGTGGTGATTACCAATGATGGCGTTACCATTTTAACTTTGATGGAAGCCAATCATCCTGCCGCCCGAATGTTAATCAATGTGGCTAAAGCCCAGCAGGAGGAAATTGGAGATGGTACAACCACCGCTACGGTTATGGCTGGAGCTTTGGTAGCCGCCGGAGTGGAACAGGTAAGCCGGGGAGTTCCGGTGGCCAGAGTGATTGAGGGTCTGAGAAAGGGAATTAAAGAAGGACTGGCAGCTCTGGAAGCTCAAAAGCTGATTCTGGAGGACTTGAAGGATTCCCGATTGTACCAGGTAGCTTTGGTTGCCGGTCGGGAGCATGAAGATATAGCCGCTTTGGTAATGGAAGCTGCTGAATTGATCGGTCGGGAAAGACTGTTAGATCGCAATTTTAAATTGGCAGATACCATTACTGCTTTGGAAAATGCTGTTAGTCAGGTTTTTCTGGGAGTAATTATTGATAAAGAAAAAATGAATCAGCAGATGCCGGAAAGACTGAAAAAGGTTAAGGTTTTAATTCTTGATGATGCTTTGGAGCCGGAAGAAATAGAGGAAGAAGCTTTGGGAACTGAAGCTGGCTTTGCCCGTTACCTGGCTTTGCAGGAGCAGCATAAGGAAAATATTCGGAAAATTATTGATTTGAATTTGGGAATAGGGCTGGTTTTGACAGATCGCCGCATAGATGATATTGCTGAGGAAATGCTGACTGATGCCGGAATTATGGCTGTGCAGCGAGTAGCCGCCAAAGAGCTGCAAAAAGCTGCCGAACATACCGGAGCCAGACCTTTGAAACGCACCGGTCTTAAAAAATCTCCCGAAATTTTACAAAAGGCTCTGGGATATGTGGACGAAGTTTTTAATGATAAAAAGTCTGCTCAAGTCTGGCTGCGGGGCGGAGCCGGACAGAATCTGGCCAGTCTGATTCTGGGAGCTTCAACTGCTGAAGTGGCAGAAGAAAGAAAAAGAATTGCCAAAGATGCGGCTTCTGCTGTTCAGGCTGCCGTGCAGGGCGGAATTGTGCCTGGGGGCGGAGCTGCTGAACTGGCGGCAGTGCAGGAAGTGGAAAAAGCCCGTGCTTCCGTGAAAGGCATGGCTGCCTATGGCTTTAGCTGTGTATCCGAAGCTTTAAAGCGTCCCATGGCTCAAATTATTGGTAATGCCGGCTTTAATCCTCTGGAAAAGCTGGAAGATGTTTTGGCAGCTCAAGCGGAAAGCGGCCTTAATTCTCTGGCTTTGGATTGTGAAAGCGGCAATGTTTGTGATATGCGGAAGCTGGGAATCTGGGATCCGCTGCCGGTGAAAAAACAGGCTTTGCGGGCAGCCGGAGAGATTGCCGAAGCTATTTTAAGGATAGATACCATTATCAAGAAAAAGGATGGAGCAAATCTCCAGGCTTAAAGAGCTGGTGAAGGAGGCGACTAACTTGCAGAATTATACTTGGGAAAAGCCTGAAGATCAGGAAACAGAGATGGAAGAACAAAAAGAAGAATCGCAGGAAACGGAAGAAAGCTGCCGGACAGAACTGGAGGAAGCTCAAGCCAGAATTGCGGAACAAAATGATCAATATTTACGCCTGCGAGCCGAATTTGATAATTTCCGTCGCCGCACTCAAAAGGAAAAAGAAGATTTTTATAAATATGCGTCTGAAAGCCTGCTTTTAAAATTACTGCCGGTTTTGGATAATTTTCAGCGAGCTATGGAAACCAAGGAAACTGAGCTGGATAAATTCTTTGCCGGTATTGAAATGATTTACCGTCAAATGCTGGATGTGCTGAAAAAAGAAGGTCTGGAACCCATTGAAGCTTTGGGTACTGAATTTGATCCCCAAAAGCATGAAGCGGTTATGCAGCAGCCGGTATCCGACGAATATTCCGAAAATATGATTAGTCAGGAATTGCGTCGGGGATATACCTTAAAAGACAAAGTGATTCGCCCGGCCATGGTAGCCGTGGCCAAAACTCAAGCATAGAGGAGGATTTGAAGATGAGTAAGGTAATTGGAATTGACTTGGGAACCACTAATTCCTGTGTAGCAGTAATGGAAGGCGGCGAAGCCGTAGTTATCCCGAATGCGGAAGGCGGCAGAACAACTGCTTCGGTAGTCGGCTTTTCCAAAACCGGTGAACGCCTGGTGGGTCAGGTAGCCAAACGGCAGGCCATCAGCAATCCGGATAATACAGTGAGTTCCATTAAAAGATATATGGGAACTGATCATAAAGTAAATATTGAAGGCAAAGACTATACTCCGCAGGAAATTTCGGCCTTGATTCTGCAAAAGCTGAAAGCTGATGCTGAAGGTTATCTGGGCGGCACGGTCAGTCAGGCGGTTATTACTGTTCCGGCTTATTTTACGGACGCACAGCGGCAGGCCACCAAGGATGCCGGCAAAATTGCCGGTCTGGAAGTTTTGCGGATTATCAACGAGCCTACAGCAGCTGCTCTGGCTTACGGTCTGGATAAAAGCGATACCGATCAAACCATTCTGGTTTTTGACCTGGGAGGCGGTACTTTCGATGTTTCCATTCTGGAACTGGGAGATGGAGTCTTTGAAGTAAGAGCTACCAGCGGCAACAATTTGTTGGGTGGAGATGACTTTGACCAGAGAGTTATTGACTGGATGGTCGGGGAATTTAAACGGGAAAACGGCATTGACCTGTCCAATGACCGCATGGCCATGCAAAGATTGAAAGAAGCTGCCGAAAAAGCTAAAATTGACCTTTCCGGCATAGCTACCACCAATATCAATCTGCCTTTTATTACTGCTGACAGCAATGGCCCCAAACACCTGGATTTGAATTTGAGCCGGGCTAAATTTGATGAGTTAACCGCCGATCTGGTGGAAAAAACCATGCAGCCTACCCGGAGAGCCATGCAGGACAGCGGTTTGGAACCCAAAGATATTGATAAAATCTTATTGGTGGGCGGTTCCACCCGAATTCCGGCTGTACAGGAAGCCATTCGCAAATTCCTGAACAAGGAACCGCACAAAGGGATTAACCCTGATGAATGTGTAGCCATTGGAGCAGCCATTCAGGCCGGGGTTCTGTCCGGAGAAGTTAAAGATGTTATTCTGCTGGATGTAACTCCTCTGTCTTTGGGCATTGAAACTCTGGGCGGGGTTTGCACTCGCCTGATTGAAAGAAATACCACCATTCCGGTTTCCAAAAGCCAGATTTTCTCCACCGCTGCTGACAATCAGCCGGGTGTGGAAATCAATGTTCTGCAAGGGGAACGCCAGATGGCCAATGACAACAAATCGCTGGGACGCTTTAATTTAACCGGTATTCCTCCGGCACCAAGAGGCGTACCTCAAATTGAAGTTAAATTTGATATTGATGCCAACGGTATTGTTAATGTTTCGGCTAAGGATATGTCCACCGGAAACGAACAGAAAATTACCATTACCGGTTCCACCGGTCTTTCGGATGAAGATATTGATAAAATGGTCAAAGATGCGGAAGCCAATGCTGAAGCCGATCGGAAACGCAAAGAAGAAGTGGAAGCACGCAATCAGGGGGACAGCCTGGTATATCAGGCTGAAAAAGCTATTAAAGACTGGGGAGAAAAGGCTGATCCGGCCAAGGTTTCCGAAGTCAATCAGGCTTTGGATGAACTGAAAAAAGCTCTGGAAGGCAGTGATATAGAAGCCATTAAAGCCAAAACCGAAGCTTTGTCCAAACCTCTTTATGAACTCAGTTCGGCCATGTATCAGCAGGAACAGCAGCAGGCTGGAGGTCAGGCTCAGTCCGGTGCTTCTCAAGGCGGCGGTGCTGCTCAGGATGATAATGTGGTGGACGCTGATTTTGAAGTAAAAGAAGATAAATAAAACCAGAAAGTAAATTCATGGATGCCCATGCAGGATGCTTCCTGCATGGGCTTATCCTGTATAATATCTGAAAAGGTGGTGCCGTTAATTGGCCAAACGGGACTATTACGAAGTCTTAGGGGTGGATAAAGGAGCTACGGCGGAAGAACTGAAAAAAGCCTATCGCAAACTGGCTCGGCAATATCATCCAGATGCTAACCCCGATGATCCGTCAGCCGAAGAAAAATTTAAGGAAGTAGCCGAAGCTTATGAAGTTTTAAATGATGAACAAAAGCGAGCCACCTATGACAGATTTGGTCATGATGGACTGAATTCTCAAGGTGGTTTTGGCGGTGGAAGCGGTTTCGGCGGTTTTGGTGGCTTTGAAGGATTTGGTGGTGGTTTCGGCGATATTTTTGATATGTTTTTCAATGGTGGCAGCACTGGCGGTAGTCGTCGCCGCAATGCCAATGCACCGCAAAAAGGCAATGATTTGCAGGTGGAACTGAACCTCAGCTTTAAGGAAGCGGCCTTTGGAGCAGAAAAAGAAGTTTCGGTGCAAAGAAGTGAAGTCTGTTCGACTTGTAACGGAACCGGAGCCGCAGCCGGCAGCAGTCCCATAACCTGTACAGCCTGTGGCGGCAGGGGTCAGGTTAAT
This sequence comes from Desulfocucumaceae bacterium, assembly GCA_045600185.1. Taxonomy (GTDB): domain Bacteria; phylum Bacillota; class Desulfotomaculia; order Desulfotomaculales; family Desulfocucumaceae; genus CATZDY01. The sequence goes on from JAZRXK010000066.1 coordinate 18,196, forward strand.
ATTACTCAAAACACTCCTTTTGGCCGGATTATGCAGACCAGGGAATGTGATAAATGTCGGGGAACCGGGAAAATTATTGAAAAACCCTGCCCCAACTGCCGAGGTAATGGACATATAAGACGGAGACGGAATATTAAAGTTTCTGTTCCGGCTGGAGTGGATAACGGAACCCGCCTTCGGATCAGCGGCGAAGGCGAAGCCGGTTTGCGGGGCGGATCAGCCGGGGACTTATATGTTTTTATTCGAGTAAATGAAGATGATTTCTTTATTCGGGAAGGCAATGATTTATACTGTGAAATTTTCATCAATATTGCTCAGGCTGCTTTGGGGGATTCTATTGATGTGCCTACCTTGGAGGGAATAGCTTTGCTGACGGTTCCTGCCGGAACGCAAAGCGGAACTGTCTTCCGTCTGAAAGGCAAGGGCGTTCCTGATGTGGGCGGTTATGGTCAGGGCGATCAGCATGTACGGGTATCTGTGGAAACTCCCACTAATTTAACTGAAGAACAAAAAGATCTGTTGCGTAAATTATCGGAAAGTCTGGGTAAAAAAATATCTCCTCATGCCAATCATAAAAAGAAAAAAAAAAGTAAAATTAAAGAGGCTGCCGAAAAAGTTAAAGAGGCTTTCTCTTGACTGGGGAAAGGTAAAAGATAAATTATGGCGGAATATTGTTGGGAAATGAGTCTGCAAATGGCGGCTGAGGATTTGGAATTGGGAGCGGAAATCTGTTGGGAACTGGGCAGCTCCGGAGTAACCATTATAGATCCTGAAGATTGGGAAAAATTAAAGCCGGAAGAAAAAGTCAGGACGGAAAACCCACCGGTGGCAGAGGTTAAAGCCTATTTTGCTGAAAAAGTTGATCCCCGGCCTTTGTTGGCCGATTATCAACTGGAAGCCCAAATCAGTTGGCAACTGATTAAAGAAGAAGATTGGCGGAATGAATGGAAAAAATACTATCATCCTTTGCGGGTGGGGCGTAAATTTTTCATCAGGCCGGTTTGGGAAGAAGCGGAAGATGCAGATCGGCTGACTTTAATAATTGAACCCGGGGTTTCTTTTGGTTCCGGAACTCACCCTTCCACCCAGCTTTGTTTGGAATTTCTGGAAAACTATATTACTCCGGAAAGCCGGGTGTTTGATGTGGGCTGCGGTTCGGGTATTTTGGCCATGGCTGCGGCTAAACTGGGAGCAAAACAGGTTTGGGCGGTGGATAATGATCCTCTGGCGGTTAAGGCGGCCAGGGAAAATTTTCAGCTTAATAATTTGGAAATTGAAGTGGTTGAAGGAGATTTGCTGCGGCAGGCTCAGGGACAGGCCGATTTAATTGCAGCCAACATTGTGGCGGAAGTCATTATTCAATTAGCTCCGGCAGTGGCTGCGGCTTTGACTGACGGAGGAATTTTTCTGGCTTCCGGGATTTACTGTGAGCGGGAAACTGAAGTAGAAAAATTTTTGACTGCTAACCAATTTGAACTTCTGGCTCGTAAGCGGGAAGGGGAATGGACAGCTCTGGCAATGAGAAAGCGATAAAAGCGGTGAAAAAAGGTGAGATATTTTTTTGTACAGCCACAGGAATTTGCTCAGGAAACGGTGGTTCTGAGCGGCAATCAGGCTCATCATTTAAGCCGGGTTCTGCGTTTGCAGCCCGGAGATTATCTGGAATTGCTGGACGGTTCGGGACAGGCTGCTCATGCTTTAATTGAAAGCGTGGGCAAAGAAGTCCGCTGCCGCAAGGAAAAAATTTATTTTCCGGTCGGCAGGCCTTCCCTGAATGTTACTCTCTGGCAGGGATTGGCCAAGGGCGATAAAATGGATCAAATTATTCAGAAAAGTGTAGAACTGGGAGTTAGTCGGATTATTCCTTTGGCCTGTGAGCGTTCTGTAGTCCGCATTAACAAGGCTGAAGAAAAAAGAGAGCGTTGGCAGAAAATTGCTCTGGAAGCAGCTCAGCAGTGCCGCCGTCCGGATTTGCCCCGCATTGAAGCCGTTCAGACTCCTGCTCAGGCTTTGGATCAGCTTCAGGGTTTGCTGCTGGTGCTTTGGGAGGAAGAAAAGCAGGCCGGATTCCGCCAGTTGTGGCAGATGCCTGCTCCGGCAGAGGTTTCTTTGTTGATTGGGCCGGAAGGCGGTTTGACCCCGGAAGAAGTTGATTTAACCAGAGCCAAAGGAGCCAGAGTTTTAACCCTGGGCAGTCGAATTTTACGCACTGAAACCGCCGGGCCAACAGCTCTGGCCTTATTGATGCACGGTTGGGGGGATTTGGCTTGAAAAAAAGAGTAGCCATGTTGACTTTAGGCTGCAAAGTCAATCAGTATGAAAGTACGGCTATTTTGCAAATGCTCAAATCAGAGGGCTGGCAGGAAACCGATTTTAATGCGGAAGCTGATGCTTATTTAATCAACACCTGTACGGTAACGCATATTGGAGATCGCAAATCTCGGCAAATGATACGGCGAGCCGCTCGTCGCAATCCCCAGGCCATTATTGCTGCTCTTGGCTGTTATGCTCAGGTAGCTCCGCAGGAATTGGCGGCTATGCCGGAAATAGATTTAATTTTGGGCAATGGGGATAAAAGCCGTTTGCCGGAGATCCTGACTCAGCAAATTAAAGGCAAACAGCAAATCATTGTTCATCCCCGGCAGGAATTGCGGGAATTTGAGGAATTTCCGGCGATAGCTTCCACCTGCCGCACCAGAGCTTTTTTAAAGATTCAGGAAGGCTGCAATAATTTTTGTTCCTACTGCATTATTCCTTATGCCAGAGGACCTCTACGCAGTCGGAATCCGCAAAGAGCTTTGGCCGAAGCCCGGCAGTTGGTTCAGGACGGATTTAAGGAAATAATTTTAACCGGGATTCATACCGGAGCCTATGGGCAGGATAACCCGGAAGCCGGAAGTCTGGCTGATTTATTGCGGCAGTTGAGAGATATTTCCGGTCTGGAGCGAATTCGTTTAAGTTCTTTGGAGCCTATGGACTGTACGCCGGAAATTATTGAACTTCTGGCGGAGGGTCTGCCTTTTTGTCCGCACCTGCATATTCCTTTGCAAAGTGCCTCTGATCCCATTTTGCAAAAAATGAATCGGCATTATAATTGTCAGGACTTTGCTCAACTGGTGGAAAATATTCGCCGCAAAATTGCCGGAGTAGCTTTGACCACTGATGTAATTGTTGGTTTTCCAGGGGAAACGGAAAAACATTTTATGGAAAGCTGTCAATTTATTCGTCAAATAGGTTTTGCTGCTTTACATGTTTTTAAATATTCTCCCCGGCAGGGAACTTTGGCGGCTGGCTTTCCGCAGCAGGTACCGGAAGAAGTTAAGGAAGAACGCAGTCATTATCTGTTGCAGCTGGCCTCTGAGCTGGCTTTTAACTATGCCCGGAGTTTTCAGGGGCAGGTTTTGCCGGTTCTGGTCGAAGAAGAAAAAGAACCGGGCTGGTGGCAGGGTTTTACCCCCAATTATTTAAAAGTAAGTTTTGCCGGTTTGAAGGAAGATCAGGGACAAATTTTGCCAGTTAAAATCAGGGACTGGCAGGATGGCTTTTTGCGAGGCGAAAAAGCCTAAATATTTTTTTAAGCTTTAAATTTTTTAGCAGGATTTGTGGCTTATTGTGCGAATTAAACATACTAATAACGGAGCTGAAGGGGTGATCAAGGTGGAAGATTGTATTTTCTGTAAAATTGCTCAGAAGGAAATTCCTGTAAATCCAGTTTATGAAAATGAACACCTTATTGCTTTTAATGATCTAAATCCGGTTGCTCCAGTGCATGTTTTGATTATTCCCAAAAAGCATATTTCCAGCCTGTGGGAAATTCAAGAAGAAGATATGCCTGTTTTGGGAGAAATTCAAAAAGCAGCGGTGGCCATTGCCAGAGAAAAAAATCTGGAAGCAGGTTTTCGGCTGGTGGCCAACTGCAATGCAGAAGGCGGACAGACAGTTTTTCATATCCATTACCATCTTCTGGGAGGAAGAAATCTGCAATGGCCGCCAGGCTAGTCTTGACTGGAGCCTGAAAAAAGTGGTATAATAAAATATGTATCTGTTTTTTTGAGGTGATGCATTATTCAAAGGGTTTATCATTTAGGTAACCTGGCGGAGGGAGGGATAGGATATGTCGGAAATTCGAGTCGGCAAAAATGAAACTTTGGACAGTGCCCTCAGACGCTTTAAGCGTAATTGCCAGAAAGCCGGGGTTTTGGCAGAAGCCAGAAAACATGAGCATTACGAAAAACCCAGCGTTAGACGCAAGAAAAAGTCTGAAGCTGCCAGAAAACGTAAGTTCTATTAGACAATTAAGGCGAACAAGTCTTTAACACGCCGTGAGCAAGAAATCCCCCACCTCTATAGG
>JAZRXK010000067.1:0-39655 GCA_045600185.1 Desulfocucumaceae bacterium
TTGAATATGAATCAGTTTCGCTTTGATGTAAAAAACAAGATGGAAGGGAAAGATGAAGAAGTGACTCAGGAACAATTCAATAAAATGCTGGAAACCTATTTTAAGAGTTTGCAGGACAATGATGCCTCCTCCTGGAGCGAAGCCGGCCGGAAGTGGTGCCTGGATAATGGAATTATTAAGGGAGATGGCACCGGAAATTACCAGTGGCAGGCTCCCCTGACCAAAGAAGCCATGTGTGTTATGCTTTATCAGTTTGCGAAAGCTATAGGATAGAGTTAATCTCAAACGCTCAAACCGATTAACCTTTACAAGAAAAGAACCCTCTGAATGAAGGGTTTTTTAGGCAACACATAGCAAACCAGTTAATATTGTTGCTTTTGCGATGTAAAAAAAAGCAACGCCATTGTAATAGACAACATTTCAATCCACGCTCTCATCCAGTAAGAGCGACTGTTGCGACCGGCATCATTGTCGGTCGCTGAACTTATTGTCAAGCTCCTTCGTTTTTTGTACATATACAATTTTTAAATCATATCCCAGGGCTTCTGCCAATTGGACAAAAGCTTTGGGCACCGCTCCCCTATTAGTTTGGGCAGCTCTGCTGGCTCTCTGTCTGCTTACTCCCATCCGACGACCTAATTCGGCGATACTGACCCCTTCATTATCGCACATCCATCTTATTTCGTTTTCCAAGTCATTAATGATCATTATATCCCTCCTCATCTCTTACAATAATACCCTATCCCCCAAAAAAAATCAATAATTTTTTACAAAACCTATTGACAAATTAAACAATATAGTTTATAATTGACACATAAGGTTGAGAGAGCTGAACTGAATCCTGGACGGATAGCCAGATGAGCTCCCAGCCAAAATAAAATTCAGGAGGAACTGAAAATGATTAAATTTTACGGAGATTACAAATGTGGATGTTGCGGTGATAACCACGAGTTTGCGGACGGAACTACCGCCAAAGAAGCATCGGTCTGGTTTGCCCGTAATTATTGCCCGGAATGTGCAAAAAAACCAATGTTTGCCGAACCCAAAAGATTTTGGGACAAATTTGAAAATTACGATTTGCCGGAATTGAGCGGAAGCGAAAAACAGATTAACTGGGCTAACCGTCTCCGGGATGATTGGATGGGTAATGTCATGCAACCCATTTATAGAGATATGACCGAATGTTATAAACAACATGATGCCGGGAATATCGATGATGCTAAGATGTCGACTTTGATCGAAAATATGGCCAAATACGAAAAAGCCATGGAACAAATTTTGGACAATGAAACCGACAGCAAATATTGGATTGATATGGAAATGAATAATATATCAGCAATCAAAGTAGTCCGAGAAGCCGCAAAAGAAATCACCCTGGATTGCCGTGAGGAAGAAGCTAAAATGTACACATTAAAAGAATTAGCACCGATTATTGGAGTTACCCCTTGCACTCTCAGCAGATATATCAACACTGGTAAGCTGGCAGCAACAAAAATCGCCGGTAAATGGATGGTAAGCCAGCAGGCCTTAGTGGATGCAGGGTTGTTAGCGGAAAATGCGGCTATTACCCCGGAAGAACCCGAAGATTACTGCGGGGTAGAAGTGTGGACGGAAGAACGGCTGGAAGAAATGAATGAATATGAGTATAGAGTATTTGGTAGTTGTGTAGTTAGGGAGTGTACGCGCATTGCAATGCTGCTTTTAAAGGATGGCGAGCATTACGACCAGGACCACCCCTACATTGACACAGACACGGGCAAGCGTTATTGGGCAGATTATGGCTCTGGTTTGGCGGTGCATTGGAAGGATAAAGTACAAGCAGAATGGCGGATCTTATGTCAAGATACCGACAGATCTCAACCTTATGTATACGACCGATTGCTTGGCATGGACAGATATATCCCGCTCCCGGATGATCGAGCAGAAGAACGCCCTGAAATGGTATGGTTTCACGAAACGAATCCTTGCGGAATGGTTGGAATCCCGGAAAATAGATTGATGGATGGTGACAAAATGATTATAAGACCTGCCGACCCGATTACAACAACCGGAACAAGCATTTGCATAACTGCCACGGAAGTTATCGTCACTACTTCAGGTAAATATGATGCAGTGGTGGAAGTCTTGAAGGGCATGAGGTACAAGTTTGACTGGAGTGAGCGGATATGGGTCAAAAAAATAAGCGCAAAAACTGGGAATGCCATTGACCGGGCGACAGAAACTGCTATCAAGCTGCTGGCCAACGGGATGCCAGTAGAAATGGAATCCGGCACCTTATACAATCAAATCTTGACCGGCAAATATGAACCTGCCTGCACCCGGTGGATTGAAGAAGACCCAGAAACTGGTAAATTGTTAATGAGTTGGCCAGGCCGCAGCGACAACTTATATTCAGCTGCAAAACATATCGACACAGCCAAATGGAGTAGTGGTAGAGGGATGCTGGTATCTCCCAAAGCCTACAACGAGATAAGAGATTTTGCAAATCTTTATGACTTTAAAATAACCGGTGAAGCCGAAAAAATGTTATGTGCGGCTGAGAAGGAATTTGAGGCAGCAATGATAATGGATGTACAACTTGAAACTCCGGCTAAACCAGCCGATTTTGAAGGAGGTATTGATGAATCCCTTCGAGACAACGACTAAATTAATGCAGCATCAAGCTGATGCTGTCCACAAAGTGTCACCAATTAAGGTATCCGGACTATTTATGGATATGGGAACCGGGAAGAGCCGGACTGTTATCGAATTAGTCAAAATTAAAGCTGCCAAAATCGACAAAGTCGTATGGTTTGTCCCGGTATCACTTAAACTATCCGTAAAGCAGGAAATCCTCAAACACACTGACTGCGCCGACATCCATGTCTTTGACGCAAAAACTAACTCCCACAATATGCCATCTTGCAGGTGGTATATTGTGGGAATAGAATCTATGAGTTCCAGTAATAGGGTTGTTGCGGCCGTCAATAACCTTATAACGGATAAAACAGTGGTTATATTGGATGAATCCTCCTATATTAAAGGTCATAATTCCAAAAGGACCGTGCGCATAACTTATATTTGTGCAAAAGCCAAATACCGGGTAATTTTAACCGGCACTCCTCTAAGCCAGGGAGTAGTTGACCTATATGCCCAGATGCGGTTTTTAAGCCCCAAAATCTTAGGATATAATAGTTTCTATGGATTCGCTCAAAATCATCTCGAATATAGCGAAACTCGCCCTGGCTTAATTATCCGGACACACAATACGGCGTGGCTGGCTGCCAAAATAGCTCCATATGTATATCAAGTCCGGAAGGAAGACTGCATAGACCTGCCGCCAAAGAATTATACTACGAAGTACTTTTACAAAAACGCCGAGCAAGAGAGAGCGTATGAGGAAATCAAAGAGACATTTTTGTCAAAAATAGACCCGAATGAGTGGAACAGTTATATATTATTCCAGCTTTTTGGAGCCTTGCAGCAAATTGTAAGTGGTTTTTACAATGATACTCAAAACCAGAAATTTTATGAATTTGAAAATGGCCGAGCTGCCTTATTAGGGGAAATTATTACAAGGATACCTAATGACGATCAATGCATCATTTGGGCAAAATATCACTACGATATAACCCAAATTCAAAAAGAATTGAAAAAACATGGGCGAACCTATGTTTTATACACCGGGAAACAAAACGAGAAGACAAGGGAAACCAATAAAGAACAATTTAAATCAGGCAAAGCACAGTTTTTTCTCGCTACGCCCTCTACTGGAGGACATGGGCTGACGCTTAATGAAGCAAGTACGGTAATATTTTACAATAATGGGTTTAAATACGCTGAGAGGGTGCAGGCGGAAGACCGCTGCCATCGTATTGGACAGACGAAATCTGTTAATTATATCGATATTGTCTGCCTTGACAGTATCGATGAAAGAATATCAACTGCATTAGCTCAAAAAAGAGATGTCCTGCATGATTTTCAGGCAGATATTAACAAAGTTAAGAGTTTACGGTCTAAATCTGCAATTAAATCGATACTTGCGAGGGTATAGCCATGATAACGAAAGTATACACAAATAAGACGGTTTTAGCTGCTTCAAGAGATCGAATGGCCTATATATTCGACAATTTTGAGAATATCATCGTATCTGTATCTGGCGGCAAAGATAGTACTGTTTTGGCTCACCTTGCCCTAACAGAGGCCAAAAAAAGAAACCGAAAAATAGGAATATTCTTCCTGGATGAAGAGGCTGTTTATGACAGTACTATCCAGCAAGTAGAATATCTTATGAATATTTATCCGGAAAATACTAATCAACTATGGCTCCAAATAGAATTTAATTTAACCAATGCGACCAGCCTGAGAGAAGGAATGTTGAAATGCTGGGAAGAAGGGAAGGAAGAAATCTGGATGCGCCCTAAGAGAGCGGGCAGCATCCACACCCCTCCCTGGACCCCAGGTAAACAGATTGTCCGTAATAAGCGTGTGGGCTTAGAATTCTACGGTGTATTGGATAATTTCAATAGAACTTATCATAATACGGCTATATTGTTGGGAATTAGGTCAATGGAAAGTTTAAACCGTTGGAACGCCGTATCGCGAAACCCCGGATTCCAAAATATTTGCTGGTGTACTAAGCAGACTAACGGTAATATAACATTTTATCCTCTCTATGATTGGGGTTTTCAGGATGTTTGGAAATATATCTATGATCATAAATTGAGATATTCCAAAATTTATGACTATATGTTCCAAAAAGGCATGAATATCCAGGATATGAGAGTTTCCAGTTTAATCCATGAGAAATCATTCAAGGCCTTGGTAGAGTTGCCAGAATTTGAACCTGAAACCTATAATAAATTATTAAAGAGGGTTAGTGGAATTAGCGTTGCTAACTTGTACGGTAAGGATAAAGTCATGTTTAGGACGAATAAGCTCCCAGCTAAATTTAAAAATTGGATTGAATATCGGGATTTTCTGCTGGCCACATATCCTGATAAATCTAAGTTGGATATTTTTGTTAAAAGGTTCGGCAAACATTTAAACAATAATTATGTAGCCCGCCAGCAATGCCAGCAGTTAATCCTCAATGATTATGAAAATAATATTCCAGTTATTAACAAACCAGAACCCAAAAAGAAAACAATGGAGAAATGGAGAAAACTATTGTGATTATTGCCACTAAAAAAGGTAACATAAACCTGCCTTGTTTGGAGGTGCAGATAGTTCCGATTAGCCAGGTAAAAGCTAATACTTATAACCCAAACAATGTATCATCACAAAACATGGCTTTATTGGAGGAATCGATTATTTCAAATGGTTTTTGTTTTGCCGTTGTGACTGTATTTGACCCAGCATCCGACAAATATATTATAGTGGATGGATTCCATCGGTACTTGATATTCCGGGACTATCTGCAAGCTAATGAAATCCCCATAATCTGCCTGCACCATAACATCTCCCAACGCATGGCCGCGACTATACAGTTTAACAGAGCCAGAGGAGTGCACCAAACGGAACTAATGAGCGATTTGGTGCGGGCATTAGTTGAGCAGGGAGTTGCAGATGATGAAATTGCCCAAAAATTAGGTATGGAAATAGAGGAGGTATTCCGGCTTAAACAATTAAGTGGAATAGCAGCATTATTCAAAGATTATAATTATTCCAAATCTTGGGAAATAAGGGAGCTTGAAGACAATGACTAGTTGGAATTATGGGGATGCTTACCTCAGACACCCCGTCCCGCTTGATGAGCCGGTAATATTTGCAGATGGGAGCATTGTTAAGGTGCATGACATTTTTAACCCACTTCCGGATTTTATGCTGTCGGCTGATTTATTATTCATTGACCCACCGTGGAATTTAGGGAATTTGAAGTCATTTTATACTAAAGCGAATTGCACGGCTTGTTTAGATGATTTCACGCCGTTTTATTTGCGGTTATTTGATTGCATAAAACAAATTGCTCCCAAAACTTGCTATATAGAAATAGGCAAAGACTATCTGGCAGAGATCATTATACAGATGAAAAATCTATTCCGGCAGGTAACTTTTTACAACAGCACTTACTATCACAAGCAGGATAATATCTGTTATATCGTCCGTGGCTCCAGTAAAAGGAAAAAACTGTCTTTGGACTATATGGACGAAGAGAATATCATTGAATGGGTGTGTACAAATGAAGACTATGATTGTATTGGGGATTTGTGTATTGGCACCGGGCTGGTCGGCATAAATGCCTACAAAAATAACAAACGCTTTGTGGGAACAGAATTAAATTATAAACGCTTAGCCGTTTTGTGCGAAAGGATGCTGAATCATGTTAATAAACAATTTAAGAGCGGACTTAAAACGGAAGTGTCGGGAAAATAACACTACCCAGAAATCCATAGCAGAGTCCCTGGGAATTAGCTCACAATGGCTTAGCAATGTGCTAAGCCATGATCAAACAGTCAAGGGCATATACATTGACGCAATGGATGCTTTAGGTTATGATGTACAGCTGCAATATGTTCCAAAGAAGAACCTATAATTAACATTATGTAAACTTCGGTCTTGACTTTGACTGGCTTTGATGTTACAATAAAGGAGTGAAAGCCTCCTGTACACTGACCTCCAAAAATGGAGGTCTTTTTTTTCATATGTATTCCCAATATATATTAAGTTATCTTTTCTATATTTTCTTTTAGATCCTGTTTGGTGGACTAGCCGTCGCCATTTTTGGTGGAAAAGATGAATTACATTATTGGATTCGTGGTTTGGATTATTAGACCGGGGGCAGTATTTTCTCAAATATTATTATTCTAATATATAGCATAAAAGTTAAAATATGGAAACAAGGGGTATGACAAAACAAATTTTGGAATATATTGGTAATTTAGTTTTTTTTTGAGAAGGAAATTAGTTGATATATAGGCCTTGCAGGAGATTTATTCGTTCAATTTTGTCTTTCTCTTTTTTGGCTTCAGATCGATTCTTCCGGAAAATTTTCAGAAGGCGTTCTTTGTCTTCATCCCGTACATCCTGCAAAAAAACTTTTTCTTCCTTGCTTAATTCGGATTTTTTGGCAGGTTTCTGTTCCGGTTGATCGGAGTCAGGTTCCGCTTCGGGATTGTCCACTTCCGGCAGGGGCAGTATTTCATAAAGATTTGACATATTCCCGCCGTTTTCTGGATCCCATCGGTGGATAATGTTGATAAGCTTTTTTTCCGCACATTGTTTGAGGGCAGTGATTATGGTTTGTCTGCAATAGCACAGTTCTTTTGCCAGAGTCTTGATGGACGGCCAGCAGAACCATTTATTTTGGCAATAATCCAGTAATTTGTTATAAACGGCTTTGGTTGAATGGTAGAGGTCAGGCATTCGCCAGACAGCATTGGCATAAGAAAATCTATGGTTGTGCGTTTTTTTGTTCATAAAAAATAACACTCCTTTTTTTAGCCCCAGAGTGCTTCTTTTTTTCCCAAAAACTCTTGACATAATGTTAATTTTGCGTTACTATTATATCAACCTTGCAACAGCCAACAGGCTGGTGTGGTTGTTTTGGGAAAAGAAGCTTGGACTCTGGAAAGTTTGGGGCTTCTTTTTTCTTTATTTTATCACCTTTTCTGGAGGATTGCAAGTTTTGATCAGGGTTTGCAAACTTTGCAAGGTTCATATCCCTGAGCTTTCGCTGAATCCAGCGAAATTTCCATTTTATCTCTGTTTCTAATGGTTCTGCACCCACTACGATGATATTTTGACCCACTATTAGTAATATACACACTCTCAGATTGAGTTTGTGTTACTGCAGGAGCAGGAGCAGATTGTTCAGGCTCTGGTTCCGGTTCCAGATGTTCTGCTGGTTCTGCTGCCGGTGCACCTTGTTCGGGTTCTGAAGTAGGTTCTGGTTCTGAAGTAGGTTCTGGTTCTGATTGTTCCGATGAATCCGGTTGGTCAGCTTCTTCTGGTTCCTCAGCAGGTGCTTCCGGTTCTGGCTCCGGCTCTGAAGTAGACGCAATCATTGTGTTGGCAGGTAGTTGCTGCGGCGGGTCGTCTGTAGCAATCGCCAACACTATTAACAGTACGATTGCCGACACAAAGCCTACCATTATCCACCCTGCTACCTTAGCCCACGCACGGGTATGGATCGCCTCCTGCTTACTCTCCCTGTCAGTGATTTCTTTATTTTGTTTTATCCTTTTCCCAACAAATCCCAAAATAACAATTACGCAAATCGCAATAAAATATCCCATAATCTCTCACCTCCAATCCTCTTACTGAGTTTATCAGAAGATACTCAACCTGACAAGCCAAAAATCCGATTATTTCAGGAAAATAATCGGATTAAATCAATTTAATCAAAATCAATATAAATTGTGTTGCCTATGCGTTTAACAATTCTTTTTTCTCGGCATATTTTTCATCTTTCAACATCTGTTTAATGGTACCACGAATTTCTGCCCGATCTTCCGGGTCCAATTCCAGAAGCAGGTTGATGTCATTAAGGGTTTTTTCGTCATATTTGATTTCATTTTTTTCCTTCTTTTCGGCCAAAAATATTTTAGCACTTTCAACCAAAAATCCCCAATGTTCTTCCTTCAAAGATGATAATATACGGATCAATCGTCTTTTAAAATCGGCGTTTTCGCCGATCATCAGATGGTCAATCTCATCAGCAATTTCCTGTTCCCTTGATTTGTTTACAAACATTTCTCCGATTCCGTATCGCAGCCATTGTTCGCTGGAACCATAAGTTTTGCAAATTAGCGTGATTACTGCATCACTCGGTTCGGACTTCCCTGTTTCATACGTGGCAATATTGCTTCTGCTGATTTTCAACTTTTCGGCGAATTCTTGCTGGGTTAAATTGATAGAACACCGAATCTTCTTGATGCGGTCTTTCAATATGATGTCACCTCCTTACTTTACTTCCATTATATTGGCATAAGGGTCGATTGTCAACCAAAAAAGTAATTTTAAGACAAAAATAAATGTTGACAAACAACTTATTATATATTATACTAGTCGTAATCAGATTAAAAAAGACTGATAAAGACAAAAAAAGGTGGGATTACCATCATGACCAAACTTGAAAAAACTTTTTTGGGCGAATTAGTTGTAAACCAACAAAAATTAACCGATATTCAACGGAAAGAACTACTGACATTTTTGGAAGGCTTAGCCTTTGCTCTGAAGTCCGGGGATACACCAGTTAAGGACATTGATGCCCTTAACAAATAAGGAGAAACGAATGAAAAACATTTTGGGCATAACTGGCCTGCTGCTAATGATGGGTTCTGCCGGTGCAGTCGAACATGGGCTTATCAGCCCCACACAAGGTATAATCCAAACAATTATTTGCCTGATTATAACTCTACTGAGCATCAAAAATATAAAGGGAGTTGACTCAAAATGACCATAGAAACGATGGAAATCGTGCTGGACGCCATGGCAATGAGAGTCCAGGAACTAGAAATTCAAAACGCTGCCTTAAAGCACATAATCGACGAGTTAGAAAAACAACAGGAGGACTAAATATGAGTATCATTAATGACCGGCAAGCTGAATGGGCTTTGGGGAAAATTTCCACTGCCAAAAAAGAGCTTGCCCGGTTGGAAGAGCTTGCCAAAGTACAGATTGATGAAATCAACCAAAGACTGGAAGCGGCCAGAACCCGGCAAGCAAATGAAATTCACCGGATGGAGGAACTGCTGTTGGAATACTTTAACAGCGTTCCCCACCATAAAACAAAAACACAAGAGACCTACCGCTTATTATCTGGGGTTCTGCGGTTAAAGACTTCCCGGCCAACAGCCAAACGGGATGATGACCAGCTAACCACCTGGCTGGCAGACCGGGGAATGTTTAACTTCCTGAAAATAAAACCATCCGTCAAATGGGCAGATCTGTCGAAGAAAGTAGATCTATCCACTGGGCAGCCTGTTTTTGTCGATACCGGCGAAATTATAGAAGGGGTGGAAGTAATTCCTCCATCCACTACTTTTAGCGTGGAGGTGACTGACTGATGATTCGCAAGGCCGAACGCCGACAAATGAAAATCAAGATAGCCCTTGCCGGAGCTGCTGGCTCTGGAAAAACTATGGGAGCGTTACGGGTAGCTTACGGATTAATTGGAGACTGGGAGAAAATTTGCCTAATTGATTCGGAGAATTTTTCCGGCAATGTCTACGCCAATTATTGCCATGATGGAATTGAGATTGGGGAATATTATATACTTCCAATCGAACCTCCCTATACAGCGGACAAGTACATCACTGCAATCAGTGAGTGTGAGCAAGCCGGAATTGAATGTGCAATCATTGACAGCTTAAGCCATGCGTGGGCAGGCGAAGGCGGTGTACTGGATCAAAAAACGCTGCTGGAAAACCGTAAAGGCTACAATTCCTTTACGGCCTGGAAAGATATGACAGCTATTCAGAACAAATTGGTCAATGCTATTTTCGGTTCGAAAATGCACATTATCTGCACATTGCGCACCAAACCAGAATATCTGGTAGAGCGTAACGATGCAGGCAAGTCCGCGATCAAGAAAATTGGCACTAAACCTATCCAGCGCGATGATCTTGATTATGAGTTTACCATATTCGCGAATCTGGATCAAGACCATAATTGTATGGCTACCAAAGACCAAACCGGACTGTTTGACGGGAAAGTATTCCAGGCTTGCGAACAAATGGGTGAGCAACTCAAAGAATGGAATGCAACGGGGTCTGACGGAACAGATTATCGCATTGAAGCCTCTGAAAAAACTGCCATTCTTGGCAATCGGCGGAAATTTGCAGCGTTCCTGCAAACCCTGCACGGCAGCAAAGAGATAATCACTGATAAGGTGAGCAAGTTTATCGGCAGCAAATACAAAGTGGAATCCTCTGTTGAGCTGAGTGCTGACCAGTGGGCTGATTTAACCAGCCCCGAAACCTTAGACCAAATAAGGAGATTGATTAACAATGATGGAACAAATTGAAGATCTGAAAATAGAACTGCAAGAAGCATATGACCGGATTGAAGAGCTGGAAGCCGAACTGGCTGAACTCAGAGGCCGTGAATATGACCGGGACTGCGCCTATTTGTCAGCCGAATGGGAAAGAGACCAGTTATGATAAATTACTGGAAAAATATCTCAAAAATTGCCCAGCGTCAAATAAGAAAAGGGTTGGTCAAATATGGCCAACCCTTGGAGGCAAATAATCAGATGGATTTGTCCGAACGATTGGATGCCATCGCAGAAGAATTGATTGACGCATTGTTTTACTTAGAGCATTTAAGGAGGGCTTACATGAACACTGATAGTTATCAAAACGCTGTATTACGGACAGAAAGCCATATTAACAAGCATTATCCCCGAATTTTACACGCTTGTCTTGGGTTAGCGGGAGAAGCCGGGGAATGTGTTGATTTGGTCAAAAAACACCTGTTTCAGGGGCATCCTCTCGACAAACAGAAGCTAGCTGATGAGCTGGGAGATGTAGCCTGGTATTTAGCACTGGCTGCCGATTCCATCGGATACGACCTGGACGATATTCTGAAGCTGAACATCGAAAAACTAAGAAAGCGTTATCCGAATGGTTTTGAAGTTGAAAAAAGTGTTAACAGGGGGTCTGAGAATGAAGGCGATTAAATTCCAACAAGATGTACTTGCGTTAGTTGCCAAAGGTAAAGAAACAGTATTAGTAGGATGTGAGGATGACGATTATGTCTTGTTGGCCACACCCTATATCCTGATGCGTATCCCGGATACTGATTTTTGGCTCGATTATAACCGTATTTTGGACGATAAAAAAGAAATTAAGTTGAGTCAGATTTGGCATGAAAGTGAAACTGACATCACAGAACCGACCGGGGTATTAATGGAAGTCCCGACTAATGGTAAGCCAGAGAGAGTGGTTGAATTCAGATCTGAAAACGGAACAAAAACCTACATTCCGGAAAAACAATTAAAATATTTTGATAATCCAATTTATCGCACCATGGGTGAATTTAAGCTGATGGGAATTTATGAGAATGGTAAGTTAGTTGGTGTAGTGGTTGGGGTAACAGTAAATAGAAGGGATAAATAGGAATGATTATTATTAAGCCAGCTGTCGAATTTGACAGCGACATTGACGGCGGAAAAATCCTTAAGGTGCTTGAAAGAGCCGGCAGGAATTGCTATCAATCCTTTGACCGTATTACTGATGATTCTGCACCCGGATTCATTGAAACTATTATGAACAAGGGTCATAATTCCGTTCTCGACCATGGCTTTTTCCGGGGCTGGTTTACCGTTGACCGGGGCGTTAGTCATGAGTTAGTCCGTCATCGGCTGGCTGCACCAGCCCAAGAATCAACCAGATATTGTAATTATCGCAATGGCCGGTTTCATCAACAAATAACCGTGATCGACCCGTTCTTCTTCAAGGCCGATCCAGCAGCTTATAAAATCTGGGCAGATTGCTGCGAAAATTGCGAGGAAGCTTATTTTAAATTGCTGGAATTGGGTCGCCGTCCAGAAGAAGCCAGGACGGTATTGCCCCATTCGCTTAAAACCAGCGTACTTATTACCGCTGATTTAAGGGAATGGAGACATATTTTCCAGCAGCGCTGTGCATCTGCTGCTCATCCCCAAATGAGAGAAGTTATGATGCCACTTTTGGAAACGGCAAAGGAGAAAATCCCTGTAGTATTTGATGATATTTGGGAGGTGTTCAAAAAGTGATAGATATTGGCCATTGCAACTATGTCGCCAAAAATAAGATTGTAGCTATAACCGTTATGGCATCAGACCCAATTCGGAGGGCGGCTGCAGCAAAACTGCAGCAATGCTGTTTGGTTGACGCAACCTGCGGCCGACGCACCCAATCGGTTATAGTTACCAGCAACGGTGATTACATTCTTTCCAGCCTGTCAACTAAAACTTTAGTTAAGCGATACATTGAGGAGGGTTAAAACAATGGAATTAAATCATGTATTCTTATTCGGCAGATTGACAAGAGACCCGGAATTAAAGACAACTTCAACCGGCAAACAAGTTGTCAGCTTCTCCCTGGCTATTTCCCGCCCCGGGACCGGGGATGCAACCGATTTTATTGATTGTATGGCATGGGATAAGACAGCAGAGCTGATTGCAGGTTCTTGCAAGAAAGGTCAGCGTTTACTGGTTTGGGGCAGACTGCAACGGGACAATTATAATGACAAGCAAGGCCAAGCAAGGTCAATGTATCGGGTGGTTTTATCCAGCTTCAAATTCATCGAGCCGAAAGCTGAGGCTGAAAATGTCGGGTTTACGGAAGTAACTGACTTTGATGAGGACGCTATACCGTTTTAATCATGGAACTAAGAAATTATCAAAAACTAATGTTGGATGATGTTAGAGGTGAGTTCCGCCGGGGTAACCGGCGGACTTGTCTTGTCGCTCCTTGTGGGGCAGGGAAAACAGTTATAATGGGGTTCATGGCTGGCAGGGCTTCCGGTAAAGCCCAAAGGGTGCTAATAGTAGTGCATCGGCAAGAATTAATTGAGCAGTCTTGCAAGACTTTAAAAAATATGGGGCTGGATTACGGCGTTATCGCACCAAAGCACCCGCAAACAGATGATTACATCCAGGTCGGAATGGTAGGCACTGTAAACCGACGACTGCAAAAAATCACTACCCCCGATCTGATTATATTCGATGAATGCCACCACTGTTTGGCTGAAACCTGGGGGAAAATTATTGAAGCATTTCCTAAGGCTTACATGGTCGGGCTCACGGCCACGCCCTGCCGGCTGAATGGGTCCGGTTTGGGGGATGTATTCCAGTCACTGGTTCCCAGCCCGCAAGTAAGAGAGCTAATCAATTGGGGGTATTTGTCCCCGTTCAAATATCTGGCACCTCCGGTGTCAGTGGATCTCAACAATTTGAAAGTAGAATATGGGGATTACATTCCGTCTGAAGTCGAAAAACTGATGGACACAAGAACCATCGTGGGAGATGTCGTTCAGCATTATCAGAAACTGGCCAATGGAGCAAAGGCTGTTTGTTATTGTGCAGGAAGAAACCACAGCAAACATACAGCAGAGGCCTTTCAAGAAGCTGGAATATCTGCAGTACATATCGATGGCACAACTCCAAAGGACCAACGCCGGGAAATCATTGAAGATTTCCGCACCGGTAAAATTAAAATACTCTGCAATGTTGATTTAATTTCTGAAGGGTTTGATGTGCCAAATATGGAGGCAGTCATTTTGTTAAGGCCTACCCAAAGCCTGACCCTGTATATCCAGCAGTCGATGAGAGCAATGCGGGCAGACCCGGATAATCCAAAGAAAACGGCAGTAATTATTGACCACGTGGGGAACTGCTTCCGGTTTGGGCTGCCAGACGAAAACCGTGAATGGAGCTTAAAACCCAAAAAAAACCAAAAAGAGATTGAGATCAAAATCTGCCCTGACTGTTTTGGGGTTTGCAAAAAAACAGATAAGGTTTGCCCAAATTGCGGCCATGACTTCGCGGATAAAACCTGTCCTAACTGTTTTAAGGCTTGCGATAAAGAGGATAAGGTCTGCCCAAATTGCGGCCATATATTCGCACATAAACGCCAGCTTCGCCATGTAGACGGCGAGCTGTTCGAGGTTTCTTCTATTGACCTCAAATACAAAAGGCGAGCAGAAGTGGCCAACGCCCGAACAGTAGACGATTTAAAACGGATTGCTGCTCAGAGAGGCTATAAGCCGGGTTGGATTTATTATACTGCAAAAGGAAAGGGACTAATTGATGACAGAACAAGATTTACAAAAATTAATTAGACTGGAAATTTCAAAACAAAAATTGGGTGTAACATTCCGCTGCAATGTGGGTCAAGGCTGGACTGGTAAACGAATTCAGCATAACCACGATGGCAGCATTACCATCTTTGAACCACGAATTTTCCGCACGGGGCTGCCCAGAGGTTTTTCGGATTTATTCGGCGTTGCTCCAGGTGGACAGGCGTTTTTTCTGGAGATTAAAACCCCTCAAGGCAGAGTTCGTCCCGAACAGCACCATTTCTTAGCTGAAATTAAAAAGCGTGGTGCTTTAGGCGGAATTGTGCGCAGCGTTGAAGACGCTATTAACATTCTGGGAGGCTACGATTTTGATTAATTTCCTTAAATTATTATACGGCGAAGCAACCGGTTTTGTCTACTTATGGACGCTACCAGAAAAGAAAACATATTGTTTTTCCACAAAACAGCTGCCCATAATGGCCAAAAAAGCTCAAGAGCTGAGCGAGCAGGGCAACAATGTGTATTTCGGCGTATGCGGAACTAACCGCAAGTTGGGCAGCCATGAACGCCCTAAACAGGCGGATATTAGCTTTATTCCGGGATTCTGGGTGGATATTGATATACAGGGCGAGGCTCATAAATCAGACAACCTTCCGCCTGACTGGACGGCTGCACGAGATTTACTTCCCGATAATCCCCGGCAAACTCTGCTTGTTGCCAGCGGATACGGCCTGCATGCTTACTGGCTCTTCGATTCGCCGTGGGTGCTGGATTCCGATGAGGACAGACAACATGCTTTTAACGCCTCTAAAGCCTTCCAGCAGACGATTAAAGCCAGGGCTGAGGCGAAAGGCTGGAAAGTGGATTCGACACATGATTTAAGCCGTATTTTGCGTCTGCCTGGCACTTATAACTATAAGCTGGGGAAAGAAAATGCCCCGCCATGCTATGTTACCCTGATAACCCCGGAACGGCATCCCCACCCGGAATCCCCACTCTCGCCGGGAGAGTCCTCTCTGATGATAAATAACTGTAAATTTATCAAGTATTGCCGCGATGAGGCAAAAAAAATCAGTTACGATGAATGGTTAGCTGCCGGGGTCAATCTGATCAAAGCTGAGGACGGAAAAGAGGTCTTCCATTCCATCAGCAAACTGGATCCAGACAGGTACACGCCTGAACTAACGGATAAAAAAATATCTGAAATTCAGGATAACATGAAAATAATAACCTGCAAATATATTCAAGAAACATTGGGCTTTGCTGGCTGCCCTGATGGTGGGTGCAGAGGAGTTACCAGCCCAGCGGATTGGGTGGAAAATCCACGAGTGTGTAACAGAGTATTGGCTGAGCCTGTAGTTCAGCCCGATACTGATTTACTTATCCCGCCTGGATTTGTGGTTGACGCAAACGGTATCGACTACCTTAAAATCACCCCGGAAGGGGAAACTATCCGATATAACGCTTGCGGAAACCTTGTCTTGATTCGGCGGCGGTTTCAGTGTCTTGACAGCCAATTAGTTAAGGTGGAGCTGGAATTTATGGGACAAACTCTGGCCGTCAGTCAGTCAACTGTTTTAAACTCCCGACAAATTATTACATTAGCTGACTATGGTTTATCTGTTTCATCAGAAACTGCCAAATATTTGGTTAAGTATTTTAAGGGGTTATTAGATTGTAATAAGGATAAAATACAAACCATTCAGACTTACTCAAAAATGGGGTGGCGAGACAACGAATTTATTCTCCCCGATTATGGCAATAATCCCGTAATTGATTCGGCCGGCAACTTGAAGCATATGGTTGATGGATTGAAACCGTCCGGTGAGCTGGGGGAGTGGGTGCAGTTAATGCAACCGGTCCGAGAAAATCCCATCGGCAGGTTTATCCTGTCCGCCAGTTTTGCCGCACCACTTCTGCACCTGCTGAACTGCCGGAATTTCATCGTCCACAACTGGGGAGATTCCAGAGGCGGCAAAACGGCAACTCTCTGGGCGGCCTTGAGCGTTTGGGGAAACCCGGAAAAGCTGGTATCAATTTTCGACACCTCCATCGCTGCCCTTGAACTCAGGGCAGAGGTATTTAATGACCTCCCCATCGGGCTCGATGAGCGAGAAACCCTGAACAAATCTAAGAAGGAATCCCTCCAAACAATTTTATACACTCTGGCTAACGGCGTAAGCCGGGGCAGGGCTACCCGTAACGGGGACAGCCGCACGGTTCGGCGTTGGCGAACCGTGTCCATTACCACCGGGGAGGATGGACTACTGGACGATTCTTCGCAGGCCGGAGCCTTTGCCAGAGTGCTGGAAATCGGGGGCGGTGCTTTAGCTAATGACAAAGCACACGCTCAAACTCTGTACGCTGAATTACCTGCACACCATGGACACGCTGGCCGGAAGTTCCTGGATAAGTTGTTGACTGTTAACCAGGATGAAATCCGTAAAATTTACGCGTCCTGCAAGAAACGGCTGGCTGAATTTGGGACAGATAACCTTGACAGCCATATTGACATAGTCGCAGCCGTTGCCATAGCTGATTATTTATCATCCTGCTGGATATTTGGCGACCTGCCCCACATTGCGGGGGAACAGTCCACGGAAACGGCAAAATCAATTCTGGGCAGTCTGGTTAAGGTGCAGGAAACAGACCCGGTACTTAATGCCTGGGAAGCGTTCCGGGGCTTCTTGAATCAGAATGTTAATAGGATTCATGAAGACTGCGTTGGCGAACGATACGGCTATTATGACTACCCAAACAAAGTCTGCATATTCCGTTCCGTCGTCAATGATTTCCTGAAATCCCGTGGTCAGTCCGACCGGAAGATCCTGAAAGACTGGGCAGACCGGGGGTTCATTGAAAGCTTCAAGGATGGTGACCGGCTCCGGGTTGACACACGCGGCAGACTTTTTGGTGGCGCTCGATCTCATGTTATCGTTATCTCCCAGATGGATTAAAATTCCATATTTGTCCCCATAATTTAGAATGGGGACAAATGGGGACACAAATGGGGACACACTCAAACCCTAGAACTGTAAGGGTTTATGTACTGTTTGTCCCCATTGTCCCCAATTATATATATATATATATATATATATGATTGAAAATCATATATTATACCTACTATTTCAAAATATATATATATACTTATTTTCTGGGGACAATGGGGACAATGGGGACAAAAGTCTTCAAACGCCCACCGCGTAAGGGTTTGCAGGGGGTTAAGCGTGACCCCATTAAGTTTTGAAGTGGGGTCTTTGGGGACAAATTTAACTATTTATTATTAAATGTGGTATATTATATCCTTTGGAGGTAAAATATGAGAGGGGACAAGAACTATAAAGAAGGTGTTCGTTTCTTGTTGAGATACAATAGGTACGCGGAGTTATACCAGGACACCCTCAAACTCAATGCAAGAGCTTCTAAGTATGGGTTGAAAACAACCGGGCATCTAAAATCAGCAGCGGGCTATTGGCTGTTAGAATGGGAGAAGATGGACAAGTTTTTCTGCGAAGCCTTAGATAAAATTCCAAACGAACAAGGTCATAGCTTCCTGCACTACAAATATGTAGATAATCACAGTCGTGAAGAAATTCAGGAGCTTATGAGGTTAACTAACAAAGAATATATTTCGCTAAAAAATGAATCTACTAGATTATTAGGAGGTTACCTTGACAAAAAATGGCGTGATTAAGCTGCTGGAGGAGGAATTGATTGAAGGCTACCCGGTTACAGGTGGAGGAGGTGCAGACCCGGTAGGGTCCCGGGTAGCCCAGTATCTTGACTGGATCCGTCTCATTGAAGACTTGCCTGAGTGGGCGGCTACAGTATTCTGTTACCGCCGCCTGTACGGAATGACCTGGATTCAGATTGGGCGTAGATTGAATATATCTCACGAAACGGCCAGAAAAGAATATGAAAAAATATTGTACTGGTATTTGATTGAAAATTAGCAATAATATGGTATAATTAAATTAGAGGGAGTGAGTGACGGCTTACTTCCTTTTTATTTTTGGAAGGTGGTGTCTGCATTGCTATTAAAGAACCCAAAATGGGAGAAATTCTGCTTGCATTTTGCACAAACCGGCAATGCAGCAGAATCTTGTAAGGCAGCGGGGTATAAGTGTAAAAATAACAAGGTTGCATCGGCTAATGCCAACAGGCTTTTAAAGATTGATAGTATCCAGGCTCGATTGGCCGAACTCCACAAAGAGTTCAGCTCTGACCAAATCGCGAACGCTGCGGAAGTGCAGCAAAGATTGACCAGGATTCTGCGGATGGAAGAAACAGAAGATCAGGTGGTAGTTGAAGCTTGGGGTGAAGGAATGTCCAAAGCCAGAATCATTAAGAAACGACCCCAATTAAAGGATGTAATCAGAGCCGGGGAATTATTGGCTAAAATGCAGGGAGCGTTCGAAATAGGGGTAAATCTGCAGGTTTCTGTGCCCGTGTTCAGTGGGGTTGATGAGCTTGCAGATTAACCAGCATCAAATTTGGCTTCCGGATTTAGTTGGGGCGGGGTATAAAGAATTTTGGAATTTCAAGGGTCGTTATCGGGTTGTTAAAGGCTCGAGACGGTCAAAAAAATCTAAAACTATGGCTTTGTGGACGATTTACAATTTAATGAAATATCCTGAGGCTAATATGCTGGTTGTTCGGAAGGCTTATAGTACGCTTAAGGATTCTTGCTTTACTGAACTGAAATGGGCTATCAAACGCCTGCAGGTTGAATATTGGTGGGAGGTTAAGAAATCCCCACTGGAAATGACTTATAAACCAACAGGACAAAAGATATACTTTCGGGGGTTGGACGACCCGTTTAAAATTACCTCCGTCACTGTAGAGGTTGGGGTGCTGTCATGGCTCTGGATCGAGGAATCTTATGAAATAAGCAATGAAGCAGATTTCGAGGTTTTGGTTGAATCGCAGTTAGGTGCCTGCCCTGAAGGAGTATTCAAGCAAGTCACTTTAACATTTAATCCATGGAACGAAAAAACCTGGATTAAGCGCCGGTTTTTTGATACCCAAAGCCCAGATGTTTTAGCAATGACTACAACCTATAAATGCAACGAGTGGTTATCTGATGCTGATAAAGCATATTTTGAAGCCATGAAAATCCGGAATCCTCGACGGTATCAAGTTGCAGGGCTGGGGGAATGGGGCGTCACGGATGGCTTGATTTATGAAAATTGGGAAGAGGTTTCTTTTGATGTTACATCTGGCAGGTTCCGGAGTGCCCATCCTAACGCTAAACTTGCTTTCGGCTTAGATTTTGGTTATACCAATGACCCAACGGCGTTATTTTGTGGTATGGTCGATTTAGATAAAGCAGAAATATATGTTTTTAACGAGTTATACAAGAATGAACTCACTAATAGTATGATTTATAACAATATTTTGGGAATGGGGTATACCAAAGAAAAAATTATAGCAGATTCAGCTGAACCAAAATCCATCGAGGAATTGAGAGAGGCTGGTTTATATCGCATAAGGTCGGCTAGAAAAGGGAAAGATTCTGTTAATCACGGCATCCAATATGTTCAAGGGTTCAAGATTATTATACACCCTAGGTGTGTTAACTTTTTGAAAGAAATTGCTAATTACACATGGGCTAAAGACAAATTTGGTAATAAATTAAATAGGCCGATTGATGATTCTAACCATCTAATGGATGCCATGAGATACGCCATGGAAGAATTTAGCAAAGGTGATGTGTTTAGCTTTGAATGATAAGAAGTTGATTGAGCTGGAAATTAGACGATGGAAATTCAGTCCCCGGAGGAAACATCAAATTGAGGGTATAAGGTATTACCAGGGACAGCACGACATACTCAAAAGGCAACGGACTGTTATTGGTAAGGATGGGGAGCTGGTAAAAGTCAATAATTTGCCTAATAACAAAATCGTTAATAATCAGTACGCCAAAATGGTTGACCAGAAAATAAATTATCTGCTTGGTCAGCCGTTAACATTTGATACGACTGACCAGAAGTATCAAGAGTTATTGCAGATAATTCTAAACAAAAAATTCCACAGAACCTTGAAGAGGATTGGAGAAGATGCGTTAAACTGTGGGATTGCTTGGCTATACCCCTACTATAACGCCGATGGCGATTTTGATTTCAAGCGTTTCGACCCTTACGAGATACTTCCGTTTTTTGAAGATTCCGATCATACTGATTTAAAATTTGCAGTGAGAGTGTATCCCATTACTTATTATGATGGAGATATTCCAAAAACTATTGAAAAAGTGGAAATTTACTATCCAGATCGAGTAGAAAAATATCAATTAAGTGATGACGGCATTTTAATTCCAGATTCAGAAAACTTTTCGGCTGATTACATGATTCTACGGGGAGATTCTGGAGAGGTAGATGGATATAATTGGGGCAGAGTTCCTCTAATCCCCTTCAAATATAATGCCCAAGAGATACCGTTAATCCTTAAAGTTAAATCCTTACAGGATGGGATTAACTCAATGCTTTCCGACTTTCAAAACAATATGGAAGAGGATTCCAGGAATACTATTTTGGTTATTAAAAATTATGACGGGCAAAATCTGGCCGAATTCCGGCATAACTTGGCAACTTATGGAGTAGTTAAAGTCAAAAGCATTGATGGCACTGATGGCGGGGTTGACACTCTGCAAGTACAAGTCAACGCTGAAAATTATAAAGTAGTCTTAGAAGTCTTGAAAAAATCTCTAATAGAAAATGCGATGGGTTATGACGCAAAGGACGACCGGCTGGCGGGCAATCCCAATCAAATGAATATTCAATCCATGTATTCTGATATTGATTTGAACGCAAATGGGATGGAAACTGAATTTCAAGCTTCCTTTGAGCAGTTGCTTTGGTTCCTGAATACTCACTTGGCCAATACTGGAAAAGGTAATTTTTTTGACACTGATTTAAATATTATATTCAACCGGGATTTATTGATGAATGAAGCGGAAATAATCCAAAACTGCAAAGATTCTGTCGGCATTATATCCGATGAAACTATTATAGGCCAGCATCCATGGATTACAGACACTAAGCTGGAAATTAACCGTAAAACCAAAGAATCAAAAGAAAATTTTGACGAATACGCTGGTACTTTTGGAGGTGATAATAGTGAAAATCCTACGCCGAAACGATAGTTTTGAGATCCGGGGATTATCGACAGAAAGTAAACCTGTTGTCGGAATCACTCTAAAATATTATGACCCGCTTAATAATGGCACCTATGAAAAAGAGGTCGAGTGTGGGGATATTTATCTTGAAATCGATACTTCTAAAGTATACGCCAATAATGGCACTGATTGGGTAGAATTATGACCCACAGGATTGACCCAGAACACTGGATAGAAGCAATAGAAGGCGTGGAAAAAATGGCTCTTGCTAAAGGTGAGGACTGTTATAAAACGCTGGAAAAAGAATATTATAAAGCCCTCAAAAGACTTGAAGCTGATCTATCAAGTTGGTATCAACGATTAGCTGTCAATAATAATATAAGTTTGGCGGAAGTCCGAAAATTTTTAGTGAACAATGATTTGAAAGAATTCAAATGGACAGTTGAAGAATACATCCAATTTGGGGAAGAAAACGCAATAAATCAGCAATGGATGAAACAGCTTGAAAATGCGTCCGCTAAATTCCACATTTCCCGGTTGGAATCGATAAAAATCCAGCTCCAGCAGTTGATCGAGGTACTGTATAACAATCAAGTTGACGATTTGGACGCAGCTATTAGGGAGATTTGGACGGATACTTATTATCACACGGCGTTTGAGATTCAAAAAGGCTTTGAGGTTGGTTGGAGTTTCCCCCGCATCGATGAGGTGCAGCTTACTAAGGTATTAGCTAAACCATGGGCAGCTGATAATTTTACTTTTGGAGATAAAATTTGGAAACGGAAAAATGAGCTGAATTCTACTGTCCAAACTCAATTGATACAGTCAATTATTCGGGGGGATTCTCCAGACAGAGCAATCAAATTCATTTCCGAAAAATTTGAGATTGATAAACGGAAAGCTGGAAGACTGATTATGACTGAGTCTGCTTATTTTGCGGCAGATGCTCAGAAAGAATGCTACAAGGAATTAGACATCGAGCAGGTTCAAATACTCGCTACCCTTGATTCCCACACTTCCGAACTATGCCAAAAAATGGATGGTAAAATTGTGGATATGGTTGATTATCGCCCAGGGATTACTGTTCCGCCGTTTCATCCGTGGTGCAGGAGTACTACAGTACCATATTTCCCGGATAACTATGGAGAGAGAGCGGCGAGAGGAAGGGACGGGAAGACTTATTATGTCCCGTCAAATATGAATTATGAAGAATGGAAGGAGAAATTTGTAAATGGGAACTGATCAAGAAATTGAAGAAGTCGAACAACCTAAACCGGAAAATAACAAACTGGAAGCCGAAAACTCCAAACTGAAAAAACAACTTGAAGAATTGAAGGCTGAGCTTAAAAGTCAAAAAGAATCTCATGCGGCCGAAATCAATCAGTTAAAAATTGAAGCGGCAGTTGAGAAAGCTCTTGATTTAGCCAAATCCAAAAATAATAAAGCTGTCAAAGCCTTATTGGATTTGGGAAATGCCGAATTGCTGGAGGATGGAAGCATAAAAGGCTTGAGCGAGCAAATTAAAGCTTTATCGGAAGCCGAAGATTCTAAATTTCTTTTCGAGTCTGGCAATAGTATTCAGGGGTTTACTCCTGGCGAACCTAAAGAAAAGATAACAGATATAAGCCCTGACATCGCCAAAATGAGCTACGATGAGTTGTGCAATTACTTAAATGACAATCCAAATGCAACATTATAATAGGGAGGATGATTTGTAATGGCTAACGCAAAATTTGATTCAAAAAGTTTTAATCCAGAAGCTTTTAAATATTTGGTTGATAGAACCCCGAATTTGAAACTCAATGAGCTTAGAAAATCTAAAGCTTTGGTTGGAAATCCTGACATCCGGGGAGTATTTAGTTCTCAAGATGGCACTGCTTATGCCCGTCTTGCGATGCGTGGGCTATTAGACGGGGAAGCCGTTAACTACGATGGATCTACTAATATCACTGCCTCCAGTACTAAAACCTTAGAGCGTGGGGTTGTAGTCGTAGGACGAGCTAAAGGATGGGTCGAAAAAGACTTTTCCTACGATATTACCGGCGGAATTGATTTTATGGGGAATATTGCCGCTCAAGTTGGTGAGTATTGGCAAGGTATTGATCAATCGTTGCTTATTTCCGTCTTGAAGGGCGTTTTTGCCATGGGTGGAAATGCTAAAGATGAAGAATTCGTGGTAAAACATACTTACGATATTACCTCTGATACAACTAAAACTGTTGGAGCGACAACTCTAAATAACGCGATCAATAAGGCTTGTGGAGCCAATAAGAAAAAATTTACTATGGTTTTCTTGAATTCCGATGTTGCCACCAATTTGGAAAACCTTCAGCTTATGGAATATTTGAAATATACCGATAAAGACGGTGTGCAGAGAGAGTTAGGATTAGGTAGTTGGAACGGGAAATTGGTAATAATTGATGATGACCTGCCGGCACAGGGGGTTGTTGATACAGCTGGAGTGCATACCATCAAGGTTAACACTGCTGCAACAGCTGGCGATAAAATCGAGATTTGCGGCGTAACTTATAAATGGGTGACTAATGGGTCCAGCCCTTCCGCAACAGAAATTGAGTTACCCTCCACTAATAATGTCAATAATGAAGCTTCCGCCATTCAAGCCAAATTGGCTGCTGTAACAAGCGGGGAGGCTGTTAATTTTACCTGGACGGTCAGCAGTGCAACCGTCACTGCCACACAAAAAAACACCAAACCAGAAGCCTATTTTTCTGCTGCGGTTGATACTGGTGCTGCTACTTTTGTCTGTACCATCACTAAGGATGCAACTGCCCCAGTTATTAGTACTAATTATACCACTTACATTTTGGGCGATGGGGCGTTTGATTTTGAGGACATCGGGGCAAAAGTTCCTTACGAAATGGATCGGAACCCTGCCTTGAACGGTGGGGAAGATACATTATACACCCGCCAGCGAAAAGTTTACGCTCCGAAAGGGATTTCTTATGAAAAAGTAAGTCAGGCTTCATTGTCCCCCACAAACGCAGAATTAGAAAACGGTGCTAACTGGTGTTTGGCTCATAGTGGTGAGCCTAACGCTGCTGATAGAACTTATATTGATCATAGAGCTATCCCTATTGCCCGGATTATCTCTAAAGGTTAAGCTATGTTTAACGATGTGATAGCAAGATTGGAATCATTTGGATGTACCGCAGAAAGCATCGATAATTTCACCGTGAACTTTTTAATCCAAAAAGTGGAAAATCAAATTAAGAATAACTGTAATATTGATGCAATCCCAGACGGATTGCATCAAGTTGCGGTTGATGCGGTGTGTGGATATTATCTTCAAAGCATGAAAACCACCAACCCTGAATCTTTATCAGGAATTAACCTGGCACCTGTGATAAAAGAAATCACAGAAGGCGATACCTCATTAACTTACGCTTTCGGTGAAGGGAGCGAAACAAATGAGGAGCGATTGAACAAATTGATCGAATATCTGATAACTAATGGGGTGCAGGGTATGATTACTTATAGGTGTATGGCATGGTAACACCGTTGTCAATGCTTTGGTTGGATAGATGCACTGTGTATGTTTATTCTAAAATTTCTGATTCGGACACAAAACGCACAGAATTTCAGGAAACTGTTCTTTTTGATGGGGAGCCCTGTAAATTATCATTTGAAAATCTATCTCCAACAGGAGAAAGTGGTCATGTAGCCACAAAAGCCCAATCTGTTAAATTGTTTTTGGATAACAGCGTTTTGATCCCTGCTGGGTCTAAAGTTGTAGTTAGCAGGGGGAGTAATACTTACACTTATAAATCCAGTGGGGAGCCGGGAGTATTTTCTCAACACCAGGAAGTTAATCTGGAGTTATTTAGGGGGTGGGCTTAATGGCAAGATGGGGTAGATGTGATATTAGACAACTCCAAAGACTCCAGGAACAACTTGCAGACTTAGAACAAATTGATGTTGACACTCTCTGTAAAAAATGTGTTAAAGAAGTTGCCGGGAGATTATTATCTGGCGTTGTGAGAAGAACTCCTGTAGGGCAATATCCGCCATCCACCGGAAAAGTAGGCGGAACCCTGCGGCGTGGCTGGAATGGTCGAGCTGGAGGAGTAGCGGCCAGAGCAGCTAGTCTGCCAATCACTAAAAGCGGCCATACTTACCAAACCCAGATTGACAACCAGGTCGAGTATGCCAGCTATGTTGAATATGGCCACAGAACCCGGGATCATAGTGGGTGGGTGCCGGGTGAGCATATGTTAACCATTGCGGCTGATCAGGTGGATGCTCAAGTGCCTAAGATAATTGATCGGCAAGTGAGGAGATATTTGGAGGGGTGTTTCCGTGATTAAAAATATTTTAGACGGGATTTCTCTTCAGATTCATGAAGAATTCGGGGATGGATATGAAATCTATGCTGACGCAGATGTAATTCAAAATTTAACTGAGCCTTGTTTTTTCCTCGCTGCCCTCCAACCTTATCAAGATCAGTTAGTTGGAAACCGATATTATCGCCATTATCCATTCGATATTCATTATTTTCCGGCCACGCAAGGAAATAATATTGAGTGCTATAATGCAGCAGAAACTTTGTTGGATATTTTAGAGATAATCCAACTTCCTAATGAGGATGTGCTCAGAGGGACAGGAATTAACTATGAAATAATCGATGATGTGTTACATTTCCGGGTTAACTATAATTTAATTGTAAGGCGAAATGAAGATTACGAGGAAATGGAGACTATTAATGTGAGCTTGGGGGTTATAGACCGTGGATGAAACAGAATTAACTTATCCTAAAAGTGTATTACTTAATTTCAAAAAATATCGTAAACATACCGACTTATTAGGAGTGTTATTGTCGGAAGAGAAAGAATACACGCTGGCAGAAGTGGACGAGCAAATTGAAGAATTTATGAAAGGTTAGGTGATACTATGGCTTTAGGTGGCGGTAGTTTTACAGCGCAAGACGCTATTTTACCAGGAACTTATGTTAATTTTGTTTCTGCCGCCAATAGTGGCGGCTATCTGGGAAATCGGGGTGTGGTAGCGTTCCCGTTGGAATTAGATTGGGGCGAACCATTGGAAATGATCCATGTAACTGCGGACGAGTTTGAACGAGTATGTTTTAATTTATTTGGCTATTTCAAATCCGATCCGGAAATGCTGCCGTTACGGGAAATTTTTAAACATGCGAAAGAAGCGTATATTTATCGTCTTAATGGTGAGGATGCCGCTGCTAATACTTACTGTACGGCTAAATACCCCGGAACAGGTGGAAATAATATCAAGACGGTCATTACTAACTCTGAAACTGCGAGTAAATTTGATATTAGCACTTATTATGGTGATGTGTTGGTTGATAAGCAGATGGCGGCAAGCACAACGGCTGACCTGTTGGAAAATAATTGGGTCGACTGGAAACCATCTGTCACTTTAGCGACTACAGCCGGACTGCCCTGTACTGGCGGAACTAATGGGACAGTTGCCAACACAGCGTATCAATTTTTCCTGGATGTTTCCCAATCCTATAGTTTCCAGGTCATGGGAACTGATAGTACAAACGCAACAATTAAGGGTCTATTTTCCAATTTCACCAAAAGGATGAGGGATGAAGTTGGAATTAAATTTCAATGCGTACTGGAAAATTACACAGCCGCTGACCATGAGGGCGTTATATCTATCACTAATACTGCGGATGCATCTTTAACTTACTGGGTAGCTGGAGCCTTAGCCGGATGTGATGTGAGCAAATCCATCAGTAATACAATATATGATGGGGAATTGGCAGTAGAAGCAGAATATACGCAAACTCAGTTGGAAGAGGCGTTAGAAGACGGGGAATTTATTTTTCACTGGGTTGGGGATGAGATTAGAGTTTTAGAAGACATCAACACTTTTACAAGTTTTACCTCGCAGAAAGGTGAAGATTTTAAATGGAATCAGGTAATTCGGGTTCTGGATCAAATTGGAAATGATATTGCATCAATATTTAACACGAAATATTTAGGAAGGATCCCTAATGATTCCGGGGGTCGGGTGAGTTTGTGGAATGATATTGTGAGTTATCATTCCGAACTGCAAACCATCCGGGCAATTGAAAATTTTAGTGCTGACCATGTTGAAGTATTGCCGGGAGAGACTAAGGGGTCAGTCGTAGTTACGGATCGTGTTACGCCGATTAGCTCTATGGATCAATTATATATGACGGTTATTGTGCAATAGGAGGTGTAAAATTTGGGAAATTTTATGAACGCGAAAGATGCTGTCAGTGCATCGTTAGCGGAATGTTATATTACTATCGATGGTAATAGATATAATTTTATGCAAGCGATTAACTTAGAGGCTAGTGTAGAGAAAACAAAATCTGAAGTTCCAATTTTGGGGAAAACCGGCCGGGGAAATAAATCTACTGGCTGGAAAGGTTCTGGTTCTGCTACTTTTCATTATAACAGTAGTATTTTCCGGGAATTGCTATTAAAATATAAAAGTACCGGGGAAGACACTTATTTTGACATCCAGGTTAGCAATGAAGACCCAACTTCCTCAGTTGGGCGGCAAACAGTAATCCTTAAGGACTGTAATATTAACGGTGGCATTTTGACCAAATTTGACGCTTCCAGCGAATATTTAGACGAAAGCTTAGATTTTACATTTGAAAATTTTGAAATCCCTGAAGAATTTAACATGTTAAATGGAATGAGGTAATCACATGAATTTAAGTGCTTTTCTGGCGGAAAATGCCATTAAAATTGAAAATATTAAATATGCTGCATCCAGCCGCTTTATAGATGAGGCTGGGCAGCCCATTGAATGGGAAATTGCCTGCTTGACCTCGACAGAAGATGAAAAACTCAGGAAAGAATGTACCAGACGGGTTCCAGCTCCCGGCAAACGGGGTCAGTATACTGTTGACACTGATTATAACCTGTATTTGGGCAAATTAGCTGCTAAATGCACAGTTTATCCTAATTTAGACAATGCAGAGCTCCAAAACTCTTATGGAGTTATGGGTGCAGATGTTTTGCTTAAAACTATGCTGACCCCAGGAGAATACGCCGATTATTTATTAAAAATCCAAGAAATAAACGGGTTTGATGTTAGTTTTGATGCGAAAGTTGATGAGGCAAAAAACTTATAAATGACGGTGATCCCGATGCGACCATTGCTTATTATTGTTTGCATCAATTGAGAATGTTACCGTCAACATTTTTAGCGTTAGAAAAAAACGAACGAGCTTTCATCGTTGCGGCGATTGAAGTTAAGGCTTCAAGACAAAAAGAGCTTGAGCGGAAATTAAAATCTAAGGGAGCGAGGGAAAAATAAATGGCAACGATTAGTGCAGCAATCCAACTACATGATAATATGTCTCCCGCTCTCAGAACAATGAACAGAGCGTTAACCGCTGTATTGAACAGTTTTGAAGCAATGGAATCTGCATCTGGACACGCCGTGGACACAAGTTCTATTCGGCAAGCTCGTTCAGAGTTAGAACGCACGGAAATAGCAATCTCTGAAATGACTGCCGGCCTTAATCAGGCTGATCGAGCTCAGCGCCAGCTGAATAGTGATATTAGGGATGGTGGTGACGCATCAAATGGATTGTTAAGCAAAATTAAAGGGATAGCCGCAGCAATAGGCGGAATAGTTGGAATTGGGCAAATCATAGGATTATCTGATGAAATGTCAAATTATACTGCCCGGCTTGACTTAATCAATGATGGAACCCAGACCACAGCCGAACTTAATAACAAAATTATGCAATCAGCAAACAATGTTGGAGCGTCCTATCAGACAGTTGTTGATACAGTTGGTCGATTAGGAATCGTGGCAGGAGATGCTTTTGATTCCAACGATGAAATTATCAAATTCGCGGAAATTCTGAATCAGCATTTTGCGATTGCTGGCACGTCGGCCGAAGGGGTTGATGCAGCAATGTTGCAAATCTCTCAGGCTATGGGAGCAGGAGCGTTGAGAGGGGAAGAACTTAACTCTGTGATGGAGCAGGCTCCTACGATTATTGCAGCTATAGCTGACCATCTGGGAGTGGCCAAAGGTAAAATTAAGGAGATGGCGTCAGAGGGTCAAATAACGGCGGACATCGTGAAAGAAGCGTTATTTTCCACGGCGGAAGATACGCAAGCAAAATTTTCCCGGATGCCTGCTACCTTTTCCACCGTCTGGACGCTAATTAAAAATAAACTCTTAGCTACCTTCCAGCCGATTTTACAGAGTATCGGGGGACTTGCTCAAAAAATTTATAGTCACTGGTCAAGCATAACACCAGTGTTTGATAAATTAGGAGCAGGTGTACAAGCATTATTCGAAAAACTTACGATAGCTGCGACATGGGCGAAAAGCCATTGGACGGAAATAAAACAAATTTTTTCTGAAATTGGCAGTGTTATCAGTCGGGTTGCTGGAATAGTTGGGAGTTTGTTGACTGCGGCGTTTAATACATTAGGAGATGCTATAAAATGGGCATACGATAACTGGTCAATACTCAAGCCTATTATTGTAGGGGTAACTGCTGCGATGGCGACTTATACTGCTGGGACAAAAATTTGTCAGGCAGCACAATGGGTACTTGCGGGAGGGCTTAAAACTCTAATCCTGGGCTTCAAGGAACTTTTTTTGCAAATGTTAAAGAATCCCATTACTCTGATAGCGGCCGCTATCGGTATTATTATTGCCGCAATATACAGCTGGGTTGAATCTGTAGGCGGGATAAAAAATGCCTGGATAATTTGCGTTGACAACTTGGGATCGGCCTGGGACTGGATGAAGACCAAATTTTTCCAGGTGGTTAATTTTGCAATTGATACCTGGGATTCATTTGGTTTAGTAACCCAAAAAGTGACAAATGCCGTAATTGGTTTTTTTGGTGACATGAAGGCTAAAGTCCTGGGCTACATTGAAAGCATGGT
The DNA here is from genome assembly GCA_045600185.1 of Desulfocucumaceae bacterium. GTDB lineage: Bacteria > Bacillota > Desulfotomaculia > Desulfotomaculales > Desulfocucumaceae > CATZDY01. The sequence continues at coordinate 30,721 of JAZRXK010000067.1, forward strand.
TAACGGCGCTATTGATAAAATTAACGGGTTAATTAGTTGGATTAACAAAATTCCGGGCGTATCCATATCTGGCGTGAATCATGTTACATTTGGCACGGAAGCCGCGGCCAGTAACGCCGCTGCTAAAGCTCAACGAGCGGCAGAATTAACCGCTAAGCAGAGTCAAGCTGACAGTGCCGCTGCTGCGCGAGCTGCAGAAATCGATGATCGGAAAGCTGCTGCAGAAGAGGCCTCCAAGTCACGACTATCAAAAATAGTTAAAACTCAAAGCTATTCTGGGGCTGGATTAACTCAGGTTCCCAATCCAATGAAAAATCAAAGTTATTCCGGAACTGGTTTAATTCCGATTTCCAGTTTAATGTTTGCTCAAAGTTATTCTGGCCAAAATAATTATGCTGATGCAGCTGCAATGGCCGACACCCTCAACGATTTGGATGCTGATTTAAGTTATTTGTTGGATTTGCGTGAACGAGATGTTATTGAGCATACCTTACACACCATTACAGTTAATCAAACCAATAATAATAATATTAACTCTGAGCTGGACATTGACGGGGTTATGCGCAAATGGACTGACGAATTCACCAGGATTCTGGAAATTGGGGCTGAAGGGGTGTACATGTAGATGTATTTGTTTTATTTGGAGGATTTAGAATTACCAATCACCCCATCGAGGTTGGAAGTAAAAATAAATAATCTCAATGAGACAATAACTTTGCTGGAAGAGGGGGAAGTTAATATCCTCAAACAACCTGGTTTGAGTGACATTAAGTTTGAATTCCTGATTCCGCAAACTAAATATCCTTTTGTGCTTCGAGAGCCTAACCCCACTTCTTATTTACAAAAGTTAGAAGACCTTAAAAATAGTCGCTATCCGTTTCAATTTATCATTTATCGGGTAGCCAGTATGGGTAAACCTCTTTTTGACAGTAATTTCAAAGTTAGTTTGGAAGATTATTCCATAGTAGAAGACGCGAATGAAGGACTTGATTTGAGGGTCAGCGTCAACCTTAAACAATTTCGTGATTATAGTTTTCATGTCATTCCTATTGATCCACCAACTTCCACCGTAACGACTACTCAATTACGGTCAACTTATTCCGCTCCGCAAATCAAAATTTATACGGTTAAATCTGACACCGAAACTCTTTGGAATATCGCTAAACAATATTTGGGAGACGGGGAGAGATGGATTGAAATTTATGATTTGAACCGAGATACTGTGGCCAACCCTAATTCCCTTCTAGCTGGGCAAATTTTATTTTTACCATAGGTGGTTAAATGATATATGAATTGTTAATTCAACATAATAATGAAATTTATCGACCGGCTGTCGTTGAAGGGGTGGAATGGACGACAGAACGCAAAGGGGTTCCCGGGAAATTAACATTTGATGTTCTCAAAACTAAAAATCTTGATTTTACCGAGGGGGACAAGGTAAGTTTTTCTTCGGATGGAGAAAAAGTATTTAAGGGGTATGTTTTCGAAAAACGCCGGGGGAAAGATGGGGTTATAGCCGTAACTGCTTATGATCAATTGAGGTATTTAAAGAATAGAGACACTTTGAACTATCAAAACAAAACTGCGACAGAAGTTATTAAAATGATCGCCGATGACTACAAGCTTAAATATGGAGCGTTAGCAGATACTGGGTTTGTAATTCCTTCCAGGATTGAAGAGAACCAAACCTTATTTGATATTATTCAGACCGCTCTCGATTTGACTTTACAAAATACCGGCAAATTATATGTTTTTTATGACGACTATGGGGAATTGACTCTCTATGACATCAAAGATATGCGGGTTAATGTTATTTATGACGAGTTGACTGCTCAGGATTACGATTATATCAGCAGTATTGATGGTGATACTTATAACCGTATCAAGCTGGTTTACAAGGATTCCGACGCCGGAACTACCACCGTGTATACATCAACGGCACCTGTTGAAGTTAAACAATGGGGCATATTGCAATATTGCGATGAGTTAGAAGACAATGTCAACGGAATAGCCAAAGCGACCGAACTACTCCGTTTTTACGGCCATAAAAGTCGAAAGCTGGAATTAAAGGATGCCTACGGTTATGTTGGCGTTAGAGCTGGAACTTATATCCCGGTTATCCTTAATTTAGGCGACATTGAGATAAAACAACAGATGCTGGTTGAGAGAGTGACCCATTATTTTAATTATCAATGGCATACGATGGACTTAAGTTTGAGAGGAGGACTTATCACTGGTTAATTTATCTCCTATGGTTAATAATGTGCGTAAGGCTGCCTTGCAAGCTGTGGCTGGCAGTATGCCAACCGGCATATATTTTGGGACAGTGGTTAATATTTCACCTTTGAGAGTTCAAATTGAGCAAAAATTAACACTGGAATCCTCCCAATTATTATTGAGCAGTTTGGTTCAGGATATAACTGTAGATATGACTGTTAATCATTTTGTGGAGGAATATAGCCATGAACATAACCTACCGGGTGGAGGGCTTTCTTCCGCCGACACTCATAACCATAACTACTCCGGCAGGAAATCTTTTATGATCCATTTTGGACTTCAAGTTGGCGAAAAAGTTATGTTATTGAGGATGCAGGGAGGCCAAAAATACATTGTATTGGACAGGATTAGATGATACCGACCAGCGATGAAAATTTTGATTTTGAAGTTGTCGAGCCTACAACAAAAACTTATTATCTGGACACAAATAAAAACAGAATTTACGGCTCCACTGATAAGATTGAAGCCATGAAACAAGCTATCTATTTGATCCTTAACACTGAACGCTATAAATATCTGATTTATAGCTGGAATTATGGAGTAGAGTTAGTGGATTTGATTGGGAAACCTATTCCATTGGCAATGGTGGATTTGGAACGGCGGATTAAAGAGGCTTTGTTACAAGATAACCGAATAATTGATGTTACAAATTTTGTTAAAAGCAGAGACAAACACAAAGTTAGTTGCACTTTTACAGTGAAAACTATTTTTGGAGATATTGACGGTCAAAAAGAGGTGACTCTACAATAGATAACTATGAAACAATTCTGAACAGGATGATGGGTCGAATCTCTCAGGACATCGATAAACGGGAAGGTAGTATTATCTATAACGCTTTAGCTCCTGCGGCAGTCGAATTACAGAATATGTATATACAGCTTCAAACTATCTTGGATGAAACTTTTGCCGATACTCAATCCAGACCTTATTTGATCAAGCGGTGTGCCGAGCGAGGCATTATAGTTTACCCTGCCACTTACGCTGTCCGCCAAGGAGAGTTCTCTCCATCAACATTGGATATACCTATTGGAGCCAGATTCTCTCTTAATTTGTTAAATTACCAAATAATGGAGAAGATTGCAGACGGAATTTATAAATTAAAATGTGAAACGGCAGGGGTAGTTGGAAATATTGATTTTGGGGCGTTAATTCCAATCGAGTATATTTCTGGGCTTACTACTGCGACTTTAACTGATGTCCTCATTCCAGGGGAAGATGAGGAAGAAACTGAGCAATTACGCCAAAGGTTTTTTGCTTCCTTAAATTCTCAGGCGTTCGGTGGGAATATAGCTGACTATCAAGCCAAAGTTAACAGTATTGACGGGGTAGGAGGAGTTAAAGTTTATCCTGTTTGGAACGGTGGAGGGACTGTTAAGCTGGTAGTTATTTCTTCCGATTATTCTGTCCCATCTTCCGCTTTGATCGATTTAGTTCAAAGCAATATAGATCCAGTTGCTAATCAGGGGGAGGGAGTTGGGCTGGCTCCTATTGGCCATATAGTAACAGTTGTTGGATGTGGATCCACCACGGTTAACATTGCAACTACAATTACCCTACAAACTGGCTGGGAATGGGAGGATATTCTTCCAGATGTTCAATCTACTATAGATAATTATTTTTTGGAGCTGTCTTCCAATTGGTGTTTCACGGGAAACATTGTCGTCAGGATCAGCCAGATCGAAACCAGGATTTTAGATTTGGAGGGTGTTTTGGATATTGCTGACACCACCCTTAATGGTACCGGCCAAAATCTTACCCTGAGTTCGGATAACATACCACTCAGGGGGTCGATTGTTAACAATGACTAGAGATTTACTTAATTATTTACCTCCGGCAATCCGGGATGTGAAAGAATATCAAGAAATTATGACAGCCGAACAGCCGGAAATTATTGCTTGTTGGGAGTCGGCCGACGATGGGTTATCTAACCAATTCATTGTTGATGCAGGTGAATACGGGGTTTCGCGATGGGAGAAAATTTTAAAAATCCGTCCTAAATCTGAAGAAACATTATTGGAAAGGAAATCAAGGATTCTTGCTCGACTTAGACCCAATACCCCGTATACTTATCGTGTCCTTGCTCATCAGTTAGATATAATTTGCGGGGACGAATATAGCTTAATCGTGGACGCTGATAATTATACCCTTACTATAACATTAGGCTTAGTGGCCAGTTATCTGCTCCCGACCGTCAAAGATCTGGTGGCCAGGATGATTCCGGCTAACATGATAACCAATGTAATTCTTAGATATAACACACATGGGATGCTTTCCAGTTATACGCATAGTTATTTATCCCAATTTACCCATATAGATTTAAAAATGGAGGACTTGAGTAATGGCGACTAATACCTCCCACTATAACCTGATTAAGCCTGGCACGGATGATTATTATGATGTTGGAGATTTTAATTCTAATTCTGATATTATCGACACAGCATTATATTCTAAAATTGGCAAAATAAATAATCCTATTGCTGGTAATATCGCAATTTTAACTTCTACAGGGGATATTGCCGACGGGGGATTAAAATTTTCCATCGTCAATGGAATTTTACGAATTACTTATGATGATGGGGAATAAGGAGGAAAACTTATGGCTTCAGTAAGCATTGATATTGCAGATAAAACCACTTTGGATGAGATCAACTCAAAGGTTAGCACTCTAATAAGTAATTTAATCCCTAAGTTTTACCATTTTCAGACGGCCGAAACGGTTCCGGCTGCAGCTGCAGGGACTGCCAAAACAATTTTGAATGTTGAAGGTCAAGGGTATATCCATAGTTTACGCATTAGAGGTAATCCTTCCCCGTCAACTGGCAGTGCCTATATTAAAATTTTTTTAGATGACTCAGTCGAAGCAGCTTTTACAAGTGATTGGGGATCTGTTAGCCTCCCCACTGCTCTATATGCTTCTAATTCCAATGGGTTAGTATTAGCCTCTATACCCAATGTTAATACTAATTTCGGGGACTTTGTTGTTAATATACCCTTCCAAAGCAAATTTAAAGTTGAGATTTGCGGGGATTCCGGGGTTGAATACACTTATACCCCAAATATCAGTTATATATTATATTAGGAGGTTCATTTAATGCTTAATTATTGTTATTTAGACAAACACAAAATTTTACATTGTGTTAACAGCCCCAAAATTGCTATGGATAATTCTGTTGACGGTCGGATTATGCAAGTGGAGATTACGGCTCAAGGTGGTTTTCCAACTGTGGGTGGGCAGCAAATCTATGCCTATTCTCCCACAACTGTTTATGTAGGTGGAAATAACAGCACTGGTGTACGATTATCAGATAGTAACGCCGCAATTCAACATTCCGTCAATTCTTTCCTGGACAAAGTATCAACTTTGTGGGAGTGACAGCATGCGGCGGACAAACACTAAGCCTCTGGCTGGGGCATACATTAACTATCAGTCGTCAGTTGACAATCGATATATGACCCTAACCATGTACGGATACAGGATCAAAATGAGCAAAACTATAAATAGGCCATTGCGTGATTTCAAATTATTTGGGAGAACTCAAATAGTGCCCAGTAGAGAATATAATTTTGTTTATATTTGCGATGGAACGGAAGAAGGAACCTACTACCTGCAAAGCGGATTGGATCAATTTTACAGCTTTAGCCTGACTGAAATAAATACTGGAGATCGGATTTATTTATCAGCTCCAGGTTGGGAACAAAATTCGCAGCTTCCTTATTTTACAGGCACTCTGGAATATGATTTGTTGATTAACCGGAATAAATCGGTCAGTAATTTAACTTTTCAGTTAAACAGTTCCCCTCAGGGAACCTGTTTGGCAGCTGATAAATTTACGGCCGTTACAGAACCGGCGGCGGCCACTCCGGAAAGCTATGTGTTTTTTGTGGCGAACAGGGTTCTGCAAATTCAAGCTAACACAGACACCTTTATTCTGAACAGCTATTTGTCGAGGGGTGTTTTGGAACCAGATGGCTCTTTACTGTTAAGGTCGGTTGAAGTAGATGGAGAATTTATTGCTGATGAATATCGACCACTCAGTGGCGAGTTGATTCGGCGGGTGGGGCTTATTAACTATTATTGGGGGCAGGACATAACGACTCCATATAATAGTGCAACAGGAGAACTGGTTTATGGAGAAGAAGTTCTTTATGTTTTGCCTCAACCGGAAACCTATTGGGCAGGTATTTTGCCGTTGCAGGGATTTGAAGGCAATAGTGTCTGGGATACGGTGGTTTCAAATGGATCTAAACCCTACCTGAAAGTTCAGGCAGTTGTACAAAAAAGAGGATGGGGAGAGGAGTAAATCAATGGATATAATTACTTATGCTGTACTGAAAAACAAGATTGGAACAGTAGAAGGGGAAATTTCGGATTTACAGGCTTACATTGGATATACGGATCCTGATATTTACGGGCTGGAAGTGGACTTCGAAAATAACCGATTCATCCGGCTTGCAGGAGCAGTTGGCAAATCCGGAGGTGCAGATTTTGACTCAATCCGGCCGTGGGGCGGAAGACGGCGTTGTAACCTTACTGATGATGGAGTGGTAGTGGCTTACTATGGAGATCCTGCATTTGCGACCGGCGGCAGTCTTACTCAGGCTGTTACGGTTGATGGCGTAACTTATCCCATTGGCACAGCAGTACAGGTAATGGTGGAACAGCCAAAATTTTACTATAGGGTGGTGCCACTCAAAGTAGACCCGATAGACGGCGGGGCACATGGTTACGCTCTGCGACACGCTCGCTATTATATATCTGCTACGCCTAAAGTCGGCTTCAAGATTCATCCGGCTTTCGTTCGCGCCGGGAACGAAAACGATTATATTTATTTATCGGCGTTTGAAGGGTGCGTGTATGATGTTTCCGCCGCTGCCTACATCCTCGATGACGCACAGATTGCTGATTTTACAGCGACCACAGGAGACAAACTTTCCAGCATTGCCAACGCAAAGCCCGCATCCGGCCTTACCCAGAACCTGTCGCTCGTAAATATGCGCACCTTAGCTCATAACCGTGGCATAGGATGGGAGCAAATATATGCCACAACTATATCAGCATCCCAAATACTTATGGCAGTGGAGTATGCCATGTTTGATATGCAGTCAGCTATCGGACTAGGGGTCACAGACAAAGGCGAGAGTTCCGACAATAACGCTGAAATTACCGGGGCAACCATAACACTTGGTAATAAGTCAGGAGAGGCAGCAACTGGCAATGACCAGAAATTGGTATCTTATCGGGGAGAAGAGAATCTATGGGGTAACATGTGGAAAATGGTGGATGGATTAAAAATCAAATTCCCCGACTCTTTTGGAGCTGGTGACTTTGGGAGAGTGTATGTGGCAGACCATGACTTTGCCGAAGACCACTATTATGATACGGGGTTGTATCCACCTTATTCTGCCAATAGTTATATCCGTTATTTCGGATATTCTCCGAAATACGATTATTTATTTATTCCATCCGTGATTGGTGGCAACAGCAGCCTGCCTGTAGGTGATACGTTGTATTCTATGACATCTGGGGATCGTGCTAGTTATATAGGCGGTCGTTGGGTTAGTCAAACCCGTCCTGGACCGTTCGCCTTGACCACGCAATATGCTAGTAATTACAAGGCTCGGTATTTAAACGGACGATTGGTGTATATACCTTCAGCTAAGCTTGAAATTTAAAAAAAAAGGTGGTTTATGGATGACTAATTACGGCAAAGTTAGCAGCACTGTACGACCAGATCCGATTGTAATTGACAAATATTCGGTCTGGGTTAACACGGAAATTGAAGAAATTTCCGAAGATGAATTTGTCGGGTATCAATATAACCAGAAACAATATGACAAAGATGAATTTATCCGTAATTTAGGTAATGAAATTACAGATACCCAATTAGCCCTTACAGAAATTTATGAAATGATGGTGAAATAATGGCGAAAATTTACGCAAAACTGATTTTAAAGGGAGAAAAAAAAATAGATGAGATCCCCGGAAATTTGAAAGCTCAAGTGCTGGAAATTCTTAGGAGCTGGGAAAATAGCTAATGAAAACAACATTGTTAGCAGCCATTGGTGGTTTAGGCGGCATTATAACAGGGATATTCGGAGGGTGGGATTCAGCTTTGATCACCCTGATTATCTTCATGATTGTCGATTATCTGACCGGTCTGCTGGTGGCCGGAGTATTCCATAACAGCGGTAAAACCCATAATGGAGCTTTGGAAAGCCGGGCTGGATTTAAGGGGCTTTGCCGCAAAGGGGTCATGCTCCTGCTGGTTCTGGTAGCCTGCCGTCTGGATTTGATAACCGGAACAAATTTTATCCGGGATGCAGTTGTCATTGCTCTGATCGCCAATGAAACTATTTCCATCATTGAAAATATAGGCTTAATGGGAGTTCCGATTCCGGCGGTCTTGATGAGGGCGATCGAAGTCCTGAAAGAAAAGGTGGATAAGTCAACTACCCACCCACTAAAGTGAGTGGGCTTGTAACTATCCAGTAGTGCAAACGATATAACTATCTCCTACCTTTGTTACAGGCGAACCTGCTGATGTTACATCATGGGACGGTTGACAACGCCCCTGACATCTCAGATATACTGAGGTGCCACTGTATCCGGTACTTGACTATCCTTTGCAAGATAGTTGATTCCCATGCGATACAGATT
>JAZRXK010000068.1:0-13436 GCA_045600185.1 Desulfocucumaceae bacterium
AGAAGGCATTATTTTCCGGATGCTGACCAGCCCCAAAGCTTTTCTGGGTGAAGGACAGGTAACTCAAATTGAATGTCTGCAAAATGAACTGGGTGAACCTGATGCCAGCGGCCGCCGTCGTCCGGGAGCCATTGAAGGCAGCGAATTTACCCTTGGTCTAGATACCGTTATTCTGGCCGTAGGTCAAAAACCCGATCTGGAAAATATTTCTCTGGAAGCTTCTTCACGAGGCGTTTTGGTGGCTGACGAAGAAACTTTGGCTACTAATGTACCGGGTGTGTTTGCCGGTGGTGATGCTGTAACCGGACCTAAAACTGTAGTTGCAGCTATTGGAGCAGGTAAAGCTGCTGCTGAATCTATTCATCGTTATATCATGGGCATTGATTTGAGCCAGAACCGGCGTTTCAGTATTCCAGAAGAAGAAATTGCTCCCTTGCGGCAAAAAGAAAGCGAAGTAGAAAAAGCTCCGGCTCTGCCGATTTTGCATCTGGATCCGGCTAAAAGAGCCGCCTCTTTTGTGGAAGAAAGCTTCACCTGCACTTTGGAAGAAGCCCAAAAAGAAGCTGAACGCTGCTTAAACTGCGGAGTTTGTTCAGAATGTCTGGAATGTGAAAGAGCCTGTATGTCCAAAGCTGTCAACCATTATATGGAAGAAACTTATGAAGATCTGGAAGTAGGAGCCATTTTGCTTTGCCCCGGCTTTGAACCCTTCGATCCCAAAGCTTTGCAATATTATGGCTATGAAAAATATACCAATGTTTTGACTTCTTTGGAATTTGAAAGAATCCTGAGTGCTTCCGGACCTTATCAGGGACACCTGGTGCGGCCTTCCGATCACAAAGAACCCAAACGCATTGCCTGGATTCAGTGCGTTGGTTCCCGAAATGTGCGGGAAGGCAGCGATTACTGTTCTTCTGTATGCTGTATGTATGCAGTAAAAGAAGCCATGATCGCCAAAGAACACAGTAAGGATCCGCTGGATACCACTATTTTCTATATGGATATGCGGACTTATGGCAAAGGCTTTGAAGCTTATTATAATAGAGCTAAAGCCGCCGGAGTTAATTTTGTGCGTTCCCGGATTTTTGCCATCAGTGATCCCAAAAGTGATTCCACGCTGGATGCGGAACTGCTTGGTTCAGAAAGTCACGAAGGTGATTTGCTGATTCGTTACAGTGACGAAAAAGGTCAGATTCACAATGAAATTTTTGACATGGTCATTTTGTCAGTAGGTCTTAAGCCCAGAGCTTCGGTTTGGGATCTGGCAGCCAAAATGGGCGTGGATCTGAATGCAGACGGCTTCTGCGAACCTCTGCCGTTGACTGGTGTGGAAACCAGTCGGCCGGGTATTTATGTAGCGGGTGCTTTTGGGGCTCCGGCTGATATTCCGGAAACCGTTATGCAGGCCAGTGCCGCTGTAGGTGCCATTGGAGGTTTGCTGGCTGATGCCAGAGGTACTCTGGTTAAAGAAAAAGTCTATCCGCCTGAAATTGATGTCAGTGGAGAAGAACCCAGAATCGGGGTCTTTGTCTGTCATTGCGGAATTAACATTGGCAGTGTGGTCAATGTTCCGGAAGTTGTGGAAATGGCCAAAACCCTGCCTAATGTAGTTTATGCTGAAGATGCCATTTATACCTGTTCTCAGGATAACCAGGTGCATATGAAAGAGGTTATCAAGGAACATAATATTAACAGAGTGGTTGTAGCTTCGTGTAGTCCTCGGACGCACAAGCCTTTGTTCCAGGAAACCCTGCTGGAAGGCGGCTTGAACCGGTTCCTGTTTGAAATGGCCAATATTCGGGATCAATGCTCCTGGGTTCACCAGAAAGAACCGGAAAAAGCTACAGCCAAAGCTAAAGATTTGGTTAAAATGATTGTAGCCAAAGCAGCTTTATTGCAGCCTATTCATAAAACACCGGCCAGTGTTACCAAATCAGCCTTAATTATTGGCGGCGGTGTAAGTGGTTTAAATGCGGCTGTCTCCATGTCCAAACAGGGCTTTGCAGTTCATTTAATTGAAAAGACTGATGAGCTGGGAGGAATGGGACGCAAAATTTATACCAGCCTGACTGGAGAAGATGTTCAGGCTTTTATGAATAAATTGATCAGCAATGTAGAAAATGATCCTGAGATTACGGTGCATAAAGGCGTGGAAGTAAACGAAGTTTCCGGTTATCTGGGCAACTTTACTACTACCTTGACCAATGGGGAACAAATTAAACACGGAGTAGCCATTATTGCTACCGGCGGTCAGGAATATACTCCGACCGAATATCTGTATGGACAAAATGATAAGGTTTTGACCCATTTGCAGATGGAAGAGGCTTTGTTTAAAAATGATCCCAAAGTAACTGAAGCCAAAAATGTAGTTTTCATTCAATGCGTTGGTTCTCGTCAGCCGGATCGTCCTTACTGCAGCCGTTTCTGCTGCACCAAGTCCATTAAACTGGCCTTGGAATTTAAAGAAAAGAATCCCAAAACCAATGTCTTTATCTTGTATCGGGATATTCGGTCTTATGGCATGAAAGAAAAAATGTACACCGAAGCCCGTAACAAGGGAGTTATTTTCATTCGTTACGAAGAAGACCAGAAACCTCTGGTGGAACAGGACAGTTCCGGCAATCTGCTGGTTACGGTTCTGGATCATGTTTTGCAGGTTCCGGTTAAGATTCAGGCTGATGTAGTTGGTTTGGCCACCGCAATTCTGCCGGCTCCGGACAATGCCAAAATCAGCAGCTTGTTCAAGATTCCGATTAACGACGAAGGCTTCTTCCTGGAAGCTCACATGAAGCTGCGTCCGGTTGATTTTGCTTCCGAAGGTATTTTCATGGCCGGTTTGGCTCATGCTCCCAAGAATCTGGATGAAAACATTGCTCAGTCTCAGGCGGCAGTTGGCCGGGTTTCCACTATTCTGGCCAAGGACAAATTGCTTCGGCATGGGGTTACGGCTGTGGTTCAACCGGATAAATGTGCAGCTTGCTATACCTGCGTCCGGCTCTGTCCCTTCAATGCTCCCAGAGTGGTCAATTATGCAGCTCAAATCGAGCCTTTGTTGTGTCAGGGCTGCGGTACCTGTGCGGGAGAATGTCCGAACAAGGCTATTACCCTGCAAGGTTACACCGACAAAATGTATATGGCTATGGTAGACAGATTGTGTGAAAAGGTGGTGGACTGATAAATGGCTTTTGAACCCAAAATTGTAGCTTTTTGCTGCCATTATTGTGCTTACTCCGCTGCTGACCTGGCTGGTTCAATGCGTTTGCAATATTCCCCCAATATCCGGGTTATAGAAATGACCTGTTCCGGCAATATTGATCACCGGGTAATTTTAAACGCCATTGAAGACGGAGCTGATGGAGTTTATGTGGCGGGTTGCATGGAAGGTGACTGCCACTTCTTAAAAGGCAATTTCCGGGCTAAAAAGAGAGTTAGACATGTTAAAGCCTTGCTGGATGAAATTGGCTTTGACAGCAGACGGGTAGAGTTTTATAATTTATCTGCGGCTATGGGTCCTCGTTTTGCTCAAATTGCAGATGAAATGACTGAACGGATTAAAGAACTTGGACCCAGTCCTTTAAATAAAAAGTAAGTGGGGGTGTCTTAATACATGATTATTGCCCAGCAAAAACCGCTTGAAGACATTCTGGAAACTGTTGCCGGGTGTAAAAAAATTTTACTGGCCGGTTGTGCCGGATGTGTAACCGTTTGTTTGGCCGGTGGGGAAAAAGAAACCGAAATTATGGCTTCTTTGATGCGGATTAAAAAAGGTCTGGAAAAAGATGACGATTCGGTGGTAGTAACCTATACGGCAACCAGACAGTGCGATCCGGAATATATTGAAGCTATGGCTGAAATGGTTAAAGATGTTGATGCTATTGTTTCTCTGGCCTGCGGCGTTGGGGTGCAGTACCTGGCCGAACGCTTCCAGGACAAGTGGGTGGTACCTGCTTTGAACACCAAGTTTATCGGTGGTTCTACCCTGCACGGCATTTGGGAAGAAAAATGCGGTTTGTGCGGAGATTGTGTTTTGCACAGAACTGGAGGTATCTGCCCGATTATTCGCTGCTCCAAGAGCATTTTGAATGGTCCCTGCGGCGGTTCTCAGTATGGTAAATGTGAAGTTAATCCGGATACCGATTGTGCCTGGGCTTTGATTTATGAAAAAATGAAAGCTCTGGGAAAACTGGATAAATTGTTGGAAATTCAGCCTGTTAAAGACTGGTCTACCTCTCGTGATGGTGGACCGAGAAAACTTGTCCGTGAGGATGTGATGATCGATTGAGTTCTTTAAGCAAATTACAACAAATTCTGGATTCTGGAGAATTTGCCGTTACTGCTGAAATTGGACCTCCCAAACACGCATCGGTCGAAGAAGTTCGCCATCATGCGGATATGATGAAAGATTATGTGGATGCTACCAATATCACTGACTGCCAAACCGCTATTGTGCGGATCTCCAGCATTGGTACCGGGATTCATGTCAAAGAAAAAGGTATTGAACCGATTATTCAAATGACCACCAGAGACCGGAACCGGATTGCCATTCAGGCTGACTTAATGGGTGCTTACAGTCTGGGTCTGCGAAATGTTCTTTGTTTATCCGGGGATCACCAGAAATTTGGTAATCATCCGACTGCCAAGAATGTTTATGATGTTGACTCCATTCAACTGATTCAACTGTTGAAAAGAATGAGAGATGAAAAACTCTTTTTCTCCGGGGAAGAAATTAAAGGCGAACAGCCCCAGTTTTTCCTGGGTGCCGTAGCCAACCCCTTTGCCGATCCTTTTGAATTCCGGGTTGATCGTCTGGAAAAGAAAATTGAAGCCGGGGCTCAGTTTATTCAAACCCAATGTATCTTTGATATGGAACGGTTTGAAAAATTTATGGAAATGGTTAGAGCCAGAGGTCTGGATAAAAAAGCTCACATTTTGGCCGGAGTAACTCCCTTGAAGAGCTGGAAAGCTGCTTCCTATATGCAGAAGAAAGTCAGCGGAATGCTGGTTCCGGATGAAATCATTGAACGCCTGAAATCGGCTGAAGATCAAAAAGCCGAAGGTGTTAAAATCTGTATTGAACAGATTAAATACATCAAGGAAAAAGTTCAAGGTGTGCATGGGGTTCATATTATGGCTATTGCCTGGGAAGAAATTGTTCCTGAAATCGTTCAAGCCTGTGGTTTATATCCCCGTCCGAAAATTGGTTAGTTAAGAAATAAAATCGCCCCCTGTTTTCTTTGGAAAACAGGGGGCTTTGAAAAATCAGGGAGGAAAATAAAATGCAGGCAGGAAACAGCAGGGGAAATATTATAAATTGGGGAAGCTGTTGTTATCAGGACGGCTGGATTTATTATAAAAATTTTATTTATAATGATGCCTTATATAAAAGTCGGCTGGACGGCAGTGAAAAAAAAGAGCTGACCTCAGATCGGGTGGCTTTTTTAAACGTTCGTGATGAATGGGCTTATTTCCGCAATGACAGCGAACAGGGAAATTTGTATAAAATAAAAATTGATGGCACGGAGAAAACCCGGCTGAATCAAGATAAGTCTTTATATATTAACCTGGCAGGAGATTGGCTTTATTATGTCAATTTTATGGATAGCTGCCGGATTTATAGAATTGCTTTGGATGGCAGCCAGCGAACTTGCTTGGGACAGGACTATGCCTGGTCAATGCTGGTGGCAGGCGAATGGATTTATTACCGCAATGAAAACGAAGGGGGTCGGCTGTATAAAATGAATCTTGATGGTGGCAGCCGGACTCTGATTTGTGCGGATGATAGTGATTATTATAATCTGGATGGCGAATGGATATATTATCAAAATCTCAGCGACGGCAAAAAACTGTATCGAATTAAAACCGACGGCACTCAAAGAACAGCCTTGAGCCGGGAAGGATGCAGCAGTTTAAATGTTGATGAAGATTGGATCTATTATCGCAATGAAGGAGTTTTAGGCTATTTATTTAAAATGTCCAAGGATACTTGGGAAGATTATTTAATTACAGAAGATAGCTGCCAAAATTTAAATTTAGTCGAGGACTGGATTTATTATCGCAATGAAACCGAAAAAGGCTGTCTGTATCGAATTAAAAGTAATGCAACTGGAAAAATGCTGGTTATGTAGAAAAATAGTGCGGCTTTCAAAAAAACTGTGCTGTTTCTTGCCCAAGGTTGGCATTGTCTTGTCTCAAATTTCAGCCTTGATTTTGGCTGAAAATAATTCAGAATTTCCAGGGCTGCTGATTAGTATTCCAAATTTTGGAATACTGGCTTAAAAATTATATCGGGAATCAGGTTTGAAGAACTTGTAATTAAGATCAAATCTTGTTATACTGGAAAAAGATTTTGCCATTTGTTTTCTAATGGGAGGTAATTTAGATTAACGAATTAAGAAATATAGCCATTATTGCTCATGTTGACCACGGAAAAACTACTCTGGTAGATGCCATGTTGCGGCAAAGCGGTATTTTTCGGGATAACGAGGTAGTTCAGGAACGGGTTATGGATTCCAATGATCTGGAGCGGGAAAGAGGGATTACCATTCTTTCCAAAAATACTTCGGTTCATTATGGTCAGGTTAAAATCAATATTGTAGATACTCCGGGTCACTCTGACTTCGGCGGAGAAGTAGAGCGGGTTTTAAATATGGTAGACGGGGTTTTGCTGCTGGTAGATGCTTTTGACGGACCCATGCCTCAAACCCGTTTTGTTTTACGCAAGGCTTTGGAATTAAATTTGGTTCCTGTGGTTGTCATCAATAAAATTGATCGTTTGGATGCCCGTCCGTTGGAAGTGGCTGATGAAATTCTGGATTTGTTTATTGAACTTGAAGCTCCGGAAGAATTTTTGGACTTTCCTTTGATTTATGCTTCGGCTCGGCAGGGAGTGGCCTCGGCTGATTTAAAGGTTCCCGGCAAGGATTTAAAGGCTTTATTTGAAGCGATTGTAGATAATGTTCCGGCTCCGGAAGGGGATCCGGAAGGAGCTTTGCAAATTTTGGTAAATAATACTGTCTATGATCAATATTTGGGAAGAATGGTTTTGGGTAAAATTAACCGGGGTTCCCTGCGAGCCAGCCAGAATGTTACTTTGATTCGGCATGATAAGACCCAGACACCGGGCAAAATCGGCCGGCTTTATTCCTTTGAAGGTCTGGAGCGGGTGGAAATAGATCAGGCTTTTTGTGGAGAAGTAGTGACTTTTTCTGGTCTGGAAGATGTCAATATTGGGGAAACTGTTGCCGATCCGGAAAATCCGGAGCAGCTTCCGCCTATTATGGTAGATGAACCCACTCTCAAAATGACTTTTATGATCAATGACAGTCCTTTTGCCGGGAAGGAAGGAAAATTTGTTACTTCCAGAGAATTGCGAAGCCGTTTGTTTAAAGAAATGGAACGCAATGTCAGTCTGCGGGTCACGGATACTTTAAATGCTGACAGCTTTGAAGTTTGTGGCCGGGGTGAACTGCATTTGTCAATTTTAATTGAAACCATGCGGCGGGAAGGCTATGAATTGCAGGTTTCCAAACCGGAAGTTATTTTTAAGGAAATTGACGGCAAAAAATATGAACCTGTGGAAAATTTGATGGTGGATATTCCGGAAGCTCAAATGGGAGCAGTCATGGAAATTATGGGTCTGCGTAAAGGCGAATTATCCAATATGACTTCGGCAGGCGGCGGCCAGCTTCGCCTGGAATTTAAAGTTCCTTCCAGAGGATTGATCGGTTTTCGCTCGCAGCTTTTGACTGAAACCAGAGGCAATGCGGTTATCAACCATGTTTTTGCCGGTTACGAACCTTATAAGGGAGATATGAACCAGCGAACCAGAGGAGTAATGATCGCTTTTGAAACCGGGGAAGCCGCCATGTATGGCATGAACGCTGTACAGGAAAGAGGCGTGTTATTTATTGATCCCGGAACCTCGGTTTATGAAGGTATGGTTGTGGGAGAACACTGCCGTGAACAGGATATTGAAGTTAATGTCTGCAAGAAAAAGCACTTGACCAATATGCGTTCCAGCACTTCTGAACAGGCTTTACGCCTGGAAGAACCCCGCAAATTTTCTCTGGAAGAATGTCTGGAATATTTGGGAGATGATGAGCTTTTGGAAGTTACTCCCACCCAACTTCGCATGAGAAAGAAAATTCTGGAAAAAACTCAGCGAGCCAGATCCAGAAAAAGTATTTAAGCCAAGAGCAGAGTCGTCGTCGAACGGTTCTGCTCTTTGGATTTATTTCATTAGGAAGTGGAGAACATGGAATATCGAGAATTGGGCAAAACCGGTCTGCAAGTGTCCCGTTTATGTTTTGGGTCTTTGACTGTGGGTTCCTTGCAGGCTGATTTATCAGTTGCGGAAGGCAGCAAAATTATGGCTTATGCTTTTGAACAGGGAGTCAATTTTGTGGATACTGCCGACTATTACCAAAATTATGAATATATCAGGGAAGCTATTAAGGGGCGTAAGGATAAAATTATTATTACCAGCAAAAGCTATGATTACACTGGAGAAGGCATGGAAGCCCGTCTGCACAAAGCTTTACGAGGTATTGAGCGGGATTATATTGATATTTTCATGCTGCATGAACAGGAATCAGCTTTGACCATTCAAGGACATTGGGCAGCTATTGAATATTTGCTGAAGGCCAGGGAAAAAGGATTGGTGCGAGCCATCGGAATTTCCACTCATGCAGTAGAAGCGGTACGCTCGGCAGCTCTAATTCCGGAGATTGAAGTTATTCACCCTTTGCTGAATAAATCTGGTATTGGCATTATTGGCGGAGATCGGGAGCAAATGCAGGAAGCAATCCAGTATGCCCATACTTTGGGCAAAGGTATTTACAGCATGAAAGCTCTGGGCGGAGGTAATCTGCTGGGAGAACGAGAGGCTGCTTTCAATTATATTTTAAGCCTGGATTTTTTAGACGCAGTGGCGGTGGGTATGCAAAGTCAAGCCGAAGTGGACTTTAATGTTCGTCTTTTTTCCGGTCTTAATCCTTTGCCCGAAACTGTCAGGCAAATTTCCGTTCAGCCTCGGCGTTTGTTGGTGGAAAGCTGGTGTGTGGGCTGTGGAAGTTGTCAGAAGCGGTGCAGTTCCGGAGCTATTCGAGTTGTGGAAGGTAAGGCGGTGGTAGATCAAAAGCTTTGCCGTTTATGCGGTTATTGTGCAGCGGTCTGCCCGGAATTTTGCCTGAAAATTATTTAAGGAGAGAAAATGAGAATTTTGGGAATTGATTATGGAGATCGGCAAATTGGTCTTGCTTTAAGCGATCCTTTTGGCTGGACGGCTCAGGGGCTGGAAGTTTTAAAAAACACAGATCAAATCTGGAATGAATTGCAGAGCCTGGTAGAAAAGCATCAAGTGGAAAAAATTGTTTTAGGCTGGCCCAAAAATATGGACGGTACTTTGGGAGAAAGAGCTGTTTTGGCTCAGGAATGGGCGGAACAACTGGAGAAGCTGTTGAATCTGCCGGTTATTTTGTGGGACGAGCGGTTAACCACAATAGCAGCAGAAAAAACTCTGTTGGAAGCAGATCTCAGCCGCAAAAAACGCAAAAAAATAATAGATCGACTGGCAGCAGTTTTTATTTTGCAAAATTATCTGGACAGTCAAAAAAAACAGGGGTAAAAACAGGAAAAAAACAGGAATATGCCGAAATACCTTTAGGACAAAAATTAATTTGGAGGCTAATATGCGATATTTATTGGCGATTTGGATTTCCAGATTGGCTGCTTTTTTTAGTCGGCTTACCGGAAAAGGACAGGGATCAGCTCTGCCGGGAATGGTGGCTAAAAAAATCTATCCTGCCATTCTGGCTAAGATGGGAAAACAAATTGCCGGACCGATTGTAGCAGTTACCGGTACCAATGGCAAAACTACAACCAACAATATGATTAAAGCCATGTTGAAAAAAAGCAATTTTGAGGTTGTCACCAATATCAACGGAGCTAATATGCTGACCGGGCTTATTACGGCTTTTTTGCATTCCTGCGACTGGAAAGGCAAAATAACCAGCAATGCGGCCTGTCTGGAAGTTGACGAAGCAACTGTTCCTCTGTTGCTGCGATCCATTGAACCGGATTGGCTGGTAGTAACCAATTTTTTTCAGGATCAGCTGGATCGTTATGGAGAGTTGGATACGACTATTGGTTTTGTAGTTAATTCTTTGCCGCAGCTTAAAAAAACCCGGCTTATTTTAAATGCTGATGATCCTTTGTCAGCTCAAATTGGCAGGAGATGTCATTTAAAAGCTTATTATTATGGTTTAAGTCAGCATCAGGGAGTTACTTTGAGCAATTCAGATGATCGGGAAAGCAAATGTTGTCCTTTTTGCGGATCTGAATTAAAATACGAATATTTTCATTACAGTCAGTTGGGCAAGTATCGTTGCCCCCAGGGAGATTTTGAGCGTCCCCAGCCTGATCTGGAAGGACTGGAACCCATTGTGGGACAAAGAGAAATTTCCTGCTTTTTACGCTCCCGGCAGAATAAAGCATCTGAGACTCTGTATCTGCCTTTGGACGGCTTTTATAATCTGTATAATGGTTTGGCAGCCTGGCTTTGCGGCAAAATGCTGAATCTGGATTCAGAAAATATGTTTCGGGCTCTGGTTTCCTATCGTCCGGCAATAGGCAGAATGGAACAGTTTATCTATCAGGAACGCCCGGTTTTATTAAATCTGGTCAAAAATCCGACTGGTTTTAATCAGGGTTTAAATTCCTTAATGGCTCTGAATTCGGATTCGGTGGCGGTGGGTGTTTTTATCAATGATCAGGAAGCAGATGGAACAGATATTTCCTGGCTTTGGAATGTGGATTTTGAAAAACTGGCAGATAACTCCAAAAAATGGCAGGTATTTTTATGCAGCGGGCGAAGAGCCTATGATATGGCAGTTCGTTTAAAGTATGCCAATTTGCCTTTAAGCAAAATTAAAGTGGAAACTGAAGTGAGTCAGGCAGTTTTGCAGCTTTTGCATACCGAAGCCGAGCAATATTATTTTTTTACAACTTATACGGCTTTATGGCCGTTGGAAAGGACCTTGCGTAATGAAGCCAAACGAAAAGAAGATTCGGATTTACCATCTGTTTCCTGAGTTGCTTAATTTATATGGAGATTCCGGTAATGTTCAGGCTTTTTATCAACGCTGCCTCTGGCGGAATCTGGAAGCTGAAATTATTCCGATTATGCCGGACGATCATCCGGATTTTAGTCAGGCGGATTTTATCTTTATAGGAGGCGGTTCGGATCGAGATCAAATTCTGGTTTCCCAGCTTCTAAATCGCTGCAAGGCCGAGCTTAAAGCCGTTATGGAAGATGGAGTGGCAATTTTGGCAGTTTGCGGTGGTTTTCAATTATTGGGACAATATTATAAAGATGTAGCCGGGGATAAAATACCCGGTTTGAATTTATTGGATTTTTATACGGAAGCCAAAACTGAACGATTGATTGGTAATATTGCCATTGAAATGGACATTGCAGGGACACAATGTCCTCTGGTCGGTTTTGAAAATCACGCTGGCCGTACCTTTCTGGGGGATGTACAGTCTTTGGGGCGAGTATTAAAAGGCTTTGGCAATAATGGACAGGATAATCAGGAAGGAATTCGCTATAAAAATGTTTTTTGTTCTTATTTGCATGGGCCAATTTTGCCCAAAAACACCTGTCTGGCCGATTATTTGCTGAAATTGGTCTTGCAACGCAAGGGAGAAAGCGGCGAATTACTTCCTTTGGATGACAGTTTTGAAGAAAAGGCGGTTCAAAATATGTTGGCAACTCTGATTTAATTGGCGGCCGGGAGGAAATTATGAATTTTGTGTATGTTATAAGCATAATTGCCGGTTATGCTCTGATCAGTGCTTTTTTAAGCTGGTTAGCTGGTAAACTGATCAGAAAATTTTTGGGAACTGTTCTCAGGAGAATTTCAGTTGATCTGGATAACAAAGTGGGGGAAGTTATCAGACGACCCATTTCAGTGCTGATATTTTTTATCTTATTGGAAATTGGCCGCAGTATAGCTTTGAATCAAACTTTATTCCATATTCAGGCTTCTTTATTAAATGTGGCTCAAAAAATCATTTATACCGGTATGGTTTGTATGGTGGTCTGGGGTTTGAGCCGCATTATGCGGGGAGTCTGCGACTGGTATTTGCAGAAAAAATCCGGTGAAGAACATATGGGTTCTTCCGAAAACCATATTTACCGCCTGATTTCCAGAGTAATTACCGGGTTGATTTACTTTGTTGGCTTTACCATTATTTTGGGTTACTTCAATGTATCTTTAAGCGGTTTTCTGGCTACTGCCGGGGTGGCTTCTCTGGCTGTCAGCCTGGCGGCACAGGATACCATGAGCAATATTATTTCCGGTTTTATGATTATGGTGGATAAACCTTTCCGAGTGGGAGATCGCATTTCCAGCAGCGGCCTGACGGGTGATGTTGTGGATATTGGAGGAAGAAGCACCCGACTGAAAACCATAGATAACACTTTAATTGTTATTCCCAATTCTGATTTGGTTTCCAGCCGGATTGTTAACTATAGCAATCCAAGTCCCCGAACTGTAATTAAAATTCCGCTTGGTGTGGCTTATGGTTCGGATTTGAAACGAGTTAAGGCTATTTTGGAAGAAATTATGTTAAATCATGAAGATGTTTTGGACGAACCGACTCCCAGGGCTTATTTTTTGGAATTTGCTGATTCTTCACTGAATTTGGAATGTCGCTTTTCTATTGAAAATTATAAGGACAGCTATCAAATTCGGGACGATTTAAATATGGCCATCAAAGAAAGATTTGAACGGGAAAACATTGATATTCCGTATCCGCAAAGGGATTTGTGGATCAGGCAAAGCAGAGAAACAGCAAATTAACCGGCAATCTGCAAACGACTAAAGGTCATTCTTTAACACGCCGTGAGCAAGAAATCTCCCACCTCTATAGGTGGCGGAATGAATTGCGATAAACACGGCGTTTTCTTGACTTTTGTTATTTATAGTGTCATAATCATAATATACTTGCTGAAGTAGCCTAAAACTAAATATACAGTAGGGATGGAATAGCCCAAACTCATACGCCTGTGGACATTGTGTAAGACTTGAGTTAACGATTATGTTAGCCAAGCAGTAGTGGTTGAAGCAGGAAGCTCCGACTTCTATAAGTCGGAGTAGTTCACTCCAGCTTCTGCTGATAAACCCGAAAACGGCGATCTGCCTGTACGGGTAAAAGCTTGCCTAATAAGCTGAGCATGGCGTGATTATCTTCATGAATCTGGGAAATATCGGCTTCCTGATAGTTTTTCTGTTCCATGGTTTGAAAAAGCTTTTCCAGAAGCAGAGCTTCCAGACCCCGCAAACGAAATTCCGGCATAATGCCCAAAACCGCAATCCGAACCGTTTTGCGTGGAGCTGGAAAAGGTGTACAAAGCAGCAGACCAGCCGGTTGGG
>JAZRXK010000069.1:0-12168 GCA_045600185.1 Desulfocucumaceae bacterium
GAAAGCCCCAAAATCACGGTCATCAGCATGGAGCCGGACGAAAGCCTCATGAAGAATCTGAATATTATCAGCATGGGTTATAACAAGAACATAAACATAATTATTGACATTTTTGACGAGGACACAGGTAAGCTTGAGACATTGTGATTGAGTGGAGATCAGTTATGCTCTGCTTAATTGCCGGCATTAAAACTTATGTACCCGCAGCGGGAGGCATGGCCTCCCGTTGTCGGGAGTATCAGATCAGGGGCGAGGCTCACGAAGCGGAGCTTGTCATTACGATGCCAGTCATTACGATGCCATCCGATCCCATTCATATTTTTTAATGCTGGTGCCCTGACTTTTTTAGCGAAATATACCCCCTCAGAGAATTACCTTATCATTTACAGATGCTTTAATTTTGTAACGCATCATTGACAAATAAAGCAACACAATTCAGATCTCAGTGTCTTGACTTCTTACTGGCTATAATGTATACTAGCTTTTAGTCAGACTGGAAAAGCTTTAAGCATAAAATTCCTGTGGCTTAAAAAGAAAAAGCTTGCGGCAGCTGCAAAGCCCATTCTTTTGGGAATGGGGTTGACATATAAGAATTATCTGAAATCCTGAATAGGAGGTGTCTAACAGTGAAAAGAACTTATCAGCCCAAAAACAGAAAGCACAAAAGAGTTCATGGTTTCTTGCAAAGAATGTCTACCAAAGGCGGACGCAATGTTTTAAAACGCCGGCGGCAAAAAGGCAGAAAAGTTTTGAGTGCCTAGAATTTGCATATAAGCCTTGAAACCGTGGAAAACACGGGGCTGGCTCGTGATTTTGCTATCCATTACAGGAGACTTTTTGCGGGAAGCCCCCGTCTTTTCAGGGGGTGCTGTATAATTTTGGCTAAATCAGGGTATTTTAATGGATAAACTGAATTCGTTGAAAAAAAATGCCGATTTTAAAAAAGTTTATGCTAAGGGTCGCTCGGCGGCCAATTCTTCTTTTATAATTTATGCTTTGCCCAATTCTTTGCCTTATCCTCGAATTGGTTTTTCCGTGGGCAAAAAAATGGGCAAGGCTGTACAACGAAATTGGCTCAAACGCAGAATGAGAGAGCTGTGTCGTCATAATCTGAAAATTTTTAAATTGGAATATGACTATGTTTTAATTCCCCGACCTGGATTAAAAGAAAAAAGTTTTGCTTTTTGGGAGCAGGACTTACATAAATTGCTAAAAAAGCTTTGGGGTAAAAATGCAAAGATTAACTGATTATCCTGTTAAATTGATTATAGATTTAATTCGGTTTTATCAAAAATTTATTTCCCCCTTAAAACCGCCGACCTGTCGCTTTTATCCCACCTGTTCACAATATGCTCTGGAGGCTGTAAGCAAATATGGCTTTTGGAAAGGAAGTCTGAAAGCCCTGATTCGTTTGTCCAAGTGCCATCCTTTTCATCCCGGCGGCTATGATCCGCTGCGATAAGATGGATGACTGACTGCTGAAAAGCCTGTCATACTAATATGAAATAATCCCCAATATTCTGAAGATGGAAAAACTGCTGCCAGGAGGGGAAAAGGAGGAAATTTTTTTGGGTATTTGGAATGCAGTTGTCGGATTTTTTGAAAATTGTATTGGTTTTCTGTCCGATTTAGTGGCTAAAACTGGAATCAATGATCCCATTCCCGGTTTTAGTTATGTTTTGGCCATTATTCTGCTGACTATTATTATTAAAACTATTTTATATCCCCTGACTTTAAAACAAATGAAGTCCATGACCATGATGCAGAATCTGGCTCCGGAACTGAAAAAAATTCAGGATCGCTACAAAGGCAAAGATCCGCAGAAATTGCAGCAAAAAACCATGGAGCTGTATCAAAAATACAATGTCAACCCTTTGGCCGGATGTATTCCATTGATTATTCAAATGCCCATTTTAATTGCTTTGTATCAGGCTTTGCTTCACTATTTCGGGACTATTCCATCCGAAGATGCCGGTTTTTTGTGGATTAAAAGTTTGGGCGGAATTGGCCGGGATAAAGGGGATCCTTATTTTATTATACCTGTTCTGGCGGCTGGAAGCACCTTCCTGCAAACTAAAATGACTATGGTCAGTCAGGATAACAATCAGAAATTCATGGTTTACCTGATGCCTTTCTTTATTTTGTGGCTGGCGGCAACTGTGATTCCGGTTGGTCTGGGGATTTACTGGATTGTCTTTAATCTGGTTGGAATGGCTCAGCAGCATTTTGTAAATAAACATACGGCTGAAGTTAAGGTTTTGATGGAAGAATTAGCTGAAAAAGAAGAAAAAGAACGCAAGAGAAGACAGGAAAAAGCTAAAGCCGCCAAGGCCAGAAAAGCCAGGGAAGCTGAACGCCGGAAAAAACTGAATCCTGCCAGTGATGATGACGAAAATGAAAATGAAAAAATAATCTCGCTTGCCAAAAAGGAAAAAAATCTGGAAGAAACGGATGAAGATCTGTAAAGATATAAGCCAAAGCGGAGAAACAAATCAAAAGATTTGTTCCAGTAAGGAGGCACTGAAAAAAGTGCAGACAGTTGAAAAAAAAGCCAAAACCAAAGAAGAAGCTATTCATATGGCTTTGGAAGAACTGGGGGTTACGGCAGAACAGGCCATAATTGAGATTCTGGAAGAACCCTCCAAAGGTTTTCTGGGTATCCTGGCCAAGCCTGCTCTGGTCAGGGTTTCGGTGGAAGACGGCCTTAGCGGCCGGGTTAAAAATTTATTGAATCAAATCCTGGACGCTATGGAAATTAAAGCAGAAATTATTTTAAATGAAACTGATGATTGTGTTAATATTAAATTAAACGGTTCAGATTTGGGTATTTTAATTGGACGGCGGGGCGATACTATGGACGCTCTGCAGTATTTAATCAGCCTTTCGATCAATCGGGGTCAGGAAGTCCGGAAAAAAATTTTTTTGGATATTGAAAATTATCGAGCCAAAAGAGAAGTTACCCTGCAAAATCTGGCCATGAAACTGGCTGATAAAGCGGTTTTGCGGGGACGCAATGTGGTCTTGGAACCTATGAGTTCTTTGGAAAGAAGAATAATTCATACAGCTTTGCAGGGTCGTGAAGATGTTTTGACTTTCAGCGAAGGTGAAGAACCCTATCGAAAAATTATTATCACTCCCAAAAGATAGAAAATAAACCAGCCCAGAAGGTGATTTTGACAGCCGTCTGGGTCTTTAGGTTCAATCGAAGCTTATTAAATTTAATCCCCTTCCATTGCAGGAAGGGGAATTCTTGCTAAAAGAGGGAAAAACATTTTATGTTTAATTTTGCAACCATAGCCGCCATTGCCACACCCTGGGGCGAAGGAGGAATTGGTCTGGTGCGGATCAGCGGGGAGGAAGCCCTGAAAATTGCTCACAAGCTTTTTAAAAGCCGCCGGGGCAAAGACTGGTTTTTGGGCAGCCATCGCCTTTATTATGGACACTGGCAAAATCTGCAAGGTCAGGTTCTGGATGAAGTTCTTCTTTCAGTGATGCTGGCTCCTCATTCTTATACCAGAGAAGATGTGGTGGAGATTAACTGCCATGGCGGAATGCAGGTTATGCAGGAGATTTTGGCCACAGTTTTAGCCGCCGGAGCCAGATTGGCCAGACCGGGCGAATTTACCCAACGGGCTTTTTTAAATGGACGGCTGGATTTGGCTCAGGCCGAAGCGGTTATTGACCTGATTCGGGCGGATACTCATTCGGCGGCTCAAATAGCCTTAAAGCAGCTTGCCGGAGATTTATCCCAAAAAATTCACGCCATTAACGAGGAAATTTTAAATCTGCTGGCTGAAATTGAAGTTAATCTGGATTATCCGGAGGAGGAGCTGGAAGAACGCAGCCGCTGTCAGATTCAGCATACAGTTCAAAAAATTATAACAGAACTGGATCAGCTTTTGCAGCAGGCTGAACAGGGCAGAATTTATCGGGAAGGAGTGCAAACCGTTATTATCGGTCGGCCCAATGTGGGCAAATCTTCTTTGCTGAATGTCCTTTTGGGAGAAGAAAAAGCCATTGTCACCGAAATTCCCGGTACTACCAGAGATTTAATTGAGGAGATCTATCTGATTCAGGGTATTCCCCTGAAATTGATTGATACTGCCGGTTTGCGGGAAAGTCAGGATCCCATTGAACAGATTGGCATGGCCAAAACCCGTTCCTGTTTGGAACAGGCCGATTTAATTATTTTAATGCTGGAAGCCGGACAGGAACTGGAAGAAGCAGATCAGGAAATTTTGCATATTTCTGCGGGCAAAAAACTGCTGCTTGTCATCAATAAAATTGATTTGCATCCCGAAGCTGATCTGGATTGTCCCTGCCCCAGGGTTAAAATTTCTGCCAAAACCGGTCAGGGTCTGGAGGAATTAAAAAATCAGATAATTGCCTTATTACTGCAAGGTGAATTGAATTCTCCAGGCAAAATTCTGATCAGCAATGTCAGACATCGGGATATTCTGCAAAAAGCCCGGCAATATTTGCAAAAATTTTCTCTGGCCTTGGAAGCAGGTTTATCGCTGGATGTGGCTGATCAGGATTTGCGGTTGGCCTGGGAGGCTCTGGGCGAAATTTGCGGAACTGCTTTTACCGAAGATTTGCTGGATCGGATTTTCAGCAATTTTTGTTTGGGTAAGTAAGCATTTAATTTGATTTTAAAGGTGGCCTGATTATGTATGAATATGAAGCCGGTCGATATGATGTAATTGTGGTGGGAGCAGGACACGCCGGTTGCGAAGCTGCGTTGATTGCGGCTCGTATGGGCTGCAAAACTTTGTGTATAACCCTGAATCTGGGCAATATTGGTCTTATGCCCTGCAATCCTTCGGTGGGAGGCCCGGCCAAAGGACTTCTGGTGCGGGAACTGGACGCTTTGGGCGGCGAAATGGGCTTTAATACCGATCATTGTGCCATTCAAATGCGAATGTTAAATCGGGGCAAAGGGCCGGCTGTACGAGCCTTGCGGGCTCAAACTGATAAAATGGTTTATCAGTTGAAGATGAAAGAAACTCTGGAAACTACCCCCAATTTGGAGGTTAAACAGGTTCTGGCAGAACGCCTGCTGGTAGAAAAAGGAGTTATTGCCGGAATTGTCGGCTCCGGAGGAGCCATCTTTCGATCTGGAGCAGTAGTTTTGACCACTGGAACTTATTTAAAAGGAAAAATTATTATTGGAGAAGTGGATTATCCGGGTGGCCCTCAGGGAAATCCCAATGCGGTCAGGCTGTCGGAAAATCTGGCCGATTTGGGTTTTAAGCTGATGCGGTTTAAAACCGGAACTCCCTGTCGTGTTGATCGCCGCAGTCTGGATTTCAGCAAAATGGAAGTGCAGGCCGGAGATCCGCAATGGCAGAATTTTTCTTACAGGAGTCAGATTAAAGAAAAGGAGCAGCAGCTTTGCTGGTTGACCTATACCAACGAAGAAACCCATAAAATCATTCGGGATAATCTGGATCGTTCTCCTTTGTTCAGCGGCAAAATTCAGGCTATTGGCCCCCGTTATTGTCCTTCCATTGAAACCAAGGTAATTCGTTTTTACGAAAAGACTGCCCACCAGGTTTTTATTGAACCGGAAGGTTTGAATACCACGGAAATGTATGTGCAGGGCATGAGTACCAGCTTGCCCGAAGATGTGCAGATTGCCATGATTCGTACTATGCCGGGTTTGGAAAAGGCCGAACTTATGCGAATGGGATATGCTATTGAATATGATGCTTTTGATCCCACTCAGCTTAAACTGTCTCTGGAAAGCAAAATGCTTCCGGGACTGTTTTCGGCCGGTCAGATTAACGGTACTTCCGGTTATGAGGAAGCCGCTGCTCAGGGCATATTGGCCGGAATCAATGCTGCCCAATATGCCAAAGGGGAAGAACCTCTGATATTAAGCCGTTCAGAAGCTTATATTGGGGTTCTGATTGATGATCTGGTTACTAAAGGAGTGGACGAGCCTTATCGCATTATGACTTCACGAGCGGAGCATCGGCTTTTAATGCGGCATGATAATGCTGAATTGCGGCTGACTGAAAAAGCTTTTAAGGTGGGTTCCATTGATCAGAAACGACTGGAAAGCTATTGGAAACGGAAAAAACTATTTGAATCCGAAGTGGAACGCTTGCAAAAAACTCTGGTTCCGGTCAATGAAAAAACTGCGGCTGTTTTTCAGCGAAAAAATTCCACTCCTCCCAGGCAAAGTACGATAATGGCCGTTTTATTGAAAAGACCGGAAATAAGTTATGCTGATTTATTGGAGCTGGGGTTGGAAAGCAGGGAAGATTTAAATCAGGATTTAACCGAAATGGCGGAAATTGCGGTTAAATATGAAGGATATATTAAAAAGCAACAGGAAGCAGTGGAAAAATTTAACCGGATGGAAAGTAAGAAAATTCCGCCGGAAATTGATTATGCCAAAATTAAGGGCATTTCTCTGGAAGCGGCTCAAAAACTGGAACAGATTCGCCCGGACTCTCTGGGACAGGCTTCCCGGATTTCCGGGGTCTATCCTTCGGATCTGGCGGTTTTAATGGTCTGTCTGGAGCAATTTAAACGAATAGCAGCGGAGGATTAGTATGGAGTTGGAGCAATTTTTGCTGGCCGGAGCCAGGGAGCTTAAATTGGAGCTGAACGAATCGGCCATAGCTGCTTTCCGCCAATATTATGATTTTTTACAGCAGGAAAATCAAAAATATAATTTAACTGCCATTACTTCTGAACAGGAAACAGCAGACAAGCATTTTCTGGATAGTCTGGTTTTAAAAAAATATCTGCCTCTGAAAAAACAAACAATGATTGATTTGGGAAGCGGAGCCGGTTTTCCCGGTTTGCCTCTGGCGATCTGCTGCCCATATCTGGATGTAGTACTGGCGGATTCCGTGGGCAAAAAAGCCAGATTTTTGCAGCAGGTTACTGCGTTATTGAACCTGGCAGATCGGGTGGAAGTTGTGCAGGCCAGGGCGGAGGAACTGGGACACAGTCCTGCGTATCGGGAAAAATTTGATCTGGTGGTGGCCAGGGCTTTGGCTCCTTTGGCGGTTTTGCTGGAATATGCCCTGCCGCTTTTAAAGGTTGGCGGAGTGTTTTGGGCTTTGAAAGGTGCGGCGTTTCAGGAAGAAAATATGAAAGCAGCCAGAGCTTATCAAAAGCTGGGCGGATTTCTGGAGGGTTCTGTGGAATTTGCACTGCCGGGCGGGCAGGATCGACGCATTTTATTAAAGATCCGTAAAATTGAACCTACTCCCCAAAAATATCCCAGAAAGCCGGGAATTCCAGTTAAGAGGCCGTTATAGAGCGAATATTGACGGATCGGCCACTCCTTGAAATGCGGCCGATCCGCCCTGTCAGAAAAAATTTTTGAAAAAAAATAAAAAAACACTTGCCAAACCTCCGGAAAGATGATAGAATGAACAGGTCGCTTTTGGAAGCAGATTTTATTTTGAGCAATCGGGAGATTAAAAAAAATAAAAAGTGCGAAAAAAGAGTTGACAAGACAAAATGAATGTGGTAAGATATTAAATGTTCGGCGGAGAAAGCCGGGCGGGTAAAGGAAAAGCAAAAAGATCCTTGAAAACTGAACAGAAGAAGTAAGGAAACATGAAATTACTCTCGTCAAGAGAAAATGCTGAAAAGCGAGCAGTTTTGATTTAAATGAGCAAAGAAGAGAAATCTTCATAATAAATTTTTATGGAGAGTTTGATCCTGGCTCAGGACAAACGCTGGCGGCGTGCCTAACACATGCAAGTCGAACGGAGTTTAGAAGAAGTTTACTTTTTCGAAGACTTAGTGGCGGACGGGTGAGTAACGCGTGGATAATCTGCCCTTAAGACTGGGATAACGCCGGGAAACTGGTGCTAATACCGGATACGCTTGAATTTTCACATGGGAGTTCAAGGAAAGGAGCAATCCGCTTTTGGATGAGTCCGCGTCCCATTAGTTAGTTGGCGGTGTAAAAGACCACCAAGACGACGATGGGTAGCCGGCCTGAGAGGGCGAACGGCCACACTGGGACTGAGACACGGCCCAGACTCCTACGGGAGGCAGCAGTGGGGAATCTTCCGCAATGGGCGAAAGCCTGACGGAGCAACGCCGCGTGAGTGATGAAGGTTTTCGGATCGTAAAACTCTGTCTTTGGGAACGAAGGAAGTGACGGTACCCAAAGAGGAAGCCCCGGCTAACTACGTGCCAGCAGCCGCGGTAAAACGTAGGGGGCGAGCGTTGTCCGGAATTACTGGGCGTAAAGGGCGTGTAGGTGGTATGAGAAGTCGAAAGTGAAATGTCGGAGCTTAACTCCGGACTTGCTTTTGAAACCATTGTACTTGAGGACAGGAGAGGGAAGCGGAATTCCCAGTGTAGCGGTGAAATGCGTAGATATTGGGAGGAACACCAGTGGCGAAAGCGGCTTCCTGGCCTGTAACTGACACTGAGGCGCGAAAGCGTGGGGAGCAAACAGGATTAGATACCCTGGTAGTCCACGCCGTAAACGATGAGTGCTAAGTGTTGGAGGTATCGACCCCTCCAGTGCTGTAGTTAACGCAATAAGCACTCCGCCTGGGGAGTACGGTCGCAAGACTGAAACTCAAAGGAATTGACGGGGGCCCGCACAAGCGGTGGAGCATGTGGTTTAATTCGACGCAACGCGAAGAACCTTACCAGGGATTGACATTGAGTGACCGTCTGTGAAAGCAGGCTTCCCTTCGGGGCACGAAAACAGGTGGTGCATGGTTGTCGTCAGCTCGTGTCGTGAGATGTTGGGTTAAGTCCCGCAACGAGCGCAACCCCTACAAGCAGTTGCCAGCACTCAGGGTGGGAACTCTGCTAGAACTGCCGTTGACAAAACGGAGGAAGGTGGGGATGACGTCAAATCATCATGCCCCTTATACTCTGGGCTACACACGTGCTACAATGGTATGAACAAAGGGCAGCGACTTCGTGAGGAGGAGCAAATCCCGTAAAACATATCGTAGTTCGGATTGCAGGCTGCAACCCGCCTGCATGAAGTCGGAATCGCTAGTAATCGCAGGTCAGCATACTGCGGTGAATACGTTCCCGGGCCTTGTACACACCGCCCGTCACACCACGAAAGTTGACAACACCCGAAGCCGGTGACTTAACCGCAAGGAGAGAGCCGTCTAAGGTGGGGTTGATGATTGGGGTGAAGTCGTAACAAGGTAGCCGTATCGGAAGGTGCGGCTGGATCACCTCCTTTCTAAGGAGAAATGCTGAAGAAGCATTATCCGAGGTCGATAGTGTAAAAGTACACTTAAACCTTACTTCTTATCTGTTCAGTTTTGAGGGATCGAGAGGGACTATAGCTCAGTTGGTTAGAGCGCACGCCTGATAAGCGTGAGGTCGATGGTTCAAATCCATCTAGTCCCACCATTAAGAAATTTTTGGTGACTCAATCCGGTAACTCAAACCGTACCTTGAAAACTTCACAGCGAACAAACAAGACGCAAAAGAGTCAAAGTTGAAAAACTGAGAACTCTCGCAAAATAGGTCTACCGAGCAAAATGCCAAGCTGAAAGGTCAAAATACAAAGAGCATAGGGTGGATGCCTAGGTGCGTAAAGCCGATGAAGGACGCGGTAAGCTGCGAAAAGCCACGGTGAGCTGCAAGCAAGCTTTGACCCGTGGATGTCCGAATGGGGAAACCCGCCGGAGCAAACCTCCGGCACCATATACTGAATACATAGGTATGTGGAGGGAACCCGGGGAACTGAAACATCTTAGTACCCGGAGGAAAAGAAATCAAACGAGATTCCCGTAGTAGCGGCGAGCGAAGAGGGAAGAGCCTAAACCCAGGTTTTTCGGAACCTGGGGGTTGCGGGACTGCCATAAAGAGTTAAGGTTTTTAGTTGAAGCTGGCTGGAAAGCCGCATCACAGAAGGTAAAAATCCTGTAAACGAAAAGGAACTTAACCGGGGCAGGATCCCAAGTACCGCGGGACACGAGGAACCCCGTGGGAATCAGGGAGGACCACCTTCCAAGGCTAAACACTTTACGCAACCGATAGTGAACAAGTACCGTGAGGGAAAGGTGAAAAGTACCCCGGGAGGGGAGTGAAATAGTACCTGAAACCGTATGCTTACAAACAGTCAAAGCCCGTTAAAAGGGTGATGGCGTACTTTTTGTAGAACGGACCGGCGAGTTATGTCTGGCGGGCAAGGTTAAGGGAGGAAAACCCGGAGCCGAAGCGAAAGCAAGTCTGAAAAGGGCGAAGAGTCCGTCGGAATAGACCCGAAACCGGGTGATCTACCCATGTCCAGAGTGAAGCTGAAGTAAAGTTCAGTGGAGGCTCGAACCAACCGTCGTTGAAAAGGCGGTGGATGAGGTGTGGGTAGGGGTGAAATGCCAATCGAACCCGGAAATAGCTGGTTCTCCCCGAAATAGCTTTAGGGCTAGCCTCGGGAATGAATAACGGAGGTAGAGCACTGACTGAGCTAGGGGGCTTCACCGCTTACTGAACTCAATCAAACTCCGAATGCCGTATATTTGAATTCCGGGAGTCAGACTATGGGTGCTAAGGTTCATAGTCAAAAGGGAAACAGCCCAGACCATCAGCTAAGGTCCCAAAGAGATGCTAAGTGGAAAAGGATGTGAGGTTGCGCAGACAGCCAGGATGTTGGCTCAGAAGCAGCCACCATTTAAAGAGTGCGTAATAGCTCACTGGTCAAGTGGCCTTGCGCCGAAAATGAAACGGGGCTCAAGCATCGCACCGAAGCTATGGAATTGGATGTAAATTTAATTGGTAGGGGAGCGTTCTTATTGGGCAGAAGCAGTACCGACAAGGAGCTGTGGACTGATAAGAAGTGATAATGCCGGTATAAGTAAGCGAAAAGGCAGGTGAGAATCCTGCCCGCCGAAAGCCTAAGGATTCCTGGGGAAGGGTCGTCCGCCCAGGGTAAGTCGGGACCTAAGCCGAGGCCGAAAGGCGTAGGTGATGGACAATCGGTTGAGATTCCGATACCACCTTAAATCGTTAAAGGATGGGGTAACACAGAAAAGAAAGCCAAGCACACGGATGGAAAAGTGTGTCCAAGCCAGTAGGATGCAGAGGAGGCAAATCCCCTCTGCAAGAGTCCGAGAGGTGATGGGGAGGGAACTAAGTACCGAAGTGGCCGGAAGGGCTGTCAAGAAAAACCTCTAACCAGAAATAAGGTGCCCGTACCGCAAACCGACACAGGTAGGCGGGGTGAGAATCCTAAGGCGCGCGAGAGAACCCTCGTTAAGGAACTCGGCAAAATAACCCCGTAACTTAGGGAGAAGGGGTGCTCCGTTATGGTGAAGTGATTACTTATGGAGCCAGAAGGAGCCGCAGGAAAAGGCCCAAGCGACTGTTTATCAAAAACACAGGTCTCTGCGAAATCGAAAGATGAAGTATAGAGGCTGACGCCTGCCCGGTGCTGGAAGGTTAAGGGGAACTGTCAGGAGCAATCTGAAGCAGTGAACCGAAGCCCCAGTAAACGGCGGCCGTAACTATAACGGTCCTAAGGTAGCGAAATTCCTTGTCGGGTAAGTTCCGACCCGCACGAAAGGCGTAACGATTTGGGCACTGTCTCAACGAGGGGCTCGGCGAACTTGTAATACCCGTGAAGATGCGGGTTACCTGCGACAGGACAGAAAGACCCCGTGGAGCTTTACTGTAGCTTGATATTGGATTTCGGTATAGCATGTACAGGATAGGTGGGAGGCAGAGAAGATAGCACGCCAGTGTTGTTGGAGCCAATGTTGGGATACCACCCTTGGGATATTGGAATTCTAACAAAGAGCCGTGAAACCGGCTCGTGGACAGTGTCAGGCGGGCAGTTTGACTGGGGCGGTCGCCTCCCAAAGAGTAACGGAGGCGCCCAAAGGTTCCCTCAGCGCGGTCGGAAATCGCGCGTAGAGTGTAAAGGCAGAAGGGAGCTTGACTGCGAGACATACAGGTCGAGCAGGGACGAAAGTCGGGCTTAGTGATCCGGTGGTTCCGCGTGGAAGGGCCATCGCTCAACGGATAAAAGCTACCCTGGGGATAACAGGCTGATACCGCCCAAGA
This sequence comes from Desulfocucumaceae bacterium, assembly GCA_045600185.1. Classification (GTDB taxonomy): domain Bacteria; phylum Bacillota; class Desulfotomaculia; order Desulfotomaculales; family Desulfocucumaceae; genus CATZDY01. The sequence continues at coordinate 12,025 of JAZRXK010000069.1, forward strand.
GTTCACATCGACGGCGGTGTTTGGCACCTCGATGTCGGCTCGTCTCATCCTGGGGCTGAAGTAGGTCCCAAGGGTTGGGCTGTTCGCCCATTAAAGAGGTACGCGAGCTGGGTTCAGAACGTCGTGAGACAGTTCGGTCCCTAT
>JAZRXK010000070.1:0-8433 GCA_045600185.1 Desulfocucumaceae bacterium
CATTGAACATTTTTATGTAAAAATCATGTGCGAAAGCACACTCTTTTTCCGATAACCCTGTTTCATTCACAAGATAAGTTATCGCTTCCTGTTGATCTTCAAATCTTTGTAACAACATGAAATAAGGAATTTTGGGTAAAAAAGAATAGCAGATATTTCTATCAATATCTGCTGCTTTATTTGGTGGAGATAAGGGGATTCGAACCCCTGACCTCCTGCATGCGAAGCAGGCGCACTCCCAACTGTGCTATACCCCCAGTATTGAAATTATAACACAAAGCTTACGGAAAAACAAGCTAAAAATGAGAGCCGGGTGAAAACTTTTTTTGCTCAAATCTATGCTTTGTCTGGCCATGCCGATTTTTCAGGAATTTGCTTTTCTAAAAAGTTGAAATTACTCGAAAAATCTTTTATAATATTAAGACAGTAAATATAAAAAAGGGCAAAATTGGAATTTGGGCTTTTAGGTTTTTTCTTTAGTGGGCATTGAATCTTATTCCAAAAGTGAAATAGTCACCGCCTGAAGAGGCGGGAGCTTCTCGCTCAAATACCCACCCTGTTGGGTACAGTAATAACGAGCTAGCCCCGGGTTTACCCCGGTTTCGAGATTATAAATTGCTCACGGGCGAAAACCTCATGTGCTTCATCACTGGGGATGAAGTCCGCCTTATTTTCTGACCGTGCCGAAGCGCGTTTTGTATAAAAGTAAAAATGGCATAACCATCAACGCTGATGTCAATGGAAGTGCCAACATACTTAGTTAGTAAAAGTAAGCAGAATTTCGATTACGAAATTTAAATAAATTGGAAAGGAGAAGCTGCTGAAAACTGAAAAAAACAAGCAGCAGAAGAAGTATGCCTGAATATGCCAAACAGCAAATTAAAAATCTGCGGCCTCAAACCGAAAGTTTGCGGCCTTTGTTGAGTAAAGATCTGAAGTCCAAGGCCAATATATTGGAAATTTTGGCGGAGGTTGAGAATTTTTTTCAGCAAAAACCCACTTCATTTGCGGAATTTAAAAGCTTTGCCGGATCAGAATATAAAGAAATTATGGCTCATGTGAATGGCTACTTGCGAAATGAAAGCAAGAAGGAGATTCCGGAAGTTATTGAACAATGGAAACAGCTCAACCAGAATTTTGTCAACCTGAGCTTTGAAAAAGGGGACGAGCAGTTGCAGGAATCCGTCCGTATGGCTTTGGCGGAAAGTTATGCCTGGGCAGGAGATTTGGCCAAAGTAGAGGAGCTTTATGATCGTTGGCTGACGGAAGATCCCCTGTGGGGCAGCGGCTGGATCGGTCTGGCTTCGGTTTATGACTTGATGAAAAACCGAAATTTGGAGGTTTCCAATAACAGCGAAATTATTCCCACAGCCAGAACCGCCGGGGAAAAAGCCCTGAAAATTGCGGATAAGCTGGTGGAAATGGAACGAAAACAGCACAATGTTCGTCGTTTTCGGGAATTGGGGCATATTATTGCCTTGCTTTATCACGAAGCTGGCCATGAGCTGAAAGCCGATTTGGTGCTTAAAATGGCTCATAAGCCTTTGACTTCTGAAAAAGTGGATCGCAATGCTCCCTGTCCTTGCGGCAGCGGCAAAAAATATAAAAAGTGCTGCGGCAAATAGGGAAAACAGCTTAAAAGATTGGCTGAGAATCAGTGAAAGAAAACCATTCTTTGCCAATCTTTTTTTTCAATGCCTCCGGTTAAAATTAAGGCTGAAAGATAAACCAGACCTCCGGTTAGCAGGCTTAAAATTAAAATTGTCCATTCCTGATAATTATGTTTCAGAAAGTAACTTTTCTCCCAACTTAAAACCAGCCAGCAGATCAAAGAAGACCAAAGAGGCTTCAGAAAAGTTGGATTCCAATGAATGGACAGAGGAGTGATTTTTTTAATGCCCCAATAGTTTAAAACTGTTCCGATAAAGTAGGAAACAGCCATAATCAAAGCTGCTCCATTGAGGCCGGCCAGGGGGATAATCCAGTATAAACCGGCAATTCGGAACAAGGAGGAAAAAAGCATGGATTTAAAGGGAATAATGGGCTTGCCCAGACCGTTTAAAATTCCTCCCAAGATTTGATTAACATAAATAAAAGGTCCGCTTAAAGCCATAATCATCAAAGGCGGAGCAGCGGAAGCATAACCGAATAAGCAGTGGCAAAGTTCTGGAGCCAAAACCAGAAAAACAGCCACCATGGGCCAGCCGGTCAGGAAGGAAATGCGAATGGCTTCTTCACTGCGATAGTGCAAAAGCTTTTGATTGCCCAAAGCGGCGGCCTCACTGACTGCCGGAATTAAGGCTATGGACATGGCGGCAGTAATAACAGCCGGGGTATAAAGCAGACTTTCTGAAATGCCTGCGAATTGACCATAGGCGGCAGTGGATTCCGAAGTAGATAATCCCCACAAAATAAGCTGGGAAGGAATTAAAATGGCTTCGATGGAATAAAGCAAAGATGAGCCAAAGCGGTTCAGAGTAACTGGAAAACCCAAAGCCAGAATTTTGACGCTTAAACCGGGAGCAGAAAAAGTGGAAGGATAAGCCGCAAGGGGCTTTTTTTGATAATAAATAATCAGCATAAATAAGAAGCCAGCCGCTTCTCCGGCCAGAACTCCTGCAGAAATGCCAACTGCTGCATACTCAATGCCCCTGGGCAGTAAATAATAAGCCAGACCCAAACCAGCACCTACTCTGACGATTTGTTCTCCAGCCTGAGTAAGAGCTGTAGGTCCCATCATCTGCAAGCCCTGAAAATAACCCCGAAAGACCGAGCAGAGCGAAACAATGACAATGGCCGGTAAAAGAGCGGAAAAACACCAGTAAACCCTTGGATCCGGAAAAAGCCAGGTCTGCATTAAATCAGCAGCAGGATAGGTCAGCAAAGTCAGGCCAAGGCTCAGGATAAAAACCAGCCCCAGGGACAGGCGAAAGATCCTTTTGGCTCCAGCCGGATTTTGATGAGCCATTTCTTCAGCTACCAGCTTGGCAACGGCTGTGGGAATTCCCATGGAAGCTGCTACCATAATTAAAACATAAATGGGGAAAGCTATGTTGAACAGTCCCACTCCTTCTGGAGTAATCAGCCGCATCATGGCAATCTGATAGACAAACCCCAAGGCCCGATTAAAAATATTGGCTGCCAGCAAAATGGCAGTTCCCCGTAAAAATGTCTGCATTTCTGACTTTCACCTCGTCAATGTTTATGAATCAGAAGAAGCGGGTATGAATAAAGAAATTCTTTGGATTTTTGTTTTTTGAGAAAAGGGTTTTATTCGAAGCGTGTAGAAATTAAGGTTAAGTCAATTTTCGTTTAAAATGGATTAAATTGAGCTTATAAACAAAGGAGGCAAAAGATTTGAAATCTTACCCCAGCAAGCAAATTAGAAATATTGGAGTTGTTGCCCACGGCGGAGCAGGCAAAACCTCACTGACTGAAGCCATGCTTTTTAACACCGGAGCTATTAACCGTTTGGGCAGAGTGGAAGATGGTACAACCACTTCTGACTATCACCCGGAAGAAGTCAGTCGGCAGGGAACTGTTCATGCTACTGTTGTTCCCTGTGAATGGAAAAACTGCAAGTTAAATATAGTAGATACTCCAGGCTATTCTGATTTTATCAGTGAAGTAAAAGGTGCTTTAAGAGTTGTAGATGGAGCCTTATTTGTAGTTTCGGCTGTAGATGGCGTAGAAGTTCAGACTGAAGTTATCTGGGATTATGCTGAAGAAGGCAATCTGCCCAGAGTAATTTTCATGAACAAAATGGAACGGGAAAATGCCAACTTCTCGAAAACCTTAGACGAATTAACTGAAAGCTTCGGGGATCGAATTGTTCCCATACAACTGCCCATTGGTCAGGCTTTGGACTTTAAAGGAATTGTAGATGTTTTATCCGGCAAAGCCTATTCCTTTGAAGGCGGCAAAGTACAGGAAATTCCGGTTCCGGCTGATCTGGAAGATGATGTGGCCACTTATAAAGATAAATTGTTGGAAACCGCTGTTGAAGCTGATGACGAATTGATGATGAAATATCTGGACGGCGAAGAACTGACTCCGGATGAAATTGTCAAGGCTTTATCCGAAGGCATTGCAAGCGGTACTATTTATCCGGTTCTGTGCGGTTCAGCTACCAAAAATCTGGCTGTTACCAATTTAATGGATTTTCTGGCTGATTATTTCCCGGCTCCCCAGGTGGAAGAAGGAGCTTTGTCCGCACTGGTCTGGAAGACCCTGGCTGACCCTTATGTTGGAAAAATGACCTTTATTCGGGTTTACACCGGAACTTTTAAGGCTGACAGTGTAGTTTTGAACTTTAATAAAGATAAAACTGAAAAAGTGGGGCAGATCTTGTATGTTCGGGGTAAAAATTCTGAACCTGCCACTGAAGTTCCGGCCGGTGATCTGGCTGTTCTGGTAAAATTGCAGGATACCACAACTTCAGATACTCTTTGTGATAAAGATCATCCGGTGGAACTGGACGGAATTCATTTCCCGGTTCCGACTTATTCCATTGCCATCTTCCCCAAAACCAAAGGCGACGAAGATAAATTGGGCGGAGCTATTACCAAAATCCTGGAAGAAGATCCAGCCGTTCGTCTGGAAAAAAGCGTGGAAACCAAGGAAACCCTGCTGACTGGAATGGGCGAAACCCATTTGGATGCCATCCTGGATCGGCTGAAACGGCGTTATGGGGTTGAAGTTACTGTAGATACTCCCAGAGTTCCCTATAGAGAAACCATTCGGGGCAGTGTTGAAGTAGAAGGCAAACACAAAAAACAAAGTGGTGGTCATGGTCAGTATGGTCATGTAAAAATCCGTTTTTCTCCTTTGCCGGACGGTGATTTTGAATTTGGCGAAGAAGTATTCGGTGGAGCAGTTCCCAAGAACTATTTCCCAGCCGTAGAAAAAGGCTTGCGGGAATCCATGACTGAAGGCGTTTTGGCCGGTTATCCGGTTTCCGGCATCAAAGCTATTTTATTTGATGGTTCCTATCACCCGGTGGATTCTTCTGAAATGGCTTTCAAAATTGCGGCCAGTCTGGCCTTCAAAAAAGGTATTGTTGATGCCAAGCCGGTTCTCCTGGAACCCATTATGAATGTGGAAGTGGTGGTTCCGGAAAGCTTTATGGGCGATATTATCAGCGATTTCAATACCAAACGGGGTCGGGTTCTGGGCATGGAGCCTGCCGGCAAAAATACCACAGTTAAAGCCATGGTTCCTCTGGCGGAAATGTATCGCTATTCCATTGACTTAAAATCCATTACTCAGGGCAGAGGTCATTTCAGCATGGAATTTTCCGGTTATGAAGAAGTTCCGGCCAAGCTGGCGGAAGATATTATTAAAAAAGCCAAAGCTGAAAAAGAAGGTTAGCCTAAGTAAGGCAGCGTAACTTTGAAGTGACGCTGCCTTACTTTTCATTCGTGAAACCTGCCTTAAAAGGTCAAGTCAAAAACCAATCAAGTCAAAAGAGGAGGATTTTTATAATGAAATTGGATTTAAATGTTGTCATCAATGCAATTAAACCGGCATCCGCTGAATGGAGAGCAAAAGGGGCGGAACGCCTGTCCAACTTAACCACTCCTGCCGGAGCTTTGGGAGATTTGCTGCTCCTGGCCGAAAGATTGGCAGCCATGCGGGAAACCCTCAAGCCTTCCGTTGCCAAAAAAGTGGTTGTAACCATGGCCGGGGATCATGGGGTTGTGGACGAAGGAGTCAGTGCCTATCCCAAAGCAGTTACCCCGCAAATGGTGGATAATATTGTTCAGGGCGGAGCCGGAATCAATGCCTTGGCCGCTGCTGCCGGAGCCAGCGTTATTGTAGTTGACCTGGGGGTAGATGCCGATTTAAGCCAGATGAAAGGGGTTAATCCTCTTTTAGACTATAAAGTAGCCTATGGCACCAAAAATATGGCCAAGGAATCGGCCATGACTCAGGAACAGGCAGTTCAGGCATTGGAAAGCGGCATTGAAATCGCTTCCAATTTAATTGAAAATGAAGGGGCCGAACTGCTGGCCACGGGAGATATGGGCATTGGCAACACCACTCCTTCCACAGCTATTTTATCCGTCATGACCGGCAAATCCGTAGCGGAAATTACCGGGCGGGGTACTGGTTTGGACGACAAAGGCTTAAAACATAAAATCAAAGTCATTGAAGATGTTTTGGCTTTCCATAAACCAGATCCTAACAATGCCCTGGAAGTTTTGATGAAAGTGGGAGGATTGGAAATCGCCGGGATTGCCGGCTTGATTTTGGGAGCAGCTTATCATAAAATCCCGGTGGTGGTCGATGGCTTTATTTCGACCGCCGGGGCTTTAATTGCCAAGGGTTTGGCTCCGGCTTCGGTGGATTATATGATTGCTTCTCATAAGTCGGTGGAAGTTGGCCATGCTTTTATGTGGGAAGCTTTGGGTCTGAAACCGCTTTTGAGCTTAAACCTGCGGGTGGGTGAAGGCACCGGGGCGGCCATTGCCATGAATATAGTAGAATCGGCGGCTCAGATTTTGGCCAAGGTGCGTACTTTTGATGAAGCTGGAGTCAGCAATAAAGAGTAAAGCAATTTTATACCGACACTCCCACTCCTGAAAGGGGTGGGAGTGTCAGCTTCAGGGACATCAGGAAATAGACATAAACGAATGCTGCAAGGCATAAAATAACCCGCTCTTCCAAAAGCAGGATTGGACTGGCGGGTTATTTGTTAAGTGTGCTTATTCAGTCTTATCCGGTCTTCTCCGATTGATGCTCCCCCGCTGCTGAAGCAGCGGAGCGGGGATTCAGAAGAAGTTTAATTGTTTAAGCAATTCTTATTCGCCCGTGAGCGAATTTATAAAACTGATTACCTATTTTAGCTCCTGTACCTCATGTATCGGCGCTGTTTCTTCAATTCCATAAAGTCTGAGATTGAAGTTACCAGCGACGGCAGTCTTCATTCCAGTCTCTCTGTCGATACGGAGATCACGGCCATCATACTTGTCATCCTCTAAAATTACATTGACAGCCCCTGCCAGTGTAGCTTTATAATCAGTGGAGTTCCACCATTCATTTTCCGGGTTAGCTGTAGCTTCACCACCATCGGTAATGCTTATAACACCATCATCAGAAATACTCTGTCCTTTTGCTACAGTAGCAAGCTCCCCATGAATCCGGTTATTAACGAATTCGCCAAAAAAGTTAAGAATTGATTGCTTTTCTTCGCTACCATTAAGTGAAACATCAGCACTCTCGCTCGTGAACGCACAATCGTTAGCAATATATGACAAATCATATGATACCGGAAGATTCGACATGTTGAGTATCGTTACGGTGAACTTGGATTCATTACTCAGCTCTTGTCGTCCCTCTTCTTCTACCTTTACCTCATATCTTCCCAGCTTCCAATTCCAGGTATACTTACTATTCGCCTCTCTGTTTGTTAATAAAACTGGAGGAATTTCAAACTCACTGCTAACCCAGTATAACTTCTCAATATCATTGTCATTGAGGTTACAGTCATATTCTACAAACAATGGATTTTGTATTTCGTCAATGACGGGGGTAAAAGTTTCTTTGGGGGCGGAGGCGAAGGCGAAGGCAGGAATCATGGACATGGCCAGTGCAAGAGCCAAAGCCATACACTTAATTGATTTTTTCATTGCGCTGATTCTCCTTTTTTTTTATTTTATGTCTTAACTCCGTCCCTGCTTTTACGGAGAAACAACATACCAATTAACTTATCAGTAGCCGAAGTCCAGGCGGGCGTTGACATTGTGTGTATCCCGTGATAAAATACGCATAGAATTTGCTTGGAGGCGAATACCACAATGAGTACACAAACCAATTTGAACATCCGCACGGACATGGAGGTTAAAATGGCCGCAGAGAAAATATTTGAAGCACTGGGACTGAATATGTCCACGGCGGTCAACATTTTTCTGCGTCAGGCAATCCGTCAGGGCGGGCTGCCCTTTGAGGTAAAGCTCGATATTCCCAATGAAACCACAGCCGCTGCCATCGAGGAAGGACGCACCCTGATGCACGATAAAACCGCAGTGGGCTATACCAGCATTGATGATCTGAGGGCGGCACTGGGAGTATGAGGTACGAAGTAAGGTTTACAAAACAGTTCAGAAAAGACATCAGGCTCGCACAGAAGCAGGGCAGGGATATGGATAAGCTGTTTGCTGTGGCAGATATACTCGCAAGCGGCGAAGCTCTCGCACCGAAATACCGCGACCATGACCTGAGCGGCGAATACAGGGGCTGCCGCTCAGGTCATATTGAACCGGACTGGCTGCTGATCTATGAGATTGACAACGGACTTTTGGTCTTAGTCCTCAACCGCGTCGGCAGTCATTCTGAGCTTTTCCGATGATTTGCAGATACCATAACCCGCTCTTCCAAAAGCAGGATTGGACTGGCGGGTTATTTGTTAAGCGTGCTTATTCAGTCTTATCC
>JAZRXK010000071.1:0-11607 GCA_045600185.1 Desulfocucumaceae bacterium
TTCCCTGCATTGGTGCCTGGATATGACATTTCATGAGGATTACAGCAGGATTCGCAAGGATCACTCTGCTGAGAACATGGCTGTTGTCAGGCATATTGCACTGAACATACTTAAAAGCTATCCGGAGAAAATCAGCCTTGCCCGAAAACGTCGTCGTTGTGCCTACGATGATATTTTTTTCGCTAAAGTCATGTGTTCTGTTCGGGCATTTCATGCGTAAGCCCTGTCCGTGCAGTCACGGAAATCAATTTTCAAATTTCAAAGTGACTTGATACAACAATCTTGATTATTTTTTGTCAACAAAACTTATCCGATAGATAAAAATCAGTAAAAAAACAAACCTAAAATATCAAAAAGCAGGGTAATTTTATCGATGCAAATCACCCAAATTACAAAAATTGATTTCCGTGGATAAACACGGCGTTTTCTTGACTTTTGTTATTTATAGTGTTATAATCACACTGAAGTAGCCTAAAACTAAATATACAGTAGGGATGGAATAGTCCAAACTCATACGCCTGTGGACATTGTGTAAGACTTGAGCTAACGATTATGTTAGCCAGGCAGTAGTGGTTGAAGCAGGAAGCTCCGACTTCTGTAAGTCGGAGTAGTTCATATATGAGGCAGGTGTAAACCAAATGATTAGCGTAATTGGATTGGGCTATATTGGATTGCCTACGGCTTTGATGCTGGCAGCTCATGGCCATCAGGTAACAGGTACGGATTATAATCAAGCTTTGGTAGTTGATTTGCAGGCGGGTAAAATCAGGTTTAAAGAAGAAGGACTGGAAGATCTCTTTGCTCAGGCTCTGAAATCAGGTATTACATTTGCGACAGAATATCAAAAAAGCGATTTGTATATTGTAGCCGTTCCAACTCCTTATGATAAAAAAACCAAAAAAGTTGATGCCTGTTATGTCCTGGATGCGATTAGAAATATTTTGAAAGTTTGCCCTCCCCAGGCTGTTATTGTTATTGAATCAACCATTGCTCCGGGAACAGTGGACAAATATGTTAAACCGCTTATTGAAGCGGAGGGGCTGGTTTTGGGACGGGACCTTAATTTGGCTCATGCTCCGGAGCGCATTATTCCTGGCAATATGATCTATGAGTTAAAGCATAATTCCCGGACTATTGGAGCTGATGATCCTCTGATAGCGGAAAAAGTCAGGGCAGTTTATGCCAGCTTCTGCCAGAGTGAAATTATTACTACCGATATTCGTACCGCTGAAATGACCAAAGTAGTCGAAAATACTTTTCGGGATATTAACATTGCCTATGCTAATGAATTGGCCAAAATCTGCCGCAGTGATAATCTGGATGTTTATGAAATTATTCGCATTGCCAATAAGCATCCCAGAGTAAATATTTTGCAGCCGGGGCCGGGAGTGGGCGGACATTGTATTTCGGTTGATCCCTGGTTTCTGGTGGGAGATTATCCCGGCTTGGCCAATATTATTCTGGCAGCTCGCAAAATTAATGATTCCATGCCTGAGTTTGTTTTGGGCAGAATCAGCGAAATTATGGCCGAAAATGGAATCAGGAATCTGGATAGAGTGGGCTTATATGGCTTAACTTACAAAGAAAATGTGGATGATGTGCGGGAAAGTCCTACTTTGCAAATGTTGGAATCCATGCGGCAACATTTGGCTTTCGGGATTAAAGTTTATGATCCATGGGTGAAGCAGGATATTCTGGCAGAGTTCGGAGCCGTTCAATATCATGATCTGGAAGCTTTTCTGGCCGAAATTGATTTGGTGGTCATTATGGTGGGACATAGTGAAATTAAAGAGCGGGAAAATCTTTTGCAGGACAAGCTGGTTTTGGATACCCGCAAGATTTGTGAGCGGAAAGGAGTTTATCGCTTATAGAATAAAAAATAAAGGGCTGAAAATTTCTTTATTCCGGTTGAAATTTTCAGCCCTGTTTTTCAGTTTGGCTTGCTTGAAGGAATTTTAAGGTGTGAATTTGGCAAATTCATAACCATTCTGACGGGTTTGATCAATAAAATCGCCCAGAATTTGACTGTTGGTCTTGGAGACAGCATGTAAAAGATAAATGGCACCGGGGTGCATTCGTTTATTCAGCAAAGCCAGAGATTCAGCGGGATCCGGCTGAGCGTCAGTTAACCAGTCCTTATAGGCAAAGCTCCAGAAAACGCTTTGATAACCCATTGCCTGCAGCAAACCCAGGGATTGTTCATTGAAAGCTCCGGCCGGATAGCGGAATAAATACATATCATAATTATAGTTCTCTTTTAAATAGTTGTGCATGGTCATAACTTCGTTAACTTGTTTCTCCAGAGAAATAGTGGGCATGTCCGGATGGTTGGCAGTATGATTGCCTATAATATGGCCTTCGGAAATCATTCTCTGAATTAGTTCCGGGTTGTTTTGGGCATAGGATAAAGTGACAAAGAAAACAGCCGGACAGTTCTTTTCCTTTAAAGTGTCCAGAATTGGAGCGGTCAAACCATTTTCGTAACCATTATCGAAGGTCAGATAAACCTTGGGTTGATTTTCAGCCACAAACCAGGCCTGATATTTGCCATAAAGATCCTGATAAGAAGTAGCACCAGTTGGCCGGTTATTTTCGTCCATATTCAATCCCGGACCCCAGTCCTTACGACTGGTATCCAGGCTGCTCAGACTGCTTAAATCCGGATTGGGGTTAATTTGAATCTGAGGAGTCTGTGTGTCTTGTCCGGAAGACAGGGGAGTGGTGTTGGTTACTGCGGTGCTTTCTTCTATAAGGCGAGCTTCCTGGGGATCAATGGGGGTTCCTGATTCACAGGCGGTCAAAATAAATAAAGCCAAAATCAGGCTGAAAAAACAGGTGAGTTTGGTTTTCATAAATACATCTCCTCGCTTTTTACTTTAGTTTGGTATATAAGTTGTTTTTTATACCGGGAGTTTATAGTCAAAAAGGCATCCCATGGTGAGATGCCTTTTGTTTTACAGGCAGTTTCAAGCTTATTTTTTTAAAAATTAGTCTTCTTTGGTTAAAGCTTTTAATTGATCGCCCAGCATATCACCGATAGTTAAATTGCTGGTATCATTGGCTGCTTCGGGAATATCATTTTCCGGAGCCGGTTTCGGTTCGGGTTTCGGCCGGGGTTCTTTTTCTTTGTTGACTTCCCGGATAGACAGGCGGATTCTCTTTTGTTCCTTGTCAACGCTTAAAACCTTAACTTGAATTTGTTCACCTTCCGAAACCACTTCTTCCGGTTTTTCTACATGATGGTCGGCCAAATGAGAAATATGCACCAGACCTTCCACACCGGGTTCCAGTTGTACAAAAGCCCCAAAGGGAGCCAGTCTGACCACTTTGGCGGTAATAATGCTGCCGGGTTTGTAGGTTTCGTCTACGCTGCTCCAGGGATTGGGCAGAACCTGTTTGAGACCCAGAGAAATTTTTTCGGATTCCTGATCAACTTTTAAGATTTTAACATTGATTTCATCACCAACGCTGACTGCTTCCGAAGGATGATTGATTCTGTGCCAGCTCATTTCCGAAACATGCAGCAGGCCGTCAATGCCTCCAATATCTACAAAAGCTCCGAAGTTGGTGATCCGGCGGACTACCCCTTTAACCACAGAACCTTCTTCAAGGGTGGCCAGCATTTCTTCCCGTTTTTTCAGATATTCTTCTTCTAACAGAGCTTTGCGGGATAAAACTACTTTTTTGCGAGGGCTGTCTTTCATTTGTTTCAATTCAATGATTCTGGCCTGCAATTTTTGTCCCAAATAAACATTCAGGTCTTCTACATAGCGTCTGTCTACCAAAGAAGCAGGCATAAAAGCTCTGATGCCAATATCTACCAACAAGCCGCCTTTTACTACTTCTTTAACTTCGCCTTCAACGGTTTCCTGATTATCCAGCTTATCCTGGAGACTTTCCCACATTTTGGCTGAATCAGCTCTTTGCTTGGACAAAATAATCCGGCCTTCGCTGTCTTCGGCTTTCAGAACATAAACTTCAACTTCCTGTCCTTCTTCGATTATTTGACGGGGATCATCTACCGCAAAAGAAGCCAGTTCCTTTAAAGGAATAAACCCTTCAGATTTAGCTCCGATATCCACTAATATTTCATCGGAAGTAATTTGCACTACTGTGCCTTTTACGACTTCTCCGCTTCTTACGGATTTGACATCCATTACTTCGTCAGTCATGCTGACTTCGGCTTCATTAGCCGCATCTTCTTGATTAACCATGTTTTCTTCGGTCATCTTCTTGTCCAACTCCTTCATCCGTCTTTCAACTGCCTCAATAATTTGTTGGGGCGTGGAGGCTCCTGCGGTAACACCAATAGTCTTTACGCCCTCAAGCTTTAAGGGGGGTATATTGTCAGCGGTTTCCACCTGATAAGTGATGGTTCCGGTTCCCTTACATAATTCAGTTAATTTGGCCGTATTGGCACTTTGCGGATCTCCGATTACTATCATGACTTCCACGCTTTGAGCCAGTTCAACGGCTGCTTCCTGGCGTTTGGCGGTGGCATGACAAATGGTATTGACTATTTCCAGATTCGGATTTTTTTTCCGCAAAATTTCAGCAATGATCTGGAAATTGGCCAGAACCTGGGTGGTTTGAGCCAGAAGTCCGGCTGGCTGCTGATCCAATTCCAGTTTTTCGGCTTCCGCCTGATCTTTGATGACGACAGCCTGATCATCGGTCCAGGAAAGAATTCCCTTGACTTCGGGATGTTCCTTATTACCAAAAATAATTACTTTTTTTCCTTCAGCCCACATCTGGGCGGCAGTATTTTGAGCTTTCTGGACAAAGGGGCAGGTAGCATCTACAATTTGCAAGCCTTGAGCTTTGGCAGCTTCCAAAACATTGCGGGGCTCCCCGTGTGAACGAATTAACAGGGTTCCTTTGGTTTGAGCCTGTTTTAATGAATCAATGGTTTTTATGCCTTTCTGGGCAAGGCTGTTGACCACCTGGGTATTATGGATCAGGGGACCCAGGGAATAAATGGGCTTTAAACCTTGTTGTGCAGTTTTCTGAGCCATTTCAATGGCTCTTTTCACTCCAAAACAAAATCCTGCTTTTTTAGCCCGATAGATAATCATTAAATTTCCTCACTTTTGCTTTGTCCGTTGTGAACTACTCGGAAATTGAATTGCCGAGCATCTGAGAATATGTAAAAACATAGATTCAGGGTGCGTCCATGACACCAATACTGTTTTTATACAGCTGCTTTTATTATCCTGGGTGATTGTATTGCAAAGTCATTCAGCTTATCTGTTGCCTGTTTCTTACCCGGAGGTATAGCTGCAAAATGCGGGTTGCTTTCATTACGGCAATTTAACTTTCGAGGATTCCCGCTCCATCATCCTGAGCTGCTGCAAAAATTTTTTTAAGAAGACAACAAATCCCAACAGGCTTTAATTCGCTTTGTCCGAGGGGTTTTCCTGCAATAATTTTGCAACTTCCTGCATAATCTTTACGCTGAGCTGGTTTAGTTGTTCCTTATGGGTAAGCTGAGCATTTTCTTCAATGCAGGGCAAAAGAGGCCGGCCGATTTTAATTTTCACTTTTCCCCGAAAACCTTTTTGATCCCAAATGGCGATTGGAATAATCGGAACCTGAGTTTTCAGAGCCAGCAGAGCTATGCCGGGCTGAGGAGATAAAAGTCCCTCTTTGCTTCGGGTTCCCTCGGGAAAGATGCCCAAAACCTGCTGGGAGTGCAAAACTTCCAGAGCAATTTTAATGGCCTGGTGGTCGGCACTGGCCTGACTGACTGGAAAAGCTTTCAGGTGTCTTAATAAAAAGCCCAGAAATGGTTTGTCAAAAAGAGTCTTTTTAGCCATAAAATTGACTGTTCGAGGAGAGGCCAGGCACACAAAAACCGGATCCCAGTAGCTTGTGTGATTGGCGGCCAGAATACATCCTCCATCACCTGGAATATTTTCTTTTCCTTCCACTTGAAAATGGCGGATCAGCTTCACTACCAGATAAACCACCATTTTGGCAAATTTATACATGAACTAAATTACCTCAGCAATCCTGTTCAGCATTAAATCAAGAACTTCGTTTATTTGTAAATTGGAGCAATCTATTTGAATCGCATCCGGAGCTGGTTTCAAAGGGGAACTGGCTCTGGTGCTGTCTATATAATCCCGGTTTTTAATATCTTCAACCAGTTGATCCAAATTAACCGAAAAGCCTTTTTGCTGCAATTCTCTGGCTCGTCTTGCGGCTCGAACCTGCGGTGAGGCGGTCAGAAAGAATTTGCAGGCAGCTTGAGGCAAAACATGATTGCCAATATCCCGGCCTTCCATTACTATATTATGAGAAGCTGCCAGTTGCTGCTGCTTTTTAAGCAACAGACTGCGTACTTCGGGAATTTTGGCAACCAGAGAAACTTTTTGGGAGATTTGCGGAGTACGAATGGCTTCGGTAATTTCAGTTTCATTCCAAAAAACTCTGGTTTGGGAAGAAGCGGGCTGCAATTCCAGGCGGTTATTCTGGATTAAGCCGGTCAAAGCTGTTATATCCTTCAGATCCAGATTTTGCTGTAAAGCTGCCCAGGTGACTGCCCGATACATGGCACCGGTATCCAGATAAAAAAAATGCAGTTTTTCCGCCACAAGGCGAGCAAGGGTACTTTTACCGGCTCCGGCCGGGCCGTCAATGGCAATACTCAACATTTCAACAACCTCTTTCAAAGCAAATCTCAAAAAATCTCAAATTAAGCCAAACAAACTTGTGAATATTTTCGACAATGGTTGGATAAGTTCCTTTTTTTCCAAAGGAAAAAAGGAACTTTTTTTCTTTGACACCGGGTTGATGCTCCCACACTGCTGAAACACATGGAGTTTTCGCCCGTGAGCAATTTATAAATCCTGATGGTTATAATTATAACAAAGATTTTCAGAAGTGGAAAGGGCATAAAAAGCAATTTTCGGTTTTTTGATAAAAAAATTCTCCTGAAGTCAGAAGAATTTTTTTATTCTGGGTAAATTTTAGAAGCTAGAATGAATGTTTGTTGAGGCCAGACAGCTTATTGTTCCAGTTTAAGCCGCTTAATTGGATTAAGAAAACTCCGAAGCGAACTAAAACATAAGTGGTAATTCCAGCGGCCAGGATGGTTTGCCCGACTGACCAGTATTTCAGAAGAATCAGGTGTGGATAGAGAGCCGCCACCTTGGTGGAAGCTGTGGCACTGATAATCAGGGGGAAAGTCAGGGCTGCATAACTGGGATAGAACTCTTTTTTGATCAAACGAGGCAGTTGCAGCACAATTAAGCTGTAAATTAAGGCAGATAAAATCAACAGACTGAAAATAACCCAGGACTTGGGAACAGCAAAGCTTTGCAGATAGGAAGCCAGACATAAGCTGGCAGGGGCAGCAAACACTCCCACCAGGGGCTTGAATTGAACCGGGTTTTGTTTGCTGTGAGCCAGATAACGGTAAGCCATAAAAATTCCCAGAATGGCAAAGCTGAAAAGAGCTGTCAACCAGAAAATCTGTCCCAGATTTTCCGCCTGATAAGCGGGAGAAGTCAGGGCAGCAACTGCAATTCCCACATAAACAATAAAGAAAGTAGCATGAAATTGGCTGGGTCGGACTTTGGGTAAAATATTTATTGTGAAATAGAGGATAATTATCAGATGCAGAACTATAGCCATAAACCAGACAGCTTCTGCAATTTGTCCCAGATAATTTTGATAATGAACGCTTAATAACATTAAAGTCATGCTGTAAGTACCGCAAACGCTGGCTGCTATCGGATTCTTCAGTTGCTGCCGACATTCCTGCCAGCAGAAAATAAATTTGGCTGTCAGTAAAAGAAAAAGACAAGTTGCAATGATCGCAAAGAAAGAATTTATCGCTAATAAGTTATTCAAAGAGATACAACCTAACATTAAACCTGATACCGGAAATGGAACCTTATTCAGAAACTCCCGCATGTCGATCAATCTCCTTTGCTTTAAGATGAGTTAATTGTATAATACAAAATTACTTTTGGCAAGGGATTTTGGCATGTATACAGGTATAAATGGCTGGTACTAATATTCCTGTATACCTGGAATACATGTATACAAGTATAAAATTCGAGTTATACTGGTAATAAAAGAATCTGGGGTATATAATTATGAATGAAGCAAAAGTTAAACTTCCTTTAATTCGCCTGCATATTTTAGCTAACAGCAATCAGGATTTTGATCAAAAAGTAAAATTGCAGATCAGAGACAGGATTTGCTCTTTTTTGCGGCCAAACTTGAATTCCATGAATGATTTATCACAGGCTCGTTGTTTTTGGCAAAAACGGCAGAAAGCCATGGTGCAGTTGGGTCGATCCTGTTTACAGAAGGCCGGGGCTTCCTATGGAATCAGGGGAGAGTGGGGAATTTTTGCTTTTCCTGCCTGTCGTTTGCTCCCAAATTCCTGTTTTTTGCCGGCTGGAAATTATGAAGCTTTGCGGTTGATTTTGGGCAAGGGAGAAGGAAAAAACTGGTTTTGTGTGCTTTTTCCGGATTTATGCGGTTTGGAAGAACAAATGCCCAAAGAAGAGGATGAAATCTGGTCATGGTTTGAAAATTGGTAGAAGGTTTTTTCTCTAAATTTCCTGGAATTGGCATAACCTAGAAACAGGAGATTCCGGGAAGGCGGGAAAAATTATGCTGAAAATTTCCGAGATTCGTTCCAGAGAAGTGATCAATATTTATGATGGACGGCGTTTGGGTCTGGTGCGGGATTTAGATTTGGATTTGGAAGAAGGACGGATTAAGGCTCTGGTAGTCGGCGGACAAAGCTTGAACCGCATGGCCAATTTTCTGGGGCGGGAAGAGGAACTGATTATTCCCTGGGCAAATGTTGCCTGCATGGGAATAGATGTGATTTTGGTGGATCTGCGGCATCGGGAGGAAGAATAGGCTCCCCAACCGGGGAGCCTAGCCTGTTTTAGTGGCTTTCAGTGCCGGAGCTGGCGGTACCGCTGCCGCAGGTGCTGCAATTACTGCTGGTGCAGCCGGCACAACTGCCGCCGCCGGTTCCGCCCATGGGAACTGTCAGACCATGTTTGCCCAGGCTTCTGGCTGTAAAAGAGCTGATAATTTTGCTGACTGGCTGGGCAGAACAGGCCGGGCAGCCTACATTTTCTCCTTTTTCACCCAGAGAGCAAAGTTTGGTAAATTTGTGTCCGCATTGAGGACAGCGAAAATCATATATAGGCATAGGAAAACCTCCTCATGTTTTTGGCAGGCTGGCTTCAGAAATGCCAGTAACCTTGAAATCAGCCTAAAACTTTGAAAGGAAATTGTCAAGTGGTTCAAAATTGCCCTGCCTGTATATAGATTAACTTTTCTTTTCTCTTTCTTTTTTAGATTCTGACTGCTGGACTAGTCTTCTTCATAATTACTGAACTAAACAGGTTAAGTTACTAGACCAGGAGGCAGACTTTCAGCACCATTTCAGGTGATGCCGACACACTGTTTAAATATTATCATCCTAATATATAACATAAAAGTTAAAAAATAGAAGTAAGGGGTATAACAAAATAAATTAAGGATTTGAATATATTGGAAATTTACTTTTGAGAAGTTAGTTGATATATGTACCTTGCAGGAGTTTTATCCGTTCCGCCTTATCTCTTCCTTTTGATGGGTTCTTCCTGAAAATTTTCAATAGGTACTCCCGGTTTTCATCCGGCACTTCTTGCAGGAAATCTTCTTCTTCCTTAGTTAGTCCAGATTGCTTTGCAGTTTTGGCAGGTTTTGCTTCTGGTTCTGGGTCAGGTACAGGGCTGTCCACTTCCGGCAGGGGCAATATTTCATAAAGGTTGGAAGTATTTCCGCCAGTTTCCGGATCCCACCGGCGGGTAATCTTAATAAGTTTTTTGGCAGCACATTGTTTCAAAGCAGTAATAATTGTCTGCCTGCAATAGCACAGTTCTTTTGCCAGCGTCTTGATGGACGGCCAGCAGAACCATTTTGTTTGACAATGATCCAGCAGTTTGTTATAGACGGCTTTAGTCGAATGGTAAAGATCAGCCATTTGCCAGACAGCGTTGGCATAAGAAAATCGATGGTTGTGCTTTTGTTTTCGCATAAAAAATAACACTCCTTTTCTGCCCCGGAGTGCTTCTTTTTCCAGAAAAAACTTCTTGACTTTCCGCAGATTTTGCTCTATGATATTTCTATCAAGCACTTCTGTAAAGAGGTTTGATGAAAAAAGAAGCTGATCTTTGGTAGAGAGGGGCTTCTTTTTTTCTTTATTTTATCAGCATTTTCTAAGAATTGCAAGTAAAAAATTAGAGGGGACAGGAAAAGTATTTGAAGTAAACATCCCTGAGTGGAAAGAGCAGGTGGAAATTGCCTTTGATGCAAATTTGAAGCTTCTGGATGTGCAGAATATTTATAATCAGGTGGCTCAAAAACTGGAAAAAGCTTTGGAGGATGGCCAGAATTTGGATTGCGAAAGCATTATGTCGATTTTACAGCGTCTGGAAAATCTTCTGGATTAGTCTAAAGGGGAGATTAAATGTATAAACTAATACAGGATAAATATTTATCCTTTGATATATTGGAAGAAACCGGACTGGTTAAGCAGGCTTTCACCACTCGCAACGGGGGAATCAGTCCCATTCCTTTTAATACTTTAAATCTGGGTTTTAATACCGGTGAAGATCCGGAAATAATCCGGGCTAACCATCAGCGAATTGCTCAGGCTTTGGAAGTGGACAGCCGCCGGATGGTGAGAGGGGAGCAGGTACATGGTCTGGAAATTCAAGTGGTAACTGAACAGAATCAGGGTGGAGTCTGGGAGCCGGATAAGGTTTTGCCGCATACGGACGGTTTGATCACCAATCAGCCCGGAATAATGCTGGCCAGCTATTATGCGGACTGTGTGCCGATTCTGCTTTTAGATCCCCGGCAAAAGGCCATTGCTTTGCTGCATGCCGGTTGGAAAGGAACAGTGGGTAAAATCGCTGCTTTGGGTGTGCAGGCCTTGCAAAAAAATTTTGGTACTCGTCCGGATGATTGCCGGGCGGTGATTGCTCCTTCGGTGGGTCTTTGCTGTTATCAGGTGGGAGAAGATGTGGCCAGCCAGTTTCGAGCTAATTATGCGGACTGGCCGGAGTTTATGCAGGCGGATGGTCTGGAAAAATTTCGTCTGGATTTGAAAAAGGCCAATCGGCAGGCTCTGGAGGAAGCGGGGGTTCGCCAAATTGCCCTGATTGATTTATGTACCTGCTGTCGGGCGGACTGGTTCTTTTCTTATCGCCGCCAAAAAGGCAAATGCGGCAGAATGGCTTCTTTGCTCATGCTGCAGGAATAAGGCAGGCTATGTTCCAAAAGCAGTTCTGAAAATAAAAAAATTATTCAGAAGATAAAAAATGTAGTCTTAACTCTTGCCAAATAAAGCTGATAATAGTATTATGAGAGCACGGGAGTTTAGACAATTAAGTGAAAGTCTTTCAATAATTTGTTTAACACACCGTGAGCGAGAAATCCCCCACCTCTATAGGTGGCGGGATGAATTGCGATAACACGCATTTTCTTGACTTTTGTTACTTATAGTGTTATACTTCATGCTGAAATAGCTTAAAACTAAATATACAGTAGGGATGGAATAGCCCAAACTCATACGCCTGT
>JAZRXK010000072.1:0-5241 GCA_045600185.1 Desulfocucumaceae bacterium
TGGCTGGCTCTCGCCGAATCAGATGCAGGGAAAGCTGGCTATTGAGTTTATCTGACTTCGTTCGGGGCTTCGCCCCTCTCTGCGTCAGATAAACTCGTACTACGAACTCATTTGTTTCAGTCTCACATCATTGACTAATGAACATTATTTTATTTAATTTGCTTAAAATAGCTTTCCAGATTTACTCATGCTTAATAATTCCACAACCAACCACCCGTTCCTGCTGATAGAAAACCACTGCCTGACCGGGCGTAACTGCCTTTTGCCATGTTTGAAAAACTGTCCGCACCAAACCATTTTTTTCCGGGTAAATCATGGCCGGAGCCGGCTGGCTGTTATAGCGAATTTTGACTTCCACAGCCAAAGGAGTGCTTAAACCTCCAATAGCTGCAAAGTTGTTTTTTTCTGACCAGAGTTCTCCAGCCAATAAATCTTCACTGCCACCCAAAACTACTTCTTCCGTCTCAGCTCTGACTTCCAGAACATACATTCGTTTGCCAAAACCGGAACCCAACCCCCTTCTTTGTCCTACGGTATAAAAAGGGTAGCCTTCATGACGGCCAATGATTTCTCCGGCTTTATTTAAAAAATTGCCCGGCTGAATCTGCCTGTTCAGTCTTTGCTGTAAAAAAGCATTATAATCCCCCTCTGGAATAAAGCAAATATCCTGACTTTCTTTTTTATGCAAAGCCGAAAGCCCTCTTTCCTGAGCCATTTGCCGCACCTGTTCTTTGGTATATTCCCCCAAGGGGAAAATTGTCCGAGCCAGTTGTTCCTGTTCCAGATTGGCCAAAACATAACTTTGATCCTTTTTGCTGTCCACTCCTTTGGCCAGTTGATAATTTTTCCCATTGGATAAAATCCGGGCATAATGTCCGGTGGCCAAATATTCCGCCCCCCATTTTTGAGCCTGTTGCCACAACCAGCCAAATTTCATTTCCTTGTTGCAACAAAAACAGGGATTGGGAGTTTGTCCTCTTAAATAAGAATCTATAAAATATTGAATTACCCTGGCTTCAAATTCGGCTTCAGCTTCCACCACCACCAAAGGGATGTCCAATTCGGCGGCTGCTTTTCGAGCTTCCAAAGCGAAAGAAGAGTCTCTCTGGGTTTGCATCGTAATGCCGAAAATATCCCGTCCGTCCTCTTTTAATAAAGCAGCGGCGAGACTGCTGTCCACACCGCCGCTCAAAGCTACCGCTATTTTAGATTTTTTTTGCATCTTAGCCCTGCTTTTCCCGATAATTTTTAATGGCTTCGTGCAAAGCATCTGCTGCCAGATTGGAACAGTGCATTTTCTGGGGAGGCAGACCGCCCAGCTCTTCCGCTACCATTTTATTGCTGATCTGCAAAGCTTCGTCCAGAGTTTTGCCTTTAACCATTTCCGTAACCATGCTGCTGGTGGCAATAGCAGCTCCACAACCAAAGGTTTTGAATTTGACATCAGTAACTACATCATTGTCAATTTTCAAATATATTTTCATAATATCGCCACAAACCGGATTGCCAACTTGTCCAACTCCGTCAGCGTTTTCAATTTCCCCTACATTACGGGGATTTTCAAAGTGATCCATAACTTTTTCTGTGTACATAATAATAAGCCTCCTGCTTAATCTTCTTCCGGAAGGTCATGACTGTGATGACAGGAGCAGCTTCCGGTGGCTACAAATTCATTTTCCTGATCCAAAGGGGACATGGCTCTCAGGCGGGTGACAATAGGCGGCATAATTTCCAGGAAGTAGTCAACATCTTCCATAGTTGTATCGCGTCCCAAAGTTAAACGAATGGAACCGTGAGCAGTTTCATGCGGAATTCCGGTAGCCAGCAGAACATGAGAAGGTTCCAGAGAACCGGAAGTGCAGGCCGAACCGCTGGAAGCTGCCACCCCTTTCATATCCATACTGAGCAGCATGGATTCGCCCTCGATATAATCAAAGGTAAAACTGGCATGATTGGGCAGGCGTTTTTCCGGATGACCGGTTAAATTAACATAAGGAATATTAGCCAGAACTTCTTTGATTAGCTTATCCCGCAGCACAGTCAGGCGTTCCGCTTCGGCTGCCAAATCCCGAACGGCCAGTTCGCAGGCCAGTCCCATTCCGACTATACCAGGAACATTTTCGGTTCCGGAACGGCGTAATTTTTCCTGAGCTCCGCCATGGAACAGGGATTGCTTCCATTTGGTGCCTTTGCGAATATATAAAGCTCCCACTCCTTTGGGTCCATAAAACTTATGAGCTGCCAGGGAAAGCAGATCCACGCCCAAATCATTTACATTAACCGGAATTTTGCCAAAGCTCTGCACAGCATCAGTATGGAAAATAACTCCTTTTTCCCTGGCAATTTTACTAATTTCTTCAATGGGCATAATAGTGCCAATTTCATTGTTGGCGTGCATAATGGTAATTAAAATGGTTTTATCGGTAATGACCGCCCGGACATCTTCCGGATTAACCATGCCATATTTATCTACGGGTAAAATGGTAATGTCAAAGCCGTTTTTTTCCAGGGCTTTAACCGTATTGATTACGGCGTGATGTTCTACCGCCGAGGTAATAATATGGTTGCCTTTATCTTTATTGGCCATGGCAATACCATGAATGGCCATATTATCGGACTCCGTGCCGCCGCTGGTAAAAATTATTTCTTTCGGATCAGCTCCAATGGCAGCAGCTACTTTTTCTCTGGCCAATTCCAGATCCTGTTTGGCTTCCCGGCCAAATTTATGCATACTGGTAGGATTGCCGAAATTGCCCTGAAGCTGAGCAAAAATCAGCTCAGCAACTTCCTGACGAACCGGAGTAGTAGCACTGTGATCAAAATAGACCCTTCGCATGGTAAAAATTCCTCCCAAAATATAAAGATTAACGATTAACTTCGTGAGCTTCCCGGCACATATCTTCCAAAGTTGTTGAATCCAGAACCTCGGTAATGCTGTCCCGAATACGAGCCAAAACATTGCGGGTAATGCAGTTTCCCGCATTGCCGCAATCCGGTTCCCCCGATTCACTGACACATTCCACCAGATCAATGGGGCCTTCCAAAGCTCGAATCACATCTCCAACCCGAATTTCCGCCGGTTCTCTGGCCAAAAAATAACCACCAGATGCTCCCCGCACACTTTTCACCAAACCCGCTTTGCGTAAAGTAGCAAATAATTGCTCCAAATAATATTCGGACAAATTCTGCCTTTGAGCAATAATCTTCAGCGGAATTGGTTCCTTGCTTTCGCTGTGCAAAGCCAAATCGAAAATAGCTTTGAGGCCATAATGGCCTTTGGTGGAAAGTTTCAAGTTCCCACCTCACATTTCCTTAAAAAGTTGCTTCAGTTAGTTTGCCCCTGGCAGGGAATTTTTAATCCCAAGAAATCAGAGCAAAATACTCGGAATTATCCAAACAGTATCTTACCACCTCTCCCCAGCCAAGTCAAGCTTTTTATTTTCAAAAAGCCAAAGGTTTTTTCCCTGTTCAGGCCGAAGCAAATTTCAAAAACAAAGTGAGGATAAAATAATGTTTGAAAAATTCTGGCCGGAGGTTTTAGAATCCGAATTCCAGCAGCCTTACTGGTTAAAACTTATGGATTGGCTGGAGCAAGCCTATCAGAAAGGCAATGTCCTGCCGGATCGGGAAAATCTTTTTCGAGCTTTCCGGCTTACTGCCTATGCAGAAGTTAAAGTCATTGTTTTGGGACAGGATCCTTATCCCGGAACGGATCGTCAAGGCATACCCCATGCACATGGTCTGGCTTTTTCCAGTCAGTCCACCTGTCAGATTCCCGCCTCTTTGAAAAACATTTATCGGGAACTGGCTGATGATCTGCAATGCCAGCCACCAGCTCAGGCCGACTTAACCCCCTGGGCTGAACAAGGGGTTTTGCTGCTAAATACTGTTTTAACCGTGCAGGCCGGAAAATCCAATTCTCATCGCAAAAAAGGCTGGGAAAGATTCACCGACTATCTTATTGAACTTCTGGGTAATGATCCTTTGCCCCGTGTTTTCTGGCTTTGGGGCAATCCGGCCAAAACCAGACAAAAGCTCATTCGGGGGCAGTCCAAATTGATTTTAACGGCAGCCCATCCCAGCCCTCTTTCTGCTTATAGAGGTTTTTTTGGCTCCCGTCCCTTTTCCCAAACCAATCATTTTTTGCAGCAGCAGGGTTTGGAACCTGTGCAATGGGTTTAGTTTAGTATTCCACCGACATTAAGCAAAGTCCCTGGGGGGGCAAAGTTGTTCCAGCCAGACTGCGTTGTTTCCGGCTCAAAATTTCCGGCAAAGCGGAGGAAGCCAAACGCCCCAAGCCAACATTCAATAAGGTTCCGGCAATAATTCTCACCATATTATATAAAAATCCATTGCCGCAAATGTCCAGATCAATAAAATTTTCCTGTTTTTTAACTTGCAGGCGATCCAGACGACGCACTGTACTTTTAACTGGTGTCCCCAGGGAACGAAAAGCAGCAAAATCATGCTCTCCCAACAAGAAGTCGGCCGCTTTCTGCATTTCCGGCCAATTCAGAATCTGAGGAACAAAATAACTGTAACGCATCCAGAAAGGATTGGGAATACGAGCGTTATAAATCCGGTAACGATAGGTTTTGCGATGGGCTGAAAAACGGGCATGAAAATTTTCCGGAACCTTTTGAACTTCTCGAATGACAATATCCGGAGGTAAAAGAGTATTGAGAGCTATTGGAGTTTTCTCCAGGGGAACCGGCCAATGCTCCAGACGAAAGTTCACCACCTGCCCCCAGGCATGAACCCCGGAATCCGTGCGGCCAGAACCAATTACCGCTACTTTTTCCTTGGCCAAACGGGAAACAGCCTTTTCCAGAGCCTCCTGAACAGTAGGTTTACCGGTTCCTCTTTGCTCCTGAAAGCCAAAATAATCCGTACCGTCATAGGCTACGATCAGTTTAAGATTATCCACCTTTTTCTCCCTTGAAACCACAAAACGGCAGTTAGAAGTAACTGCCGGGGTGGTTTTTTTTAATGCTTATAGAACAACAGGGCGTTATCCCTGGTTCAGATCCACAATCTGACACCTCCCGAATTCGCCCCACTGTATTTTTTCAGGTATTGTGAACTACTCCGACTTATAGAAGTCGGAGCTTCCTGCTTCAATCACTACTGCTTGGCTAACATAATCGTTAGCTCAAGTCTTACACAATGTCCACAGGCGTATGAGTTTGGGCTATTCCATCCCTACTGTATTAGGCTACTTCAGTATGATTATAACACTAT
>JAZRXK010000073.1:0-19309 GCA_045600185.1 Desulfocucumaceae bacterium
TCTTTATTCTTGCCAAAATTGATTTAAATGCTGCAAAGCCCGTTTTTCAATTCGGGAAACATAAGAGCGAGATATTCCCAACTTGCCAGCTACTTGTTTTTGAGTAAATTCTGTTCCTTTCTTCAAACCGTATCGCATTAACAACACTTGCTTTTCTTGTTCTGATAAATTTGGGAAAACTTCTTTCAGTTTTTCCTTGTTCAAATTGCTTAAAGCCTGTTCCATAACAAGCTCTGCTTCAGTACCTAAAAGATCGGCGAATGTTATTTCATTGCCTTCCGGGTCAATTCCCAATGGCTCATGCAGAGAACATTCCAACTGTAATTTCTTGCGAGAACGAAAATGCATTAAAATTTCATTTTCAATACATTTGGAAGCATAGGTAGCCAATCGGGAGGCTTTTTGGGGATTATAGGAATTAACTGCTTTAATCAAACCAATAGTTCCAATGGAAATTAAATCTTCATTTTCTTCCCCGGATTTTTCAAATTTTTTAGTTAAATGAGCCACCATTCGTAAATTGCGTTCAATTAAGATTTGCCGAGCCTGAATATCTCCAGCCAGCATTTTTTGCAAATAAATCTGTTCTTCCTGAGCTGTTAAAGGCTGAGGAAAATTATTATGAGCCAAATAAGAAAAAAGCAGTCCCAAGCTATGGCTGAATGACCAGAGCAACAAAGAGCAAATACCAAACATAAATAAAACCGTCCTTATATGAGTTTAAAAAAGCATATGACATAAACGCCAAAAAAGTACTTTTTTGGCTAAAAAATTCGTCCGGAAAAATCCGGGAATTTGCAGAAGCAGGAATTTTTTGAAAAAGGTCGAAAGAAATGAAAAAACATGAAATCAACGGAGGCGGTAATTTTATGTTCAAAGCTCAAATCAATTTACAGGACGCTTTTTTAAATCGGATTCGTAAAGAAAATGTTCTGGTAACTATTTTTTTGTTGAATGGTTTTCAAATAAAAGGCTGGATTAAAGGATTTGATAATTTTACCGTTTTGGTGGACAGCGAAAATAAGCAGCAGATGATTTATAAGCATGCAATATCTACGATTATGCCCCTGCAAAATGTGAATATTTCTTTTTCCTAAGGCATATTTTAGAGCAGAAAAAGCTTGAAAGCAGAGGAGCGGATGCGGTGGTTAAGGTAAATATGTGGACTGCTGTTCCGTTGGCTTTGAAAACAGAAACAATTCCGTTGTATGAAGTGGAGAATAATTCCATGGAATTGGATTCCTGGGCTAAAGTGGAGGCGGAATTGGAACAGTTGATAGGTTTGAAGAAATTAAAGCTGCTGATTCAGGAACTTTATGCTCTGAAACAAATTCAGCAAAAGAGAAAAGAGCAAAATTTGAAAACTGAGCCTCAAATGCTGCACATGATTTTTAAAGGTAATCCGGGAACTGGTAAAACTACAGCGGCCAGGATGATTGCCAAGGCTTTGAAAACCCTTGGCATTTTAAAAAAGGGGCAGTTTTGGGAAGTGGAACGGGCTGATTTGGTGGGCGAATATATTGGACATACTGCCCAGAAAACCAGGGAATGCTTGAAAAAAGCCAATGGAGGAATCATCTTTATTGATGAAGCTTACTCATTAGCCAGAGGCGGAGAAAAAGATTTTGGCAAAGAAGCCATTGACGCTTTGGTGAAAGGAATAGAAGACTATAAAGATTCGTTAATTGTTATTTTGGCTGGCTATCGGGAGGAAATGGACTGTTTTTTAGCAATGAATCCCGGTTTGCGTTCCCGTTTTCCTTTACAAATAGATTTTCCGGATTATACTTTGGAGGAACTTCTGGAAATTGCTCATTTGATTTTGCAAAAGAGAGATTATCAGCTCAATCTGCCGGCTTGGGAAGCTCTAAAACAACTTATTCAGCAAAATATGCAGGTGCATCAGCATATTGGAAATGCTCGCATGGTGAGAAATTTGCTGGAAGAAGCCATTCGCCGTCAAGCTTTACGCTTATGGCCGATTGCTGCCAGGCTGAACCGGGAAGATTTAATGCTTATTCAAAAAGAAGATCTGGATTGCAGTCAGGCTTGAGATTTGCTATACTTGATTAAACTAAATCAGGGAGTGATCGAAATGGAAAAAGAAACTATTGTAACCAGGGAAGGCTTGCTGGAATTGGAAGCCGAACTGGAAAATTATAAAACGGTTAAACGGCATGAGGTAGCCGAAAGAATTAAACAGGCCATTGAATTTGGGGATATTAGTGAAAATTCCGAATATGATGATGCTAAAAATGAACAGGCTTTTATTGAAGGCCGCATTTCTGAACTGGAAAAAATGTTGCGTAATGCCAAAGTCATTACAGATGAACATTTAAATACCGAAGAAGTTTATTTGGGATCTACAGTTCTGTTAAAAGCTCTTGATTATGAAGATGAAGAAGAAATGGAATTTACTATTGTGGGTTCCAGGGAAGCTGATCCGGATAAAAATAAAATTTCCAATGAATCGCCGGTAGGAAAAGCAGTTTTAGGCCAAAGAAAAGGCTCAGTAGTAGAAGCCCAGGTACCTATTGGGGTGCTGAAATATAAAATTCTGGATATATATGCCAAATAAAGCAGCAGAAATTTTCGGCCGACTTGTTTGAAAGCCGGTCGAAAAGAAAATTTAAATTTTCTTTGCAAGCTTTTGTTTTTTTCAGCAAATCAGGTCTTGACTTTTGTGTGATTTTAGGGCATAATTAGCAGGAAAGGGATTTGGTTTTTAAGCAAAAATCGGTGTCTTTTGTGTCAGTTGGGTGCATAGCTCAGGGGGAGAGCACTACCTTGACACGGTAGGGGTCGTAAGTTCAAATCTTACTGTACCCACCAATAAAGCCAAAGCTCCAGCTACAGGAGCCTTGGCTTTTTTATTCGTCTTTTGAGGGTTTCAGCCGATATTGAACTATTCAAAAAAATATTGTAAAATACAGTATTGAAGGTTTTGAATTTGAAATAAGGCTGGGAAGTTAGCAACAAAATTGTTAAATAATATGGAAATAAATATTTAATTTTTAAGGAGGATTATTTCTTTTATGAAGGTAACATCTGAAAGCCTCGAAAAAAATCAAGTGGTTTTGACCGTAGAAGTAGAACCGGAAAAATTTGCCGCTGCTTTGAAAACTACAATCAGAAAAGTAGCCAATGAAGTTAATATTCCGGGTTTCCGCAAGGGTAAAGCTCCCAAAGTAATTCTGGAGCAGTATGTAGGCAGGGAAATGCTCTGGCAGGAAACTGCTGACAGTATGCTGAATGAAGTTTATGCTCAGGCTGTTAAGGAATCCGGAACCAGACCGGTGGCTCAGCCGGAAGCTGAAATTGTTCAGGCTGAAGAAGGCAAGGAAAGTATTTTTAAATTTACTGTAACAGTTCGGCCGGATGTCATTTTGGGACAATATAAAGATTTGGAAATTACTAAAACCGTTCATAAAGTAACCGAAGAAGATTTGGAAAAAGAATTAGCCGCTTTGCAGAATAACTATGCTGAACTGGAAACTCTGGAAGAAGGTACTGTTCAGGATAAAGATACCGCAGTTATTGACTTTGAAGGAAAATTGGATGGAATTCCCTTTGCTGGCGGCAAAGCTGACGATTATTCCCTGGAAATCGGTTCACATACCTTTATTGAAGGCTTTGAAGAACAGGTTATGGGAATGCAGGTAGGCGAAACCAGAGAATTAAATCTTACTTTCCCGGAAAACTACGGGAAGGAAGAATTAAACGGAAAAGCAGTAGTCTTTACTGTAACAGTTAAATTGATCAAACGCAAAAAAATGGCGGAAATTGATGACGAATTTGCCAAAGATGTCAGCGAATTTAATACTCTGGAAGAATTAAAAGCAGATATTAGAAAGAATCTGGAAACCAATCAAGAAAATCTGGCTCTCAGAGATGCCAGAGCTCAGTTGCTGGAACTGGCCGCAGAAAATGCTCAGATTGATCTGCCGGAAGCCATGATTGATACCTATTTGGAAGACAGCATCAATGCCATGCGGCAGAGAATGAATGCTCAGGGTATGCCTTTGGAAATGTATCTGCAATATACTGGCAGCAATATGGAAGAATTGCGGAAACGCTATCGGGGCGATGCTGAAAAAGATGCCCGCAAAGATCTGGTAGCTGAAGCCATCGCCAAGGAATTGAACATTACGGTTAACGAAAAAGATGTTGAAGAAGAAGGCCGGAAAATTGCGGAAGAAGTCGGTCAGGATTATGAAGTTGTGAAGAAAATTTTGGATACACCCGAACAGCAGGAATTTATGCGGAACAGCATTATTCGGGATCGGGTTCTGATTTATCTGGTAGATCATGCTAAAATAACTACTGTGGTAGAATAAAAATAAATTAAAAGCCTTTAGGGAGGGAAAGTTGATGTCCGGATTAGTTCCTATTGTAATCGAACAAACCAGCCGTGGAGAAAGATCTTATGATTTGTATTCCCGTTTATTAAAGGATCGTATTATTTTTCTGGGAGGACCGGTAGATGATTATTCTGCCAATGTTATCGTAGCCGAATTACTGTTTCTGGAGGCTGAGGATCCGGAAAAAGATATTTATCTTTACATCAATTCACCGGGCGGCTCGGTTTCGGCGGGTTTGGGTATTTATGATACCATGCAGTATATTCGCCCTGATGTTTCTACTATTTGTGTAGGAATGGCTGCCAGTATGGGAGCCTTTTTGCTGGCTGCCGGTGCCAAAGGCAAACGCTACTGTTTGCCAAATGCCAGAGTTATGATTCATCAGCCCTTGGGCGGAATGCAGGGTCAGGCTACCGATATTGAAATCCATGCTAAAGAAATTTTACGCATTAAAGACTTGTTAAATCAAAAGCTGTCCGAACATACCGGTCAGCCTTTGGAAAGAATTTACACCGATACAGAACGGGATAATTTTATGTCAGCGGAAGAAGCCAAACTGTATGGTCTGGTTGATGAAGTTGTTGCCAGAAAGTAACACAAAACCGGCTGAAAAAGAGGTGGGAAAAAGATGTTAAGTGAAAAGAGTCAACTTAAATGTTCTTTCTGTGGTAAAATGCAGGATCAAGTTAAAAAGCTGGTAGCTGGTCCGGGAGTTTATATCTGTGACGAGTGTATTGAGCTGTGCAATGAAATTATTGAGGAAGAATTTGTTGACGACGAGCTGGATTTGGAAGGCATAAATATCCTCAAACCCAGAGAAATTAACGAAATTCTGGATCAATATGTTATTGGACAGAGTGAAGCCAAAAAATCTTTGGCTGTAGCTGTTTACAATCATTACAAAAGAATCAATCTGGGCAGCAAAATTGATGATGTTGAGCTGCAAAAAAGCAATATTATTATGATTGGGCCTACCGGAAGCGGTAAAACTTTATTGGCTCAAACTTTGGCTCGACTCTTGAATGTTCCTTTTGCCATTGCTGATGCTACCTCTTTAACCGAAGCCGGCTATGTGGGGGAAGATGTGGAAAATATTCTGCTGAAGCTGATTCAGGCCACAGATTATGATGTGGAAAAAGCTGAAAAGGGCATTATTTATATTGATGAAATTGATAAAATTGCCCGTAAATCGGAAAATCCTTCTATTACCCGTGATGTTTCCGGAGAAGGTGTGCAGCAGGCTCTCTTGAAAATTATGGAAGGAACGGTGGCCAGTGTGCCGCCGCAGGGAGGACGCAAGCACCCGCATCAGGAATTTATTCAACTGGATACCACCAATATTTTGTTTATTTGCGGGGGAGCTTTTGATGGTATTGAAAAAATTATTCAAAACCGTATCGGCAAAAAAACCATGGGTTTTGGAGCGGAGATCAAAAGCCA
The DNA here is from genome assembly GCA_045600185.1 of Desulfocucumaceae bacterium. Classification (GTDB taxonomy): domain Bacteria; phylum Bacillota; class Desulfotomaculia; order Desulfotomaculales; family Desulfocucumaceae; genus CATZDY01. The sequence continues at coordinate 5,802 of JAZRXK010000073.1, forward strand.
GAAGGAAGTTAAGATTGGAGAAGTTTTGCATCAATTATTACCGGAAGATCTTTTGAAATACGGTTTAATTCCCGAATTTATTGGTCGTCTGCCGGTGATCGTAACCTTGGACGCTTTGGATGAAGCTGCTTTGGTAAAAATTTTAACTGAGCCTAAAAATGCTTTGATTAAACAATATGGCAAGCTGTTGAATCTGGACGGAGTAGAAGTGGAATTTTCTCCGGAAGCTTTGACTGCGATTGCGGAAGAGGCTTTGAAACGCAAAACCGGAGCCAGAGGACTGCGTTCCATAGTGGAAAATATTATGCTGGAAATTATGTATGATATTCCTTCCCGGAATGATGTAGCCAAATGTATTATCAGTCGGGAAACAGTTCTGAACAAAGAAAATCCCAGGTTAATTTTAAAAAACGGTTCTAAAAAAGATGAACCGGCTTAATTAAACTTTTGAGACTGGTTTTTTGGGTGGGGTATAACCTCACCCATTTTTTATTGGCACCAAAAACAAAATTTTTCTGCCGAAATTTTGCAAAAAATAACTTGGGGCAAAATAAAAATATGAGTTGGATCTGTGCTATAATAGATTGGTAATGTATAAGCTTAAAATAGTTCAGGATCACAGAGGAGGTCTATTGCATGGCCTTGAGCGGTTTGGAAATTTTTAAGAAATTACCGAAAACAAATTGTCGGGATTGTGGCCAGCCCACCTGTCTGGCCTTGGCTATGGCCATAGCCGGCGGGAAAGCTGCTTGGGACATTTGTCCCCATTTAAGCCCGGAAGCCAGGGAGTTTTTAAGCTCGGCTTCAGCTCCGCCCATAGCTTTAATTAAAATCGGGCAGGGAGAAACAGCGGTGGAAATCGGAAATGAAAATGTTTTGTTCCGGCATGAGAAAAAATTTGAAAATCCAGCCGGTTTATCCGCCTGTTTGGGAGGAGAAAACGATCCGGAAAAGCTGCTGCGGCGGCTGGAGCAGATTAAAGCTTTGAATTTTGATCGCATGGGGGAAAACTATAGTGTTAATTTGCTGACCATCTGTCAGGGGCAGGCCAGTCCGGAACAATTTTGTCAAACTGTCCAAATAGCTCTGGCTAATTTGGATTTACCCCTGATTTTAAAGACAGAAAATCCGGAGACTTTGGCCAAAGTGCTGGCTGAAACGGAGGTCGCTGCTGCCAATCCTCTTCTGGACGGAGCAAATGAAGAAAATTATCCGGCCATGGCTGCCCTGGCTAAAAAGTATGATTTGCCGCTGGTAGTTAAATCCGCCGGTTTGGAGCATTTGCCAGAGTTGGTGGAAAAGGTTTTGGCTTTGGGACATAAAAAATTGATTTTGGATTCCGGGGCCAAAAAGATGCAGCAGATCTTTCTGGATCAGGTGCAGATTCGGCGGCAGGCTTTGCGAAGAAACCGGCTTTTCGGTTTTCCCACCATAACTTTTGCTTTTAATCCCAATCCCGATCAGGCTTTTTTGGAAGCTGGTTTATATCTGGCCAAATATGCCGGTATTGTGGTTATTCGTACAGATGCACCGGTCGAAGTTTTACCTTTAATTACCTGGCGAATGAATTTATATACCGATCCTCAAAAACCGGTTGCTGTGGAAGCCGGACTTTATGAAATTGGGGAGGTTGATGCCAATTCCCCGGTTATTGTAACCACAAATTTTTCCCTGACTTATTTTATGGTAGCCGGAGATACGGAGGCTGCCCGGCTTTCCGCTTATTTGCTGGTGGTGGATACGGACGGTGTTTCAGTGTTGACTGGTTGGGCAGCCGGGCGTTTTACTCCGGAAACCATTCAGGAAGCCCTGGCAGGCAGTAATCTGGCCGGGAGAGTATCTCACCGCAAATTGATTATTCCGGGCGGAATTGGCGTTTTGGCCGAACAAATCAATCAGGCGACCGGATGGGAGGTTTTAATCGGCCCCAGAGAATCTTCCGGAATTGGTTTGTTTTTAAAAGAAAATTGGGGGTAATTTATGGAACTGCTAAAAGAAAAATGGATTGGTACAGTTTACGAAGTCAGCATTGGTCAGGGAGATAAAGAGGTTAAGGTGGGAGGAGAAGAAAGCCTGCCTTTTTCCGCTTTTGAAGGAATTATTCCCCATCGTCCGGCTGTTGCTTTGGAGATTTGGGAACAGCCTCCCACTGATTGGCCGCCCAAATTGGCTGAAGTTTTTGCAGCGGTTTGGGCTGATCCGGTGGCTTGGGGCAAAAAATGTCAGGAATTGGGAGCTGATTTAATTTGCCTGCGATCCAGGGATGTTCTGTCCCCGGAAGACTATGCCAGGCTGGCGTGCGAAGTGGCTGAGGCTGTGGATCTGCCTTTAATTGTTATGGGCTGCGGTCATGAGGAGCGGGACAAAGTTTTGTTGGTAAGGGCAGCGGAAGCTTTGGCTGGACAAAGAGCTTTGCTGGGATATGTAACCCCGAATAATTATCAGGATTTGGCTGCGGCAGCTCAAAAATATGGCCATAATTTAATTGCGGCTACTCCTTTGGACATCAATTTAGCCAAAGAGCTGAATATTTTATTGACGGACAGAGGTGTGCCAAAAAATCAAATTGTCAATGATCCGCTGGTCGGAGCCTTGGGTTATGGAATTGAATATGGCTATTCCATTATGGAACGAACCCGCACTTCAGCTTTAACCGGAGATCAAATGCTTTCCATGCCTCTGTTTTGTCTGGTTGGACAGGAAGCCTGGAAAACCAGAGAAGCTCTGGAAGCAGATGGTCAGGGAGGAGTGCTTTGGGAAGCTCTCACTGCTGCGGCTTATACCTGGGCAGGAGCTGACCTTGTGGTTTTGCGGCATCCGGAAACCCTGCACATACTCCGGGAACATTGGGATAATCTGCTGAAATAACATATTGAAAAGGCGGAAACTGCTTTTCAGAAATTTGGGAGCAGCAAGGAGGGAGTAAACTGTTTCTAATTGGAGAAAGAATTAACGGAATGTTTAAGGATATTCGGGAAGCCATTCAAAGCCGCAGCCCGGAAATTATCAAATATTGGGCTTTGCGGCAGCAGGAATTGGGAGCTTCCTGTCTGGATTTGAATACCGGTCCTGCGGTAACAGCTTCCCGACAGCCGGAAGTTATGCAATGGCTGGTGGAAACAGTACAGGAAGTTTCGGCTTTGCCCTGCTGTTTGGACTCCACCAATTTTCAGGCCATTGAAGCCGGTTTAAAAGTGCATAAAAACGGTTCGGCTTTAATCAACTCGATTGATGCGGAGCCGGAGAAAATGAATTTATATCTGCCTTTGGCAGCAGAGTATGGAGCTTCAGTAATTGGTCTGACCCTGAATAATGCCGGGGTTCCGGCCAGCTCTCCTGAACGCCTGGCTCTGGCTATGGAAATTGTCATAGCTGCTGATGCCAAAGGCCTGCCCTTGTCAAATTTATATCTGGATCCCCTGCTTTTGCCGGTTAAGGTGGCTCAGGAACAAATTGGAGAGGTTTTGGAAATTTTGCGGCAGCTTAAGGATCTGGCTCCGGAGGTTAAAACTGTTTTGGGTCTGTCAAATGTTTCTCAGGGCTGTAGTCAACGCAAACTGTTAAACCGCACCCTCCTGGTTATGGCCATGTCCTGCGGTTTAGATGCGGCTATTGTGGATTTGCAGGATGAAAATTTGCTGGAAAGCATAGCGGCAAGCCGGGTTTTACTGAATCAGGAAATTTACTGCGACTCTTTTTGCCGAACAATAAAATAAATTAAAAATAATCTTGCAGACAGGGATTGGTTAAAAGGATTTGCAAAAAAAGTAGAGAAGTATTATAATATGTCATGGTTTGCTCGTCGAGCTTGAGATGCAGCCGGAATTTGGGCAAAAGCAGTCAGCAATTCAAGTTTGATGACTGCTTTGGTTTTGTTGTCAAAATCTGAAATGCGTTCTACAAAAATATTTTGACAATCTCAGGCAAAAGCGACTTCAAAAGCCGAGTAGCGAATATATATTTGAAAATTCAATCGCAACCTTTGGCAAATATCAGATTTAAAAAGAACGGATGTGATGCAGAAAATGAGTACCAATAAAGTAGGAGCCGTCCTGGTATTGGGTTCCGGTATTGCCGGGATTCAGGCCTCTTTAGATTTGGCGGAATCCGGCTATTATGTGTACCTGGTAGAGAAAAAACCGGCTATTGGCGGAACCATGCCCATGCTGGATAAAACCTTCCCTACTAACGACTGTTCCATGTGTATCCTCTCGCCCAAGCTGGTTGACTGCGGCCGTCATTTAAACATCCAAACCCTGACTGGTTCGGAGTTGATTGATCTGCAAGGGGAACCTGGAAACTTCAAAGCTACTGTTTTGAAAAAAGCCCGGTTTATTGACACTGAAAAATGTACCGGATGCAGCTCTTGTGCTCAGGTCTGTCCTGTCAAAACAGACGAAGAATTTAACCAGGGTCTGGCCAAAAGAAAAGCCGTTTACAAATTGTATGCCCAGGCTTTTCCCAATGCTTACGCCATTGATCCGCAGCAATGTTTAAGACTTAGAAAAGGTTATAATCCGAAAGTCTGCGGCAAATGTCTGGATGCTTGCCAGGCTGGAGCCATTAACCATCAGATGAAGGATGAAACCATTGAATTGGAAGTCGGTTCCGTAATCCTGATGCCTGGCTTTGAACCTTTTGAAGCTCAAAAGCTGGAATATTATGGCTATGGACGCATTCCCAATGTTTTGACTTCCCTGGAATTTGAAAGAATTTTAAGTGCCTCCGGTCCTTTCGGCGGTCATTTGCAGCGTCCTTCCGACGGTAAAGAACCCAAAAAAATTGCCTGGATTCAGTGCGTTGGTTCCCGTAACTGCCGCCTGGAACACAATTATTGTTCTTCTGTCTGCTGTATGTATGCAATCAAAGAAGCTGTTATTGCCAAAGAACATACCCCTTATGAACTGGATACCGCTATTTTCTATATGGATATGCGTACCTATGGTAAGGAATTTGAAAAGTACTATGATAAAGCCAAGGATCAGAACGGCGTTCGTTTCATTCGTTCCAGAGTCTTTGAAATCAGACAGGCTGTTGATGAAACCGGTAATATCAACGGAACCGGTGATGTCAATATCCGTTACTCTTTGGAAGATGGCAGCATTGTAGAAGAAGATTTCGATCTGGCGGTTCTTTCCATTGGTCTGGAAGCTCCCAAAGATATGATTGAATTAGCTCAAAAGCTGGGCGTGGAATTAAATGAATTTAATTTTGCCAAAGTTCCGGAATTTACCGGAGTTGGTACCAGCAAACCCGGAATTTTTGTAGCTGGTGCTTTCAGCGGCCCCAGAGATATTCCGGAAACCGTTATGCAGGCTTCAGCCGCAGCCGCCGATTCTGCAGCAGGTTTGTCGGAAGTTCGGGGTACTATGGTTAAGAAAAAAGAATATCCCCCCGAAAAAGATGTAATTGGCGAAAAAGTCCGCATGGGTGTCTTTGTCTGTCATTGCGGAATTAACATTGGCAGTGTAGTTAATGTGCCGGAAGTAGTTAAATTTGCTTCTACTTTGCCCGGTGTAGTTTGTGCCGAAGAAAAAACCTATGCCTGCTCTCAGGATTCATGCAACCAGATTAAGGAAGCTATTGCCAAATATGATTTGAACAGAGTGGTTGTTGCTTCCTGTACCCCCAGAACTCACGAACCTTTGTTCCAGGATACCATCAAAGAAGCCGGCTTAAACCCCAACCTCTTTGAAATGGCCAACATTCGGGATCATTGCTCCTGGGTTCACCAGAAATTCCCGGCAGAAGCTACCGAGAAAGCCAAGGATCTGGTTAAAATGGCTGTTTATAAAGCGGCCTTACTGGAACCGGTTCAGCCTGTTACCGTAGAAATGAACCATGATGCTCTGGTTATCGGCGGTGGTATTTCCGGTATGACCGCAGCCATGAATATGGCTGAACAGGGCTTCAAGGTCAGCCTGGTGGAAAGAGAAGCTGAACTGGGCGGCTGGTGCAATAAGATCCGTTTTGGTATGGAATATGAAGATGTTCGGGCTTATATCACGGATTTAAAAGCCAAAATCGAAGCTAATGATTTAATTGATGTTTATTTGGGCAGTCAAATTGTTGATGCCGGTGGCTTCGTAGGTAACTTTACTTCTACTTTGCAGGACGGCACGGAAATTAAGCACGCTGTAACCATTATTGCTACCGGTGCCAAACCGTTTAAATCCAACGAATATTTGAATGGTCAGCATGATAAGGTTTTATCCTTGATGCAACAAGAAGCTCAATTAGCCGAAGGCTCTTTGGGTGGAGATAAAAATATCGTTTTCGTGCAATGCGTTGGTTCCAGAGAACCTGACAGACCGTATTGCAGCCGGATTTGCTGCACTAAGTCCATTAACCAGGCCATCCAGATTAAGAAAATGGATCCCTCGGCTAATGTCTTTATCCTCTATCGAGACATCAGAACCTATGGTATGCACGAAAAAGCTTATACCGAAGCCCGTCGTCTGGGTGTGGTCTTTATTCGTTATTCAGTTAACAATAAACCCCAGGTTACTGCCGATGGCGACAAGCTGGATGTAGTAGTAACCGATCATGTTCTGGGTGTTCCGGTTAAAATTAAAGCGGATCGGGTAGTTCTGGCCGCCGCCATGATTCCGGAAGAAGGCAACAAGGACTTGTCCAAACTGTACAAAGTTCCGCTTAATGCCGAAGGTTTCTTCCTGGAAGCTCACCTGAAGCTGCGTCCGGTAGACTTCAGTACGGACGGGGTCTTTGTCTGCGGAACTGCTCATGCTCCCAAAACCCTGGATGAAAATATTTCTCAGGCCAAGGCAGCGGTTTCTCGTGCCTGCACCGTTTTGGCCAAGGAAGCCATTGTGGTTGAAGGTAAATGTGCAGTAGTCAATAAACGCAAATGCGTAGCCTGCGGTAATTGCGAAGCTGTTTGTCCGGCCAAGGCAATTACAGTTAATTTGGAAGAAAGAGTAGCAGTAGTAAACGAAGCCTTATGCAAAGGCTGCGGAGCCTGTTCCTCTTCCTGCCGTTGCGGAGCTTTGAATATTAAAGGCTTCACCAACGAACAAATTATGGCTATGGTTAATTCTTTATAGGAAGGGAGGAAAACTAAGATATGGAATGGGAACCCAAAATATTTGCCTTTTTGTGTAACTGGTGTAGTTATGGGGGAGCAGACTTGGCAGGCGTAAGCCGTATTCAGTATCCTCCCAATATTCGGGTTGTCCGGGTGCCTTGTTCTGGTCGGATGAATCCTCTGTTCATTTTTACAGCTTTGAAAAACGGAGCTGACGGAGTCTTGACTTCCGGCTGTCATCCTGGTGACTGCCACTATACCAGCGGCAACTATGTGGCCAGAAGAAAATTTGCTTTGATGAAAAGCTTAATTGAATATATCGGTGTAGAATCAGACAGAATCAATTTTTCCTGGGTCTCCGCTGCGGAAGGCGGTCGTTTTGGCGAAGTGGTTACTGGCGTAACCGAAAGAGTTAAAAAGATCGGTCCCAGCAAAGGCTTAATTCCTAGTGAAGCGGGGTGTGAATGCGGATGCAAAAAATAACTGCTGCTATTCAGGAAGCAGCCAGAAAACTGTTGACTGAAGGCAAAGTTGATATGGTAGTTGGTTTTTCCGAAGGTACTCTGCCCTTGAGAGGTACTCCCTGCTTTATCAGAAAAGCGGAAGATGTTTCCTTGCTGACCTGGAATTATGGCTGTGAAAACAACCTGGCTAACTATCTTAGAAATAAACCGGAAAAAATTGCTGTGGTAGCTAAGGGCTGTGATGCCAGAGCTATTGTAGCCTTAATGCAGGAAAATCAGATTAACCGGGATAATCTGTATATTATTGGTATTCCCTGCAAAGGCATGATTGATCGGAACAAAGCAGCCGATTTAGCTGGTGGTCGGGATATTATTGAAGCTGAAGCCAATGGAGAAGTAATGGTATTCAAAGGCCGGGATTTCTCGGTGGAAGCCAGCCTTGATGATTTATATCATGATACCTGCAAAACCTGTGGTTTTGGAACTCCGGTTATTTATGATGAATTGATTGGGGAACCAGTGCCGGCCAAAGAAAGTAATTTTGACGATGTAGCTGCTTTTGAAGCTCTTCCGGCTTTGGAACGCAACAAAATTATTGCTCAGGATTTATCCAAATGTATTCGTTGCTATGCCTGCCGCAATGTTTGCCCCATGTGCTACTGCAATGAATGTTTTGTGGATTGCTCCAGTCCGAAATGGATTGGCAAAGCTCCCAATGTCAGCGACAATATTATGTTCCAGGCAGTTCGGGTTCTGCACCTGGCCGGACGCTGCGTAGACTGCGGAGCCTGTGACCGGGCTTGCCCCATGGGCATTAACCTGCGGGGTCTGACTCGGAAGATGGTCAAAGAAGTTAAAGCCATGTTTAATTTTGAAGCAGGTATTGCTCTGAATGCTAAACCGGCTCTGGCCGATTACAGCGTGGACGATCCTGAAACTTTCCTGGTGAAGGAGTGAGATAAAGAGGATGATAATTAGCAAAAATGCAGTTGCCGGATTATTGGATAAATTGATTGCCCAATATCAGGTTTTTGCTCCGGTCAAAGAAGGTTCCTACTCTTTGTTCAAGCAGTTGAAATCCGGAGCCGACGCTGATTTTTCTGCTCAAAACAGCAAAATTCCGCCGAAAGGCATCCTTTTTCCTCAGACCGAAAAGCTGTTCCAATACAGCGTAACCGAGGAAGGAGCCAATCTGGAAGAATGTATTGATTCTGGCAAAAAGGTAATCTTTGGCCTTCGTCCCTGTGATGCCAAAAGCCTGTTGCTGCTGGACAATGTTTTTAAAAATGATAAATATGAAGATCCTTACTATATGACCAGAAGAGCTAACACCATTCTGGTGGGAATTGGCTGCAATGCTCCGGCCAGCACCTGTTTCTGCACCTCTTTGGGCGGAAGTCCCTTTGCGGTCGAAGGTTTGGATATTCTGTTAACCGATTTGGGTGATAAATATCTGGCAGAAGTTTTGACTGAAGCCGGCAAAGGCTTGCTGGAAGGTGAAGCTGCTCAGGCTGCTGATCAGGCTGCTGCCGCTGATGTTAAAGCCAAAGCTGTGGTTAGCTGTACAGTTAACCTGGATGGCTTAAAAGAAAAACTGGATGTGGGTTTTGATAATCCGGTTTGGGATACCATTTATGAAAAATGCGTCGGCTGTGGTTCCTGCACTTACAGCTGTCCCACCTGTCACTGCTTCGATATTGTAGACGAAGCCAAAGACTGCAACGGCTGTCGGGTCAGAAACTGGGACAGCTGCATGTATCCTCTGTTTACTCTGCATGGTTCCGGTCATAACCCCAGAACCAGCGGTAAAGAACGGATGCGTCAACGCCTGATGCACAAATTTAAATATTTCATAGATAACTTTGAAGCCATGGCCTGCGTAGGTTGTGGAAGATGTATTAAGAATTGCCCCGTTAATTTGGATATCAGACAAATGTTGGCAGATATTCAGGGGTCGGAAGCGAGGGATCAATAATGGCCAGAAATCCATACTTACCGATTCCCATGAAATTGGTGAAAAACTTTACCGAAACTGAAGACAAATTGATTCATACCTTTACCTTTGAATTTCTCAATAAAAAGGATGAAGAAGAATTCTCCTATATGCCAGGACAATTTGCCGAAATCTGTGTTTTCGGAAAAGGAGAAGCTCCATTTGGGATCGCTTCCTCCCCGACCGAACCGGGACATTTGAAATTTTCCGTCAACAAAGTAGGTGTAGTTTCTTCCGCCTTGCAGGTTATGGAAGAAGGTACCATTGTTGGGGTTAGAGGTCCTTTGGGCAACTATTATCCCATTGATTTGATGAAAGGCAAAAATGTTGTAATTATCGGCGGTGGCTTTGCTTTCACAACTTTGCGGGCAATGATCACCTATATTCTGGAACACCGTGCCGATTATGGCAAATTAACCGTAATTTACGGAGCCAGAAACCCCGGTCTGCTGCTGTATAAAGATGAACTGGAAGCCTGGGAAAAACGGGATGATATTGAACTGGTCTGCACCATTGACCGGGAAGCTCCCGGCTGGAACAAACGGGTTGGCTTCGTTCCGGCTGTAACCGGTGAAGTAAATCCCAGTGCTGAAAATTCGGTGGCCATTATTTGCGGCCCTCCGGTTATGATTAAGTTTACCATGCCGGTTCTGGAAAAATGCGGTTTCAAACCGGAACAGATTATCATGTCTTTGGAAAACCGGATGAAATGCGGCATTGGTATGTGCGGTCGCTGCAATGTGGGCAATAAATATGTCTGCAAGGACGGCCCGGTCTTTACTAAAGCCGAATTAAATAAATTACCCGGCGAATATTAAAATAATCCCGCTCCAGATTTTTTCTGAATTTGGAGCGGATACCTGATTGGGTTGAAAAAAGGAAGGTTAAAAGTAACCTGTTCCGGCTTCAATTCAAAATAGAGAGGGGAGGACCTGAAGATTTATGGAAGCAATTACTGCTGCGGATGTAAATCCAGAATTTAGACAAGAATTGGCTGACTGGATGGGCAATTATGACTGGTCGCAATGCCTGGCCTGCGGAATGTGCACGGCTGGCTGTCCGTTTTCAGATGTACACGAAGACAACGACCCCCGCAAATTTGTCCGGAAGCTGGTTTTAGGCTTAAAAGACGAAATTTGGAATGATCCTTATGTTTGGTATTGTACCATGTGCGAACGCTGCACCATTGAATGTCCCATGAACATCAATGTAGCGGCTTTGGTACGGAAAATTCGGGGCAAATCACGGGATAAAGATCATATCCCCGGTTATTTGCAGACTATTGCCAGAGAACACCTGTCTTCCGGCAACCAGATGAATGTTGACCAGATTGACTACGAAGAAACTCTGGAATGGATTCAGGATGAATTAAGAGAAGAACTGGGCGATCCCAATTATGAAATTCCTCTTAATAAAAAGGGTGCCAAGTATTTCTATGGATTTAACGCCCGTGATATTAAATTCTATCCCAACGAACTGCAAAGCACTTTGAAACTGTTCTATGCAGCCAATTTGGATTATACCATCAGTACCAAACGCTGGGATGCTACCAATATTGCTTTGTTCACTGGTCAGGATGATGACTTTGTTGGTATTTCCGAACCGGTTTGGCAGGAATTTGCCGATCTGGGCTGTGAAATCTTCGTTGTTACCGAATGTGGTCACGCTTTCCGGAGCATGAAATGGGGCGAAAGAACCTTCTGGAAAGGAAAACATATTCCCATGATGCACATTCTGGAACTGCTGAATGATCTGGTAAAAGAAGGTGCAATCGTTCTGGATTCCGATGCTATTCCGGAAATTGTTACCTATCACGATCCCTGCAACACTGCCCGGAAAGAAGGAGTCTGGAAAGAACCCAGAGAATTGGCCAGAAGCTTCCTGAAAAACTTTGTTGACATGAACCCCAATGGCAAGATGAACTACTGTTGCGGCGGTGGCGGCGGTGCCATGGCTATGCCGGAATATAATGATATGCGGAAAGCCAAAGGTAAACGGAAAGTCGATCAGGTTATGGCTACCGGTGCCAAAATTGTTATTGTTCCCTGCCACAACTGCATGGATCAGTTCAACGATTTGAACAAATGGTATCCGGATACCAAAGGTCAATCGGCCAATGAACATATGTGTGCTTTGATGGACAGAGCTTTAATCCTGGATGAATGTGCGGTTAGAAAAAAATAAAACATGGCTTAAAATCAAATGAGTGAAAACGACCCCATTTCTTTGCCCTTAATTAAGTAAAAAATGAGGTCGCTTTTCACGCTCAAATATAGCCAGTTAGAACGGATGTGAGACTATTGGACACAAATAAAAATGGTTCGGTTATGGTTGTTGGAGCTGGGATCGCTGGTATTCAGGCTTCTCTGGATTTGGCAGAGTCAGGCTATTATGTTCATCTGGTAGAAAGTTCCTCTGCTATCGGCGGAACTATGCCGATGCTCGATAAAACCTTTCCTACCAATGACTGCTCCATGTGTATCCTTTCTCCCAAGCTTGTAGAATGTGGACGGCATTTAAATATCAATTCCCATACTTGCTCTGATATTTTGGATGTCCAGGGCGAACCCGGAAACTTCAAGGTTAAAATCCGGAAGCGTCCCCGTTATATTGAAGCAGATAAATGTAAAGCCTGTAATGAATGTGCTGATGCCTGCCCGGTTGAAGTTCCCAATGAATATAACCAGAACCTGGATATGCGGAAAGCCGTTTTCAAAAAATATGCTCAGGCTTTTCCCAATGCCTTTGTAATTGATAAAAGAGGAACTTCTCCCTGTAAAGCAGCCTGTCCGGCCGGAGTTAATGTGCAGGGTTATGTTCAGCTTATTAAAAAAGGCAAATTTGATGAAGCTTGGAGATTGATTTACCGGGATAACCCCTTCCCGGCAGCTTGTGGTCGAATTTGTACCCATCCCTGCCAGGTAGCCTGCCACCGGGGCAAAATTGATGAACCGGTCAGCATTATGGCTCTTAAAAGAGCTGCCACCGATTTTGCTTATGAAAATGCTGTGGAGTTTGAAACAGAACCGGTTCAAATTAAAAAGGATGAAAAGGTTGCCGTTGTTGGAGCTGGTCCGGCTGGTTTGTCGGCAGCATATCAGTTGATTAAAAAAGGTTATCAGGTTACTGTTCTGGAAGCTCTGCCGGTAGCCGGCGGTATGCTTCGGGTGGGAATTCCTGAATATCGTCTGCCCAAGAAATGGGTGGATATGGAAATAGACTTACTGGTAAAAATGGGTGTGGAAATTAAGTGCAATCAAAAATTAGGCACTGATTTTACCACTGAAAGCCTGTTGGCCGATGGTTATAAAGCGGTCTTTGTGAGCATTGGGGCTCATAAAGGAACCACTTTGGATATTCCGGGCGAAAATTTGGCCGGAGTTACTCATGGTCTGCCTTTCCTGAGAAAACTGACTTTGGGAGAAAAAGTCAGCGTAGGCAGGAAGGTTGCAGTTATTGGCGGTGGGAATACCGCTATGGACTGTGCCAGAACCGCAGTTCGTCTGGGAGCTGAAGAAGTCAGCATTATCTATCGGAGAACCGAAGCTGAAATTACCGCAGCAGAAGCGGAAATTAAAGGTGCCAAGGAAGAAGGCATTATTTTCCGGATGCTGACCAGCCCCAAAGCTTTTCTGGGTGAAGGACAGGTAACTCAAATTGAATGTCTGCAAAATGAACTGGGTGAACCTGATGCCAGCGGCCGCCGTCGTCCGGTAGCCATTGAAGGCAGCGAATTTACCCTTGATGTAGATACCGTTATTCTGGCCGTAGGTCAAAAACCTGATCTGGAAAATATCTCCCTGGAAGCTTCTCCACGAGGCGTTTTGGTAGCTGACAGAGAAACTTTGGCTACTAATGTACCGGGTGTGTTTGCCGGCGGTGATGCTGTAACCGGACCTAAAACTGTAGTTGCAGCTATTGGAGCAGGTAAAGCTGCTGCTGAATCTATTCATCGTTATATCATGGGCATTGATTTGAGCCAGAACCGGCGTTTCAGTATTCCAGA
>JAZRXK010000074.1:0-16818 GCA_045600185.1 Desulfocucumaceae bacterium
AACAATCTTGATTATTTTTGTCGACAAAACTTATCCAATAGATAAAAATCAGTAAAAAACAAACCTAAAATATCAAAAAGCAGGGTAATTTTATCGATGCAAATTACCCAAATTACAAAAATTGATTTCCGTGGATAAACACGGCGTTTTCTTGACTTTTGTTATTTATAGTGTTACAATCATACTGAAGTGGCCTAAAACTAAATATACAGTAGGGATGGAATAGCCCAAACTCATACGCCTGTGGACATTGTGTAAGACTTGAGCTGACGATTATGTTAGCCAAGCAGTAGTGGTTGAAGCAGGAAGCTCCGACTTCTATAAGTCGGAGTAGTTCACGTTTATCACCTGTTATGGTATAATTATTTATATTATAGCAGGTCATTTATATTTTCGGATCATTGCCTTCAGGTGATGGGTGTTAGCTCCTGAGGGGAAAGCTGAAAAAGCACCTGGATAACCTAAAAAATCAAGGCTTTCCAGGTCTAATTAAGCAAGGCCGAAATCAGCAGGAACAGGTTTTACTTTTTGCTGATCAACTTTTTAAGAAAGGATTTTTTTAATGGAAGAACAAGAAACACAATCTTCTACTCAACAAAGCGTTAATAAATTTCGAGATGCCAAATTAGGCTGGCTGTTATTTATTTTTTCGGTTCCAGCCATTATTGGCATGATCTGCAATGGTCTGCAAAATATTGTTAACCGAATTTTTGTCGGGCAGGAAGTAGGAGCAGATGCTTTGGCAGCCGTAGCCATTGGCTTTCCGGTCATGATTATTTTTATGGGAGTGGCCATGCTGATCGGGATTGGCAGCTGTACTCTGGCTTCCATTCGTCTGGGACAGCAAAATCGGGAAGACCCTGAAAAACTGTTGGGGCAGGCCACTTTGCTTTTATTTGTGGCTCCTTTGGTTGTAGCTTTAATCTGCAATTTTTTTCTGGATGATGTTCTGATTTTTTTGGGAGCCAGTCCCACTATTTTGCCTTATGCTGAAGATTATCTGCGAATTATTTTCTTTGCCATGGTTTTTGCCTGTCCCAGCATGGGTTTGAATAACTTTATTCGTTTGCAGGGACATCCCAACATTGCCATGTCTACCCAGATTCTGGCTTCTCTCTTAAATATTTTTTTCAATTATTTGTTCATTGTCCAGTTTAATTGGGGAATTAAAGGAGCTGCCTGGGGAGTATTGATGGGAAACTTTATTTCCCTGTTCTGGATTTTCAATTTCCTTTGCGGCAAAAGAGCTTATATCAGTTTTAACTTTAAGCGACTGCGAATTTATTTACCTCTGCTTAAAAAAATCGCTGCTTTGGGATTGCCGCCCTTTTTAATGCAAATGGCGGCCAGCGTACAACAGCTTATTATGAACCAAACCCTGAATTTTTACGGTGGAGATTCAGCTTTAGCCGTAATCAGTATTTTAACCAGCGTGTCCACTTTGATGGTTATTCCGGTCGTGGGGTTAAACCAGGGGGCTCAGCCAATTATTGGGTATAATTATGGAGCCAGACTCTTTAACCGGGTTACCGGAACGGTTAATCGAGCTGCTTTTTTTGCCACTCTGTTTACCACTTTAAGCTTTGTTTTAATTTGCTGGAAAGCGGAAAGCATGGCCAGAATGTTTACCAGCGATCCCCAGGTGATTGCCATGGCGGCAGAAGCTTTGGTTATTTTTTTCTGTACCCTTCCTCTGGTTGGCTTTATGATTGTGGGAGCCGGTTATTTTCAGGCCACAGGCAAGCCGGTGCAGTCAGCTTTTCTAAGCCTCTCCAGACAAGTCTTAATCTTTATTCCTTTGATGCTGGTTCTGCCCAAAATTAAATGGGGTACTTCGGACTCCAGCACTTTAGGCAACTGGATAGGTCAAACCTTTTCCTCTCTGCTTGCCATGGGGGATCATGAATTGGGACTTTTTGGAGCCTGGATTACTTCTCCTTTATCAGAAGGCACTTCCTTTATTATTACGGTAATTTTAATGATTTTGGCCTTACGAGCTTTACGCCGGGAAGAAAAGCTTGCTCTCAATCTGGATAAACCAAAACAATCGGATCAGGTATAAAATTCAAAAGTCCATTTTACCTTTGAAGATAAAATGGACTTTTATTCTTTTATAAATTATAACCTCTTTCAAAAGCAGCCTGATTGACTTCCAGCAATTTAGACGGAATCCGAGCTTCCAAAGCCTGCTGCCAGATCTTCAAGTCAAAAGGCAGGCGGCTGGCCAGAACACCCACCAAAACCACATTGGCAGCTTTAACATTGCCACATTCCCTGGCAATTTTAACGGCATCCACCAAAGTACAGTTTTCCACATTTTCGTTCAGATATTCGGCGAGGTTATCCGGATATTCAGCCGCCCCGGACAAAACAGTTATGGGAGCAATGGCCTGATCATTGGCAATTAAAACTCCGCCTTCCTTCAGGCTGGCCAGACTGCGAACTGCTTCCATTTTTTCAAAAGCCAGAATAATATCGGCCTTGCCTTCTTCGATCAGAGGTGAATTAACCTTTTCCCCCAAACGCACCTGAGTGGAAACGCTGCCTCCTCTTTGAGCCATACCATGAATTTCGGACATTTTAATGTCATAGCCTGCAAGACCGGCGGCAGCAGCCAGAATTTTGCTGGCCAGAATTGTTCCCTGACCGCCCACGCCCACCAAAAGGACATCTATTTTTTTACACATTAAACCAACTATCCCTTCCTATATTATTCCATACCAGTAAATTGCAAAAACCAACACTTATTCAGATAGTTTTTTACTTGTTGTCAACATCCTGGCTTAAAGCTTCAAACTTACAAACTTGCAGGCACAAACCACAGCCAGTGCAGGCAACAGGATCAATAGAGCTTATTTTATTCTGCATGGAAATGGCCGGACAGCCTATTTTAAGACACAGCCCACAGCCTTTGCAGGCTTCTGCGTCTACTGTTACCGGTTTTTGCCGCTGGACGGTTTTGAGCAAAGCACAGGGACGGCGGGTAATAATTACGGAAGGTTCATCAGCCGCCAAACCGGTTTCAATGGCCTGAGTCAACTCGTTCAAATTCAGGGGATCCACGGTAGTAACCATTTTTACGCCCAAAGCCCTGGCCAAAGCTTCCAAATTGACAGCCGGGGCTTCCTGCCGCATTAAAGTTTTGCCAGTACCGGGGTTTTCCTGATGCCCGGTCATGGCCGTAATGCGATTATCTAAAATCAAAACGGTAGCATTGCCGTTATTATAAACTACATCTAAAAGTCCGGTAATGCCGGAGTGCATAAAGGTACTGTCGCCAATGACCGCCACAGTCCGCTGAGCCATTTCGGGATTAACCTTGCTGATGCCGTGAGCCATGCCAATGCTGGCTCCCATGCAAACACAGGAATCAATGGCTTCCAGAGGAGCGGCTGAACCCAGGGTATAACAGCCAATATCTCCGGTGACAATTAAATTCATTTTGCGTAAAGTATAGAAAACTCCCCGGTGCGGACATCCGGCACAGAGCATCGGCGGGCGAGGCGGCATGGCGGGCAGCTCCGGCTGGATTCTGTTTTCTTCCGGCAGAATTCCGGCTTCCTCCAGCTTTTTCCGCAGCAAAGTGGGAGAAAATTCTCCAGCATCAGGGAATAATTCTTTGCCGATTACCTCTACTCCCATCAGCCTGATTTGTTTTTCCAGAAAAGGCTCCAGTTCTTCCACCACCAGCAATTTTTCCACAGAAGCAGCAAAGTTTTTAATCAGTTTCTCCGGCAAAGGATAGGTAAAGCCCAGTTTTAGAATGGACGCTTCCGGCAAAATTTCTTTGACATACTGATAGCTGATCCCGCTGGTAATAACTCCTATCTTGTTATCCTTTTCTTCCAGCCAGTTCAAAGGGGAAGTTTCAGCAAATCTGGCCAGAGCTTCCAGACGGCCATTGAGAAGCTGCCGCCGCAAGCGGCCAAAGGCCGGAACCATAACCCATTTGGGAGCATTTTTTTGATATTCTTTCAGATCAATATCAATTTTTTCTCCCAATTCAACCATGCTTTGGGAGTGAGCCACCCTGGTGGTTAAACGCAGCATAACCGGGGTATCAAAGTTTTCACTGATTTCAAAAGCATCCTTAACCATGTTTAAGGCTTCAGTGCTGTCAGAAGGTTCCAGGACAGGAATTTTGGCAAATTGGGCATAATGACGATTATCCTGTTCATTTTGAGAACTGTGCATACCAGGATCATCAGCCGAAACCAAAATCAATCCACCGTTAACTCCGGTATAGGCAACGGTCAGCAAAGGGTCTGCCGCTACATTGACTCCTACATGCTTCATGGTAACAATGGAACGGGCTCCGGCTACAGAAGCTCCGATGGCTACTTCCAATGCAACTTTTTCATTAGGAGCCCATTCTGCATATATATCTTCGTATTTGGAAAACTCTTCCAAAATTTCAGTGCTGGGAGTACCGGGATAGCCAACGCCCATTTTTACGCCGGATTGCCAGGCTCCTCGAGCAATAGCCTGATTACCAGTCATAAGTTCTTTCAAAATTTTGACCTCCTTCAAAATATGGCGAATGTGAACTGCTCACAGGCAATGGGCTTTAAGAGGCTTTGCCCCTGTTTAAGAAGTCCGATCCTCAAGTCTCCACCTGCTGTGCAGGCAACCTTTATTCTTACAGGCGTGTCCATCACCTCGCCCCTGCTTATTATGGAGCGTCCAAAATTACTTTTACGCAAAATCGGCTTATCCCACCCCACCTGAAGGCAGCGGATTTTACGCTCCAAAATTATAAAGAATTTTTGATTTTCCAGGTTCGTTTTGATCTTTAATAGATTCTGGATTGATTTTATTTTTCCTGCCATAAAAATAAAAAAACCGGATTAACCTTCAGTCTGGTCTGAACTCAAAAATCCAGGCCTTCAGAGCTTTTAATCGTTTTTTTTCTTACGATATTTCCGCCAGAAACAGACTCCCAACACAACCACCAAAAGTATGACAATCAAAATATCGGCTCTATGGAAATACACTCCAATAGTCTCCCAGTTGTCACCCAGCTTTTTGCCCACATAAACCAGCAAAATCGACCAGGGCAGGGAGCCAAGGAAAGTAAAAAGCACAAATTTGCCAAAATTCATTCGGCTGATTCCGGCTGGCAGGGAAATAAAAGTACGGATAATCGGCAAAAGACGAGTTACAAAAACCGTCCATTCTCCATAACGATGAAACCAGCGATCTGCTGTATCCAGATGACTTTCCTTGAAATGAATATATTTGCCATATTTCAATAAAAAGGGTCGGCCTCCCAAGGCTCCCAGCCAATAAGAACAAACAGAACCAATGGTTCCCCCCAAAGTTCCAGCCAGAACTGCCCCCCAAAAATCCAGTTTTCCAACTGAAACCAGATAACCGCCCAAAGGCAGAATCAGCTCACTGGGCAAAGGAATATTGGCACTTTCAACAGCCATCCCAAAAAATAAACCCCAGTAACCCAAATAAGTGATTACTTCAATCACCCATTCGCTGATCACCTGGATAATTGTTCCTATCCACTCCATTATAATTTTCCCTTCTTAATTGAATTTTTCTGTAAAATTAAATTATTCCATAGAGCAGGTTTATTTCCTGCCTTTAGGGAAGTATTCAAAAGTAAAATTTTGCAGGCAGGTGTTTGAAAAAATGACGAATTTTTTAATTATTGATGGTAATTCTCTGGCCTATCGAGCCTTTTATGCTTTGCCCCCCATGTTTACCTCGCAAAGGGTTCCGACTAATGTTTTGCAGGGATTTTTAAATATGTTTTTTAAATTGGTGGAAGAAAGAAAACCTCAGCTGATTGCCGTCTGTTTTGATAAATCCCGACAGACCTTTCGCAACCGGCTTTTTGCCGACTACAAAGGCAAACGCAAGCCCACCCCGGACGAATTGCGGCAGCAGCTCCCACTTTTAAAAGAATTGCTGCAAACCATGCAGGTCAGGGTCTGGGAAGTGGAAGATTATGAAGCTGATGATCTGATTGGCAGTTTAAGCCGAATTGGGGAGCAGAAAGGGTGGTTTAATTTAATAGTCACCGGAGATCAGGATGCCTTGCAGCTGGTGTCAGAACAAACCCGGGTTTTGCTGACTCAAAAAGGAATCCGGGAAGTTTTGGAATATACTCCCGAAACCGTGCAGCAAAAATTTGGCTTTGAACCTCAAAAGTTAATTGATTACAAAGGTCTTTGCGGAGACGCTTCGGATAATATTCCCGGCCTGCCCGGAGTGGGTCCCAAAACCGCCACTAAGCTTTTGGTTCAATATGGTTCTTTAGCAGAAATTATTGCTCATCGGGACGAATTAACCCCCAAATTACAAAAGATTGTGGCGGAATATGGAGAACAGGCTGTGCTTTCTCAAAAACTGGCCACCATTGTTCGGGATTTGTCCCTGCAGGTTGAGATGGAAGAACTGGCCTGGCAATATCCAGACTATGCAGCAGTCCAGCCTTTGTTTCAGCAACTGGAACTTAAAACCCACCTCAAGCGTTTTTTGCCTGCGGCTGCGGTGATTGACGAACCCCTGATCTGGCAAAGCGAACTTCCTGTTCTTAACGAATCAGGCCGTTGGAGTCTGGCGGCAGCAGTGGAGCCGGAAAGTCAAAAATTATGGCTGGCCTTCTGGCAGGAAGACAGAAGCTTTTTAGTTGATCTGAGGGCAGAAAATCAGGCCGCTTGTCAAGAATTTCTGGCTCAGGCTCCCGTTTGCGGCTGGGATTTAAAAAAAATGGCTCATATTTTGGCTCCTTTTCATTTAAAAATTCAAAATCCAGCCTTCGATTCGGCCATCGGAGCTTATTTGCTCAATCCCTCCCGTCCCCCGGAACAATGGCTGACAACGGCTTTGGAAGTTCTGCCGGGATTTGCTGCTGCTTCTCCTGCGAAAAGCTTTCCGGAATCCCTGCTGCAACAAGCTCAAGCCGTTGGTCAGATGACCCCCATTTTATTGCATAAACTTCAGGATATGCAGCTTTCCGAGCTGTATTGGGAAATTGAACACCCTTTAATTGAAGTACTGACTCAAATGGAATTAACCGGTATTAAAGTAAACTGGAATTATCTGCAGGATCTTTCCCGGGGACTGGAACAGCAGATTGAACAAATTGCTCAGGATATTTACCTTTTAGCCGGGGAAAACTTTAACCTGAATTCGCCCAGACAATTAGCTCAAATTTTATTTGATAAACTGGGTCTGCCGGTTATTAAAAAAACCAAAACCGGCCCTTCCACCCAGGCGAATGTTTTGGAGAAACTGGCTCAGATCTCTCCCGTAGCAGGCTTGATGCTACAGTATCGGGCTTTGGCCAAATTAAAAAATACCTATGTTGATGGTCTGCCGCCTCTGGCCGATCCCAAGACCGGCTTTCTGCACACTACTTTTCATCAAAATATTACTGCCACCGGCCGCCTCTCCAGTTCCAATCCTAATTTACAAAACATTCCAGTCCGTACCAGTCAGGGACGGGAAATCCGGGAAGCCTTTCAGCCCCGTCAAGCCGGCAACTGGCTTTTGTCGGCTGATTATTCGCAAATTGAACTCCGAATTTTGGCACATTTGTCCCAGGATTCCTTATTCATGGAAGCTTTTCAAAAAGGAGAGGATATTCACACCCGAACCGCTGCCGAAATTTTCAAAGTGGAGGAAATCAGTCCGGATTTACGAAAAAAGGCCAAAGCCATTAACTTCGGCATTATTTATGGTATGGGAGCTTATAAACTGGCTCAGGATACCAATATTTCCCTCAAGGAAGCCCAAAGATATATTGCCGACTATTTTAACCGCTATCAGGGCATTAAAGCCTTTGTTGAAGCAACCATTGAACAGGCTTCCTCCACTGGTCAAGTACGCACTTTGTTTAATCGTCTGCGTTATCTGCCGGAAATCCGGAGCAGCAATCAGATCACCCGTGCTTTGGGAGAAAGAACTGCTGTCAATACCCCCATTCAGGGAACAGCCGCCGACCTGATTAAAAAGGCCATGGTGAATATTTATCGGCTTTTGCAGGAGAAAAAACTGCGAAGTCAAATTCTTTTGCAGGTACATGATGAATTGATTTTGGAGGTTTGGCCGGAGGAATTGGATCAGGTGGCTGTTCTGGTACGGGAACAAATGGAACAGGTGGTTCAATTAAGAGTGCCTCTGGTCGCTGATTTGAAAACAGGTTATAATTGGAACCAGATGAGCGAATTTAAACCGCGAACTTAAAATATTTTCAGGGAGTTGAAATTATGCCGGAATTACCAGAAGTGGAAACCATTCTTCGTTCTTTGCGGCCTTATCTGGAAGGACAGGTTATCCAGCAGGTCATTGTTAATCGCAGCAGTTTAATTAAACAAAGTGATCCGGAGAAATTTACCCTGCGTTTGAGCGGGCAAACCATTCACCATCTGCAACGCCGGGGCAAATATATGCTTTTGTCAATCAGTTCGGATCTGATTTTGATCATTCATTTGGGCATGACCGGCCAATTAACCTGCCAGCCGCCTTCAGTTCCCCTGCCCAAACATACTCACCTCATTTGGAAATTAAGTAATAATATGGAATTGCGTTATACAGATATTCGGCGTTTTGGCAAAATTATTTTAACTGATTCGGATCATCTGAAGCAGGTCAGCGGCCTGAAAGATTTGGGCGTTGAACCTCTGGAAAAAAACTTTACCCCCGCCGTTTTACAGGCAGGATTAAAAGGAAAAAAAGGCAAAATTAAATCTTTATTGCTGGATCAGCATATTGTGGCCGGACTGGGCAATATTTATACAGATGAAGCTTTATTTTTGGCTCGCATAAATCCCCAAAGAAGCGGTGAAAGCCTTACCCTGCCGGAACTGACCGCTTTAACCAAAGCCATTCGTTCAGTTTTGCAGTCCGGCATTGAACATAATGGAACCTCCATTCAAAATTATGTAAATGGACAGGGTAAAGCAGGCAGTAATCAGGAATATTTGCAGGCTTATGCTCAAAAGGTCTGTTCCCGCTGTGGGCAGGAAATTGCCAAAATTAAAATAGCCGGTCGCAGTACCTTTTATTGTCCGAATTGTCAGGGAGCGGAAAAATGATTATTGGTTTAACCGGCAATATTGCCAGCGGCAAGAGTCTGATCGGATCTATTCTGGCTCAATGGGGAGCCAGAGTAATTGATGCGGATCAAATTGCCAGAGAAGTGGTTTTACCCGGCAGCAAGGGTTTGGCTCTGGTGGTGCAAAGCTTTGGCCGGGAGATCCTGCAGTCTGACGGCAAATTAAATCGAGCCTGTTTAGGTCGGATTATTTTTAATGATGCGGGAAAAAGGGAACAATTAAATCGGATTTTACATCCATTGATTGAAGAACGCTTACAGGAAATTATTACCCTGGCCAAGCCTCAATCCATTCTAATTTTGGAAATACCCCTGCTTTTTGAATGTAATTTAACTTATCTGGTGGAGGAAGTCTGGCTGGTCAAAGTTGATCCGCAGATTCAGCTTGACCGCCTGCAATTCCGCAACCAGCTTTCCCTCAAGGAAGCCAAACAACGCCTGACCGCCCAAATGCCGCAGGAGCAAAAAGAAGCAAAGGCCGACCGAATTATAGACAACAACGGCAGTCAGGCCGCCTTATTGCCGCAGCTTAAAAAGATTTGGCAGGAAATCTCCGGATAAAATAAAAGGAAGTGGAAATTTTGGCCAGAAACCGAAAAAAGCATCATGGACTGCTGGTTTTAATCTTCATCAGTTTGCTTCTTTTATTTGTTTTTAATTGGGATAAACTGAGTATTTTAATCCAGGAAACTCCTTATCGGGAAATTATTGAACAACAGGCCGAGAATTATAACCTGGAACCGGAACTATTGGCAGCGGTTATTAAAACCGAAAGCAATTTTTATCCCGTATCCCTTTCCAGTCCCGGAGCCAGAGGACTGATGCAGATTATGCCGGAAACCGGAACCTGGATTGCCGAAAAAAGCGGTCTGGGCAATTTCAGTGCAGATCGCCTGTATGAACCGGAATATAACATTCAGTTGGGCAGTTGGTATTTAAACTATCTGCGAAAGGAATTTAATAATAATTTGACTTTGGCTTTGGCGGCCTATAATGGAGGTAAAGCCAATGTGGAAAAATGGCTGGATTCCGGAACCTGGGATGGCAGCCGGGAAAATCTGAATCATATTCCCTACAAAGAAACCCGCAAATTTGTGGAAAAAATTTATTTGTATCAATCCCTTTATTATCTTCACTGGAAGTAGTAAACAGACGAATTTTAAGAAGAAGCTGTAATGGCTTCTTTTCCCGCTTATTTTCCCTTTTTCTCAGGTCTGTCGGCATACTTGCAAAATAAGTCTTTGTCAGGACTGGAAAAAGAATTTTATGTATGTTACAATAAAACAAAATGGAAAAACTTCTCTGGCTTTCGGAGCTTAGGCCGAAAAGCCTGTTTTTTAAAAAATTGTTTAATAAAGGAGAGATTGATCAAGTGAGCAGCTTGATAGAAGAAATCCGGCAGGAAATTAAAAACAGCCTCAAGCAGGCTTTGCAGGAAGCTCAAAATCAGAAGCTTTTACCCTCTTTTGCCGCCCCGGAATTTTTGGTGGAAATTCCCAGAGAAAAGGAAAATGGAGATTTTGCCACCAATCTGGCCATGCTTTCTGCCAAACCAGCCAAAATGGCTCCCCGCAAAATTGCAGAAATTCTGGTGGATAAGCTGCCCGAACTGCCTTTGACCAAAATTGAAATTGCCGGACCCGGCTTTATCAATTTCTATTTGCAGCCTCAATGGATGTTGGCAGTTTTACCCCGAATTTTAGCTGAAAAAGCTGATTATGGCCGTTCCAATCTGGGGCAGGGGCAAAAAGTGCAGGTGGAATTTGTCAGTGCCAACCCCACCGGACTTTTGCACATGGGCAACGCCAGAGGTGCCGCCCTGGGAGACACTCTGGCTTCTGTTCTGGAATTTGCCGGTTTTGCCGTCAGCCGGGAATTCTATATCAATGATGCCGGCAACCAAATCGAAAACTTCGGCTTATCTCTGGAAGCCCGTTATTTGGAATTGTTGGGGCAGGAAGTGGAATTTCCGGAGGAAGGTTATCATGGTCAGGATATTATTACCACCATGCAGGGTTTTATCGCCCGGTTTGGCGAGCAATATTTACAGGAAGATCCGGCAATTCGCCGCAAAATTATGGTGGACTATGCTTTAAAAGAAAAGCTGACCAAAATTAAAAATTCCCTGGCTAATTTTGGAGTACAATATGATGTCTGGTTTTCCGAAAAGTCTTTACATGACTCCGGAGCTGTTCAGGCTGCTTTACAAAAGCTGGAACAAAATGGTTATATTTATGAAAAAGATCAAGCCAAATGGTTTAAGGGTACGGCTCTGGGTCTGGAAAAAGATGAAGTTCTAGTTCGCAAAAATGGCCTGCCCACTTATTACGCAGCGGATATTGCTTATCACCTGAATAAATTTGAACGGGGCTTTAATCGGGTAATCAATATCTGGGGAGCAGATCACCATGGTCATGTAGCCCGCATGAAAAGCTCCCTTCAGGCTTTGGGACTGGATCCGGAAGCCTTGCAGGTTATTTTAATGCAGTTGGTGCGGCTCTACCAAAAGGGAGAACTGGTACGCATGAGCAAGCGAACCGGCCAGTTTGTCACCCTGGACGAACTGGTGGAAGAAGCAGGCAAGGATGCTGCCCGCTATTTCTTTGTTATGCGAAGCTCAGACAGTCATTTGGACTTCGATTTGGATTTGGCCAAAAGCCACACTAATGATAATCCGGTTTATTATGTGCAATATGCTCACGCCCGAATTTGCAGCATTTTCCGGCAGTTGGAAGTTCCGACACCTCAAACCGCCGCTTTGGAAGAATTAAAGCCCTTGCAGGCTCCAGCCGAACTGGAATTGATTCGCAAGCTGGCTGATTTCCCGGAAGAAGTCATTCTGGCCGCCAGAGATCTGGCTCCGCATCGGTTGACTCACTATCTGCATGAAGTGGCCGGACTGTTCCACAGCTTCTATAATGCACACCGGATCAAAGGAGAAAGCCCGGAAATCATGCAGGCTCGCTTAATCCTGATTGCCGCTGCCCGCATTGTTCTGGCTAATGGTCTGGGCTTGATTGGGGTTTTGGCTCCGGAAAGTATGTAAATATAATTCAACAGACTTTTTGAAAATACTTTTATTTTATATAATTTTATAATAAGGTTGGAGAAAAATGGCTAAATATATATTTGTAACCGGCGGAGTAGCTTCTTCTCTGGGAAAAGGTATTACAGCTTCCTCTTTGGGAAGGCTGCTGAAAAGTCGTGGCTTAAAGGTAGTCCTGCAAAAACTGGATCCTTATATCAATGTTGATCCCGGCACCATGAGTCCCTATCAGCACGGCGAAGTTTTTGTCACTGAGGACGGAGCCGAAACTGATTTGGATCTGGGGCATTATGAACGCTTTATTGATGTCAACCTGACCCGTGCAAGCAACATTACCACAGGCGGAATTTATTATTCGGTCATCAGCAAGGAACGCCGGGGAGACTATCTGGGCGGCACTGTTCAGGTTATTCCGCATATCACCAATGAAATTAAAGATCATATCCGGCAGGTTAAATCGGAACAGCAGGCTGATGTGGTCATTACCGAAATTGGCGGTACTGTGGGAGATATTGAAAGCCTGCCCTTTTTGGAAGCCATTCGGCAATTTGGCCGGGAAGAAGGCCGGGAAAATGTCATTTATATTCATGTAACCCTGATTCCTTATATGCGAATGGCTAACGAACTGAAGACCAAGCCCACCCAGCACAGCGTCAAGGAATTAAGAAGCATTGGAATTCAGCCGGATATTATTGTTTGCCGCACTGAGAAGGCAATTTCTTCGGACATTGTGGAAAAAATCGCTTTATTCTGCAATGTGGATAAAGACGCGGTTATTCAGGCTCTGGATGCCAGGTCTATTTATGAAGTGCCGCTGGCCATGGAAAAAGAAGGTCTGGCTGCCAAAGCTATTTCTCTGCTCAAGCTGCAGTGCAGTGAACCGGACTTGCAGGAATGGGAATCCATGATCGACAAAATGCACCATCCGGACGGAGAAGTCAGAATCGCTCTGGTCGGCAAATATGTGGCTCTGCCGGATGCTTACTTCAGCGTGGTTGAGTCCCTGCGGCACGCCGCTTTAAAGCATGGCAAAATTATGCACATTAACTGGGTTAACGCAGAAGATCTGGAAAAACAGCCCACCGAACAATTATTGCAGGAAGCCGATGGCATTTTAGTACCAGGAGGCTTTGGAGATCGAGGCATTGAAGGCAAAATTAAAGCCATCAATTTTGCCAGAATCAATAAAGTTCCTTATTTGGGCATTTGTCTGGGTATGCAGCTGGCAGTGGTCGAATATGCCCGGAATGTTCTGGGCTGGCAGGATGCCAACAGCACCGAATTTAATCCGCAAACCTCGCATCCGGTTATTGATCTGCTGCCGGATCAGGATCTGGGCAAAATGGGCGGAACCATGCGGCTGGGAGCCTATCCCTGCCATTTAAAAGAAAATACCCAGGTTAAAAAAGCCTATCAGCAGGAGCTTATTCAGGAACGCCATCGCCATCGTTATGAATTAAATAATGACTTCCGCAGCCAGCTGCAAGCTGCCGGGCTGATTTTCAGCGGCAATTATACCGAAAAAAATCTGGTTGAAGTTATTGAATTGTCGGATCATCCCTGGTTTGTAGGTACTCAATTCCATCCGGAATTTAAATCCCGCCCCAACCGTCCTCATCCCTTATTTGCTGAATTTGTGAAAGCGGCTATTCAATATCGCTAATCAGGCCAATTTTCCTGCAAGCAAAACGGGAACTGAAAAGAAAAATTCGGACTCTAAAGAAGTATGGAACACTAATCTTTTATATGGAAAGGGTTGAGTTTGAATGCCTAAAAAATTGGGAATTGTAGTTTTAAGCTTCCTGCTGCTGATTTCCGTTATGCCCTGGGTCATGGCCGATGAAAGCTGCATTGTGGATATTCTGTGCGTTGATTCCAATCAGGAGCCCGTAAGCGGAGTGGTAGTGGAAGCTCTGCGGGAAAACAATGGAACCTGGCAGCAGGCAACCAGCAACGAATCCGGCAAAGTTTATTTTGAAATGGAAAACGGCAATTACAGTGTAACGGTTAACCAGGCTCCAGATGGTTATCGAGCAGCTCAGGAGAAATACTATATTCTGATTAAAGCTTCCACACCTTATTTGAGCGACGAAGATTTTTACCGCACCCATGATTATGAAACTATTACCTTTATCAATGAATCCGAAAAACCTGCCGGAAAACAACGCTCTTTTTCGGCTTATGTCCTTGATGACAATAACCAGCCTGTTGCCGGAGTCAAAATGAAGCTGGAGAGCAAAGGAAAAACCTATACAGCTGCCACTGATGCCGAAGGCATGGTTACTTTCACAGCTATCAACGGAAGTTATACTCTGTCGGAAAGCGAAGCCCCGACCGGTTATAAAAAAAGCAGAAACACTTATACGATTGTTCTGAACACCGAAGGAGTTTTTCTCAGTACAGATACAACCCTGGAAGCCTATAAACCGGTAACTTTTGTAAACCAGATTTTAAAAGATGAAATTAACCCTGAACAACTTTATTCAGTGCTGGTCTATGTTAAAGGTGTAGATGGCAAGCCTCTGGACGGAGCAGTTCTGACTTTGACTTCCCAGGAAGATACTGTTTATCAAAAATTTACTGACAAAAACGGACAGGTGGAATTTAAAGTCCCATCTGGAGAATACATCTTAAATCAAACTGGCGGAACTGAATTTTTTGATTTGGTTTATGATTATTATAAAATTACCGTCTCACCTGAAGGCTTGTTCTTCACTGATACCGGAGAACCCTATCAGCCCATAACTTATATCAATCCTCTGAAGTCTTCTTCGATTTCTTCCAGCACGCCGGAAAGCCTGCTTGATGCCAATCAGAAAATTGTGGAAGCCAACACAATTCCGGATTTAATCAAAGACAAACATATGGCCTATTTGTTCGGTTATGAAAACAGAACCTTTGCTCCCAATCAGGCCATTACCAGAGCGGAAGTAGCCTTGATGTTAGCCCTGCTTTCAGGGGTATCAGATGAGGCTCTGAATGAAAGTCAGGCTTATATCGGAAGCTTTAAGGATATAGTTGACTATGCCTGGTACACTCCAGCCATTAACTATTTGGAAGACTGGGAAATTCTGAAAGGCTATGATGATCAGACTTTCCGACCCAATGCACCCATAACCAGAGCTGAATTTGTAACTTTAATCAGTAAATTTCATGAATCGGTACCGGCTGCAGGCAATATTTTCTCAGATGTCCCGGACAGCTACTGGGCCGCCGCAGCCATTAACTCGGCTGCTGTTCAGGGCTTTATTACCGGCTATCAGGACGGAACTTTCCAACCCAATGCCAATATTACCAAAGCTGAAACGGCTGCTTTGATGAATAACATTTTAGGCCGGAAAGCAGATCAAAATTATATCAATCAGCATCAGTTATCCAACAGCTTTACAGACTGTCTTCCCGATTACTGGGCTTATTATGAGGTTATGGAAGCAACCAACGGGCACAACTTTACGGTAGAAAATGGCCGGGAAGTCTGGTACTAAGCAGGAGGAATTTTATATGCAGGATCTAACCTCGCCGGCAGTTATCCGGCAAATAATGCAGAAATTTGCTTTTAGCTGCCGTAAAGGTTTGGGTCAAAACTTTTTGGCTGACCGCAATATTGTGGAAAAAATTATTCAAGCTGCCAATCTCCAGCCGGAAGAAACCGTTTTGGAAATCGGTCCCGGACTGGGAGTTCTGACTACAGCTTTGGCCAGAGAAAACCCGGTTTGGGCGATTGAAAAAGATCGGCGTTTGGAGCCGATTCTAAAGCAGACCTTGCCTCCCACGGTCAAGCTGTTCTGGGCAGACGCTTTGGAAATTGATTTGGCAGATTTACTGGGTCTGGAAAGCAAAGTAAAAATTATCAGCAATCTGCCCTATTATGTCACCAGTCCTCTGGTGATCCGGGTTTTAACCAGCCGGATTAACTGGCAGTCCATGGTAATTATGGTTCAGAAAGAAGTGGCTGAACGCCTGACAGCCAGCCCCGGCACCAAAGAATATGGTTCCTTATCCGTTTTGGTTAACTACTACGCCCAAAGCAAATTTTTATTTAAAGTACCTCGCACAGTATTTATACCTCAGCCCAAAGTTGATTCTGCCGTTTTAATTTTGGAACGCCGCCTTCAGCCAGCAGTTCAAACAGCAGATCCGGAACTGCTCTTTAAAATAGTTCGGGCAGCCTTTGGACAAAGGAGAAAAACCTTGCTGAACGCTTTGGCGGGGGCTTTTCCCAGCCGGGAAAAGCCCCACCTGGCCAGACTGATTCAACAGGCTGGCATTGCTCCGGATTGCCGGGGCGAAACTTTAAGCCTGGAGCAATTTGCCGCTCTCAGCCGACAATTTGCTTGTGAATGATTGATAATGAAAGTCCAGGGGAAAACAATCAGTCCCTGCTTTCTTCGGGAAGTAAGGGAAGTTATTTAGTATCCTGGAACCCCACTCCTTCAAGGGTAGGAGTGTCAGCTGCGTCAGCATCATAGCATGTGAACTACTCCGACTTACAGAAGTCGGAGCCTCCTGCTTCAACCACTGCTGCCTGGCTAACATAATCGTTAGCTCAAGTCTGACACAATGTCCACAAGCGTTAGGTTCGGCTGATCCCCAGCCTGCCATTTATATTATGACTTAAAAATATAGCAGTTGGAAATTTCGTTGTTTTCTGTTTTACCCTTTCTTTTAATCCTGAATTAACGCACAATCAGAACCG
>JAZRXK010000075.1:0-24449 GCA_045600185.1 Desulfocucumaceae bacterium
AAGGGCTTTCCACTTGTCTGGAAAGCCCCTTTAACACGCCGTGAGTAAGAAATCCCCCGCCTCTGCAGGTGGCGGGATGAATTGCGATAAACACGCATTTTCTTGACTTTTATTATTTATAGTGTTATAGTCATAATGTAAATGGCAGGCTGGGAATCGGCCGAACCTAACGCTTGTGGACATTGTGTAAGACTTGAGCTAACGATTATGTTAGCCAGGCAGTAGTGGTTGAAGCAGGAAGCTCCGACTTCTGTAAGTCGGAGTAGTTCGCTTAGTGGGACTGTAAAGTAAACAGGCAGGAATCGCATCCAAAATCAGATTGGTTATTGCATTTGGGACAATAAATCTGGTATGATTTTAGCATGAGAACTCGTCTCTTTTTTGGGAGATACCTCTGAAAAAAGAATGGCGAGTTTTCAATTTTCATTTAAGTTTACAGTACCGTTTTATTGAAGAGGAGGAATTTTTTATGCTTCAGGTAACTTTGAAGGACAATTCAGTCCGGGAGTATGCAGAAGGAACTTTGTTAAAAGACATTGCCAGGGATATTAGCGGCCGTCTGGGCAAGGAAGCTCTGGTGGCTTCAGTGAATGGTCAAATGGTGGATTTAACCTCACCTTTGCAGGAGGATGCTCAGGTTAATTTTTATACCTTTGAGGATCCGGAAGGCCGGAAGGTTTTCCGGCACAGTTCTTCTCATGTTATGGCTCAGGCTGTGCGGCGTTTATATCCGGAAGCTAAAATTGCCATTGGCCCGGCCATTGAAGATGGTTTTTATTATGATTTTGATGTAGATGAACCCTTTACCCCGGAAAAGCTGGAAAAAATTCAGCAGGAAATGGAAAAGATTGTTAA
The DNA here is from genome assembly GCA_045600185.1 of Desulfocucumaceae bacterium. Lineage (GTDB taxonomy): Bacteria > Bacillota > Desulfotomaculia > Desulfotomaculales > Desulfocucumaceae > CATZDY01. The sequence goes on from JAZRXK010000075.1 coordinate 856, forward strand.
GGAAAACAGCAGCTTTACCCGGACAGAAGTGTCCAGACAGGAAGCTTTGACCAATTTTGCTGATCTGGGCGAAAAATATAAAGTGGAACTTATTGAGGGTTTGCCGGAAGACGCAGTTATTTCCTGTTATCAACAGGGAGAATTTCTGGATCTGTGTGCTGGACCTCATTTGCCTTCCACCGGTTATTTAAAAGCAGTTAAACTGACTCATGTGGCTGGAGCTTATTGGCGGGGCGATGAAAAAAATAAAATGTTGCAGCGGATTTATGGTACCAGCTTTCCCAAAAAATCCATGCTGGAGGAACATTTATTCCGGATTGAAGAAGCCAAACGGCGGGATCACCGCAAATTAGGTCATGAACTGGATTTATTCAGTATGCACGAGGAAGGGCCGGGCTTTCCTTTCTTCCATCCCAAAGGCATGATTGTCCGGAATGAATTGGAAAATTTCTGGCGGGAAGAACACCGCAAGGCCGGTTATGCTGAAATTAAAACTCCCATTATTTTAAACCGCTCTTTATGGGAACAATCCGGTCACTGGGATCATTATCGGGATAATATGTATTTTACCAAAATTGATGATCTGGATTATGCGGTTAAACCCATGAACTGTCCGGGCGGAATTCTGGTCTTTAAACAGCATTTGCACAGCTATCGGGAATTGCCGATCCGCCTGGGTGAATTGGGTCTGGTACACCGGCATGAAATGTCCGGAGCTTTGCATGGTCTGATGCGGGTGAGAACCTTTACTCAGGATGATGCTCATATTTTTATGCTGCCCAGTCAAATTAAGGAAGAAATTATCGGAGTTATCAATTTGACAGATAAGTTTTACAAACTTTTTGGCTTTGAATACCATGTAGAACTATCCACCAAACCGGAAGATGCCATGGGTTCTGAAGAGGCCTGGGAAATGGCTACCAGTTCTCTGGAAGAAGCCTTGAAGGCCTGCGGCAAGGAATATCAAATCAATCCGGGGGATGGAGCTTTCTATGGTCCCAAAATTGACTTCCATTTGACTGACTGTCTGGGCAGAACCTGGCAATGCGGAACTATTCAGCTTGACTTTCAGATGCCGGAAAAATTCAGTTTGGAATATGTGGGTGAAGATGGTCAGAAACATCGCCCGGTTATGATTCACCGGACTATTTTTGGCAGTATTGAACGCTTTATCGGTATTTTAATTGAACATTTTGCCGGGGCTTTTCCGGCCTGGCTGGCTCCGGTGCAGGTGGTAGTGTTGCCCATCAGCCAAAAACAGGAAGCCTATGCTCAGGAAATAACTAAGCAGCTGCAGGAAAATTTCCGGGTGCAGTTGGATGCCCGAAATGAAAAGATTGGCTATCGAATTCGGGAAGCCCAGAATCAAAGAATCCCTTATATGCTGGTGGTGGGGGATAAGGAAGTGGAATCCGGGAATATTGCGGTTCGGCACCGGAACCGGGGTGATTTGGGCAGTAAATCAGTAGCCGAATTTAAAGCAGAATTGCAGGCGGAAATTATGGAAAAACGAATTTAACCCTGTTTCAAAAACCTTGGATAATGATTGAAGTGGAAAGGAATGGATAAAATGCAGCAAAAATTTATGCGGCTGGCTTTTGAAAAGGCTAAAGCAGGTATGGAAGCCGGACTCGGAGGTCCTTTTGGCGGGGTGATTGTAAAAAATAATCAGGTTTTAGCGGTGGCCTGCAATCAGGTTTTGCATGATTGCGATCCCACGGCTCATGCGGAAATCAAAGCCATCCGGGAAGCCGGTCAGGTTCTGGGCAGTCATGATTTGAGCGGCTGCGAACTTTATGCTACAGGTTATCCCTGTCCCATGTGTCTGGCAGCTATGATTTGGGCCAATATTTCCGTTTGTTATTTTGCCAATGATCTGGCTGAGGCGGAAAAGATTGGTTTCAGGGATCAGTTTATTTATGATTTTTTGCAGGGTGAAGCCAGAAACAAACTGCAAGTTATGAAACTTTCGGACAGTGAATATTGTCAAAATTTATATCAGGCTTATCAAGCTAAACAGGGCATTATTTATTGAAGGAGATGTTAGTCATGAAAAAAGTCAGCATTGTTCTGGCGATCTTTTTATTAACCCTGACTTCCGCTGCTCTGGCTGATAATCAAATTTCAGTCATTGTAAATGAAAAACAACTGGCTATGGATCAGGCTCCGGTGATTCAGGAAGGGAGAACTCTGGTTCCCATGCGAGCCATTTTTGAAGCTTTGAACTGTGATGTGGAATGGATAAGTGAAACTAAAACCGTTCTGGCTGCCAAAACAGGATTTAATTTATCCTTAACCATTAACCAGGCTGAAATGCTTGTTAATGGCCAGACTTATCCTCTGGAGGTTCCGGGGCAGATTATTAACGGAAGAACCATGGTTCCGGTGCGAGCTGTCAGCGAAGCTTTGAATGCAGCAGTAGACTGGGATGCAGCTGCCAAAACCGTTATTATTAACGACAATTCCAGCACTCCTGCTGATCCTGTGCTTGATCAGCCTCATAATATTATAAGCCATACTGAAAGCCTGGAAGAAAAAGCTGAGGACGGAACTTTGCTGGGAACTTTTGAATACAACTATCCAGAAATTGTCGATACTTATGGCGAAGCAGGGGTTGCTGTATTTAATTCTCAGCATCAGTTTGATGAAAGCTGCACTAATTTCTTCTATACTGATTTGCTTGTGGATGCCAAAGCCCTTTATGACCAAAACGAGCTTCATTATGCGGGAGGACAGACTGTTACTTATGACATTACCTATGATCACAATGGCATTATTTCTGTTTTAAAAGATGACAGCATTTTTCGTCCCAATGCAGCCCATCCGACTACTTATCGCTGGGGCAATACCTATGATCTGGCCACCGGAGAAATTCTGAGCTTGACTGATATTCTGGATCTGGGCATAGAACAGATTTATAATATAATTGTGGACGGCTTTAACAGTCAAATTGCGGCTGATCCGGATTCTTATCTGGCTGATTCCATCAGCTTGAATGATATGGAAAATATGAGCTATTATTTAAGCAAGGATGGTCTGGTTTTCTATTTCCAGCAATATGATATTGCTCCTTATGCCTCCGGTTTCCCGGAATATGTTTTGTCTTTTAAAGGACATGAAGAATTATTTATGGATAAAATTAAAGCTGTGCAGCAGTAAAAAAATTGGGGTTTGCAAACTCAGGGTGAAAGGAAAGCCTTTCACCCTGAAATAATTTCAGGGTTCATCAATCACGGAAGCCGCAGGTAATGCTGCCTAATTTCACCTGATTCAGGCAAAATTAGGGTTTGACAAAAAAATGTTTTTATGTTAAACTGAGAAAATCAAGCAGAAGCATCCGCTTCTCACCCAACAACGCACTTTTGAAGTCGCAGTTCTTGAGGTCTGGAAGACTAATTTTGACTTTTTTTAAGCGGATGTTTTTGGCATCCGCTTTTTTTATAAATTGCTCACGGGCGTAAACCCCATGTGCTTCAGCAGCGTGGGAGCGTCAGGAGTTGAATTACAGGAGAGGTGATCCAGATTACCAAGGATATCCGAATTAACGAGGAAATCCGGGCAAAAGAAGTTCGGGTAGTAGACCGAGAAGGCAATCAGTTGGGAATTATGGCTTTGAAAGAAGCCTTGAAGCTTTCCGAAGAACAGCGTTTGGATTTAGTGGAAATTGCCCCTCAAGCCAAGCCACCGGTTTGCCGGATTATGGACTTTGGCAAACACAGATATGAACAGAGCAAAAAAGATAAGGAAGCTCGCAAGAAACAAAAGATTGTTAATGTTAAAGAAATAAAAATGCGGCCTAACATTGAAACGCATGACTTTAATGTGAAGGCCAAAAATGCTTCTCGTTTTCTCAAAGACGGAGACAAAGTAAAAGCCATGGTTGTCTTCAGAGGCCGGGAAATTGTTCACCCGGCTTTGGGGCAGCAGCTGCTGGAACGACTGGCGGAGGTTTTGACCGAACAGGCCATTATTGAAAGACAGCCCAAGCTTGAAGGAAAGAATATGATTATGATTTTGGCTCCCAGGGCAGAAAACAAAGCTGAGAATAAGAATAAAGCCAAAATGAAAACAGAAGAAGTTATTAAGTCAGAGGAGGATAACAATGCCAAAGATTAAATCCCATCGGGGAGCAGCCAAAAGATTCAAAAAAACTGCATCCGGCAGCTTTAAAGTTCATCACGGTTTTGCCAGTCATATTTTGGGTAAGAAAACCAGAAAACGCAAACGGAATTTGAGAAAAGCTATTACGGCTCATAAATCTAATGAAAACCAGTTGCAGCGGATGTTACCGTACTAGCAGAAATATTTAGGAGGATATAAGATATGCCACGATCCAAAAGCAGTGTGGTTTCCCACAACAGACATAAAAAGACTCTGAAACTGGCCAAAGGTTATCGGGGTTCCAAAAGCAAACTTTACCGGATTGCCAAGCAGCAATTATTAAAATCTCTGACCTACGCTTATCGGGATCGCAAGGTCAAAAAGAGAGAATTTCGGAAATTATGGATTGCCCGGATCAATGCTGCTGCCCGCATGAATGGTATCAATTACAGCAGAATGATGAATGGCCTGAAAAAAGCCGGAATAGAAGTCAATCGGAAAATGCTGGCTGACCTGGCGGTCAATGATGCCGCTGCTTTCGCTCAGTTGGCTCAGATTGCTAAAGATAATCTCTAAAAATAAATCAGGGAAAACACGGTCTAAACGCCGTGTTTTTTCTGTAGGCGGCGACAAGTATGGAAATAATTCAAAGTATAGAAAATTCCACCTGGAAAAAGCTGAAAAAACTGACGAATCACAAACAGAGAAAAAAACAGAATTTATTCCTGCTGGAAGGACAAAGGCTGATTGCCGAAGCTCTCCGGAGCGGCTGGCCTTTACAAACAGTTTTTTTACACCCGGAATTCAAGCTGGAGGCAGAATTATTGGGTAAATTGCAGGAACAAAAAGTCCGTTTGGTAACATTGGCCGAACCGCTGTTCCGACAACTGGCCGAAACCCAAACTCCCCAGGGCATTGTGGCTCTGGCTCCTCTGCCCGGACAACGCCCCTGGCGTTTTGCGGACAATCCTTTGCTTATCATTGTGGATGGAGTTCAGGATCCAGGCAATCTGGGAACCATTTTTCGGACGGCTGACGCTTTGGGGGCTTCTGCTTTGTGGCAGGTCAAAGGCACGGTAGATATTTTTAATTCCAAAACCCTGCGAGCCAGCATGGGTTCGGTTTTTCGTCTGCCTTTTCAGGCGGAAATGGAAAAAGAGGAAGTTCTGGCTCAACTGGCTCAAAAAAAATTACCACTCTGGGTGGGAATGCCGGAGGCCGGAAATGTGCTTTGGCAGCAGGATTTAACCCGACCCATGGCTTTGCTTTTGGGCAGTGAAGCCTGTGGACCTTCCCCGGAACTTTTGGCTGAAGCGTCTCCCTTACATATTCCCATGCCGGGGAAAACCGAATCCTTAAATGTGGCTATGGCTACCACTATTTTTTTATATGAAATCTGTCGGCAAAGATCCGGGCAATACTTTTAAAACCATTCGCCTTTTTTTGACCTGATTTTCTTGTTTTGCTTAAAAACTTATGTTATAATTAAGAATAAAGGGTTCTGAAAATACGAAAGGTTGTGGTTAGATGCTTTTAACCGCTGATTTGATTTGGAAATTATTTGAAGCTACTGGTTCGATAAATGCCTATATGATTTATCGCAAGCTGGCCTTGAATTGATGACGAGCCGTTCTTGAAAAGGAATAAGCTCTTATATGGTGATTATTCTGGTGCTGCAAAAAAATTCTCACTTTTGCGTAAGTGAGAAACAATCGTGGGGCGTAAAAACCACTGTTTTTGAAAACAAGTGGGGCTTCCGCCCGTTTTTTTTCCTGCCATTCTCCATAGGGGATGTGGATTGAATTAAGAAAGGGTGACTTATTGGTGCGTAACCAACTATTGGAGATTAAAGCAAAAATTGCTTCCGAGTTGAAGTCGGCTTCCCACTTGGAACAGTTGAATGATATACGGGTTCGTTTTTTAGGTAAAAAGGGAGAACTGACGGCTGTCCTGCGGGGCATGGGCAAGCTGTCTCAGGAAGAACGACCGGTGATCGGGCAGATGGTCAATGAATTGAAAGCTGCGGTGGAAGCTGAACTGGAAGCCAAAGGCCGGATCCTGAAGCATCAGCAGCGGGAGCTGCAATTAGCCGAAGAAAAATTAGATCTCAGCCTGCCGGGCTATAATTTCAATTTGGGCAGTATTCATCCTTTAACCAGAGTGATTCGAGATATTGAGGATATTTTTTTGGGTTTGGGCTTCAGTATTGCGGAAGGCCCGGAAATTGAAACCGATTATTATAATTTTGAAGCCTTGAATTTGCCCAAAGAACACCCGGCCAGAGATATGCAGGATACTTTCTTTATCAGCTCGGATTTGTTATTGCGAACTCAAACTTCGCCGGTGCAGATTCACAGCATGGAAAAAAGCAAATTGCAGCTTCCCTTAAAGATTATTGCTCCCGGTCGTGTCTATCGGCGGGACGATGATGCCACCCACAGCCCCATGTTTCACCAGGTGGAAGGACTGGCTCTGGACGAACGAATTACTTTCGGGGATTTAAAGGGAGTTTTGCAGCATTTTTTGAAAGAAATGTTTGGTTCCAAAACCAAAACCAAATTCCGTCCCAGCTTTTTCCCTTTTACCGAACCCAGTGCTGAAGTAGATATTTCCTGCGGGATGTGCGGCGGCAAAGGCTGTCGGGTTTGTTCCAACAGCGGTTGGCTGGAAATTCTGGGTTGCGGCATGGTGCATCCCCGGGTTCTGGAAATGGCCGGTTATGATCCGGAAAAAGTGACTGGCTTTGCTTTTGGTTTGGGTGTGGAAAGGATTGCCATGTTAAAATATAATATTAACGATTTGCGGCTTTTGTTTGATAATGATATGCGTTTCTTACAGCAATTTTAGGCCGGGTCGAAAGGAGGAAAAAATTCATGTTGGTTTCTTATAAATGGTTGCAGGATTATGTGGATATTGATATTTCTCCCGAAGAACTGGCTGACCGTCTGACTATGGCTGGCTTGACCTGTGAAGGAATCGAAAAACCAGGGGCTTATATTGACAAGGCTTTTACGGGAAAAATTCTGGAAACGGCTCCTCATCCCAATGCGGATCGCCTGACAATCTGTCAGATTACTCTGGGAGAAGGCGAGCCTTTGCAGATTGTAACCGGAGCTTCCAATATTAAAGTTGGTGATATAGTTCCGGTAGCCGTCAATGGAGCAAAATTAGCCAATGATGTAACCATTAAAAATTCCAAATTACGGGGTGTTCCTTCCAATGGAATGCTTTGTTCGGGCGGAGAATTGGGTCTGGATCCGGCAACCATGACTCCGGAACAGGCGGAAGGTATTATGATTTTGGCTCCGGATACTCCTTTGGGACAGGATATTAAATCCGTTATTGGCTTGGATGACGCTATTTTGGATTTGGAGCTGACTCCCAACCGGGGGGATGCCATGTCCATGCTGGGGGTGGCCAGAGAAGTTTCCGCTGCTTTGGGAGTTCCGGTGAAATGGCCTTCCACTGATTTGGGCAAATTAACTGAAGATTTTGCCGGACGGGTTCAGGTGGAAATCGCTGAGCCGCAGCTTTGTTTCCGCTATATTGGCAAATTGTTTACAGATATTAAAGTAGAGCCTTCCCCGGAATGGATGCAAAAGCGTTTGCAGGCAGCCGGGGTGCGTCCCATCAATAATATTGTGGATATTACCAACTATGTTTTAATGGAAATGGGACAGCCTTTACACGCTTTTGATTATGATAAGGTTAAAGATGGACATATTATTGTGCGTCGAGCCAGAGATGGTGAAAAAATGACCACTTTGGACGGAGTGGAACGACAGCTTGATTCAGAAATGCTTTTGATTGCCGATCCGGAAAAACCGCTGGTTGTGGCCGGGGTTATGGGTGGTTTGGAATCAGAAGTAACTGAAAACACCAAAAGAGTTTTATTGGAATCGGCGGTCTTTGAACCGGTTTGTGTGCGAAAAACCTCCAAAAAGCTGGGTTTGCGTTCGGAATCTTCCAGCCGCTTTGAAAGAGGGGTAGATATTACCAATACTTTGAATGCAGCCAATCGAGCTGCTTGTTTGCTGCTGGAGCTGGGAGCCGGCAAGCCGCTTAAAGGAGAAGACGATAATTATCCCCAACCCTTTAAGGCAGTGGAAATTAAGTTTCGTCCCCAAAGAGCGGAATATTTGCTGGGTATGGAGCTGAAACAGGAACAGTGCCGTCAAATTTTGGACAGTCTGGCTTTTGAAATTCGAGAAGAGCAGGAGGTACTTTGGGTTAAAGTTCCGGCTCATCGGCCTGATGTGCGGGTGGAAGCAGACTTAATAGAAGAAATTGCCCGCATGGTAGGATATAATCAAATAAAAGCAACTTTGCCCTATGGAGCGGGAACGCCGGGACAAAGAACGGTGGCTCAGCAGGCGGAAAGACTGTGCAAGGATCGTCTGGCTGCTTTAGGTTTCCGGGAAGTAGTAACTTACAGCTTTATCAGTCCGGACTGGCTGGATAAGATCAATTTATCTCCGGACGATCCAGCTCGGCAAATGATTGCTCTGCAAAATCCTTTAAGTGAAGAACATTCAGTAATGCGGACGGTAACTCTGCCCTGTCTTTTACAGATTTTGCAGCGGAACAGCAGTCGGCAGATCAATAATCTGGCTGTTTTTGAACTGGGCAAGGTTTATCTTCCCCAGAGCAATCAGACTCAGCCTCTGGAAAAAAGTATGCTGACCATTGCAGCCATGGGTAAAACCAGACAGGGCTGGAATAAAGCAGCGGTAAAATATGATTTTTATTATTTAAAAGGCATTCTGGAAGTTTTATTGCAAGCCCTGCATATTGATAAATTTCAATTACAGGCCGTCAGTGATCAACCTTCCTGGCATCCCGGTCGGACAGCCCGCATTTTAATTAAGAAAAAACCTGTGGGCATTTTAGGCGAAATTCATCCGGAAGTGGGTGAAAATTATCAGCTTCCAGAAAGAGCAGTAGCTATGGTTCTGGATTTTGCCGCTTTATTGGATCTGTCCGGCGAGCGGGTGTCCTATCAGGCCATTCCCCGTTATCCAGCCATGGAAAGAGATCTGGCTTTGGTGGTGGAAAAATCAATTTCTGCTGACGATATTATCCAGACTATTCACCAGAATGGAGGTTCGCTTTTGCAGAAAGTCTGGTTGTTTGATGTATATACCGGCAGACAAATAGCCGAGGGCTGTCAAAGTCTGGCTTTCTCCCTGACCTTCTCAGCAGAAGATCGCACTTTAACCGATGAAGAAATCAACCAGATTATGCAAAAACTGCAAGATAAATTAGCCAGCAAATATGGAGCAGCTTTACGCAGCTAATCAGAAGCTGAAACAAAGGGCTGCCAATTTTTAAAAATTGGCAGCCCTTTTAAGCTGTTTTCTCTGATTTTCTGTGGACAAAAGTCAAAAGATAGTTTATTATAGAAGTGTTAAGCAAGGGCTTTCGACGATTTAATGGTTGAAAACTTTTTCAGTGTCATTGCATTATAGAAAATATCTGATTCTGACTCAAGCAGGATCGAATATTGAGAAAGTGTGTCTAGGGTTCCGCATTTTTTGACAAATGGCTGGTCCAAGCGGCACAAGCTGATTTTTTGATCAGTTACACCTAAGGGATAAAAGCCCAGGCGGTAGGTTTCTCTGTGAACCTGTTGCCTGTTTTTTTATTTTACAAGAGTTTTAGGGAAAGGAAGCGGATAGACTTGAATAAACCCTTGGTGGGTATTGTTATGGGCAGTGATTCGGATTTGCCGATTATGCGGGCGGCGGCCGAAGTGCTGGAACAGAAGTTTGGACTGGAATATGAAATTGTTATTTCTTCAGCTCATCGAGCTCCGGAAATGACAGCTAAATATGCCCAAACAGCGGTAGAACGAGGCTTGAAGGTCATTATTGCCGGGGCTGGAGGGGCAGCTCATCTGGCCGGAGTGATCGCTGCTTTGACTCCTTTGCCGGTTATTGGGGTGCCGATTAACAGCGGAGCCTTGCAGGGCGTAGACGCTTTGTATGCTACAGTGCAGATGCCTTCCGGAATTCCGGTGGCTACAGTAGCCATCAATGGAGCCAAAAACGCCGGAATATTGGCTGCTCAGATTATTGGCAGCCATGATCCGAAAATTCAGGAAAAAATTCAGATTTTTAAGATTGGTTTGGCCAGAGGAGTGGCTGAAAAATCATCTAAACTACAGGAATTGGGAATAGATAAATACCTGGAGCAGAAATAACCACAAACAAAATCTGGGGAGGAAAAAGAAGATGCCTGCAAAAGATGATGAATTATTTGTCGGCAAGGTTCATGAAGAATGTGGAGTTTTTGGAATTTATGGTAAAGGACTGGACATCAGTCGACTGACTTACTATGCCCTTTATGCTTTGCAGCATCGGGGACAGGAAAGTGCTGGAATCCTGGTTTCAGATGGAGAAAAGATGACTTTGAAAAAAGGAGCAGGGTTGGTTTCTGATGTTTTTACCACCAATAATTTAGCAGAATTAAAAGGTCATCTTGCTTTGGGGCATGTCAACTATTCTTCAGTAGAGGTTAATCCATATGAAGCTCAGCCTTTAGTCTTTCAATGTGCCAACTGTACTTTGGGAGTTTGCAGCAATGGCAGCATTGTTAATGCAGCGGAATTGAGGACTCAACTGGCTGGAAGCGGATCTATTTTTCAAACTAATACGGACAGTGAATTAGTAGCTAATTTGATTGCCCGCTACAGTCGGGGTTCTTTGGAAGATGCCTTAATCAAAAGTATGATCGATATGAAAGGGGCTTATTGCCTGACTTTGATGATTGAAGATACTTTGCTGGCCGTTCGGGATCGGTATGGTTTCCATCCGCTTTGTTATGGTACATTGGGAGAAGGCCGCTATGTGGTAGCTTCCGAATCATGTGCTTTAGATGTCATCGGGGCTAAATTTGTGCGTGATGTGGCTCCGGGAGAAATTATTGTAATTAATGAGCAGGGACTGCACAGTATTGCAACCCTGACGCCTCCTCATAAAAAACACTGTGTTTTTGAATATGTTTATTTAGCTCGTCCGGACAGCACCCTGGATGGTTTTAATGTCAGCAAAGCCCGGCGGGAGTTTGGGCATCAGTTAGCCAGGGAATATCCGGTGGAAGCTGATGTGGTCATTTCAGTGCCGGATTCAGGAACAGTGGCGGCCAGAGGTTATGCAGAGGAATCCGGAATTCCCTTTGAAGAGGGTTTGACCAAAAATCGTTATATTGGCCGAACCTTTATTCAGCCAACCCAGGATATGCGGGATCTGGCCGTCAGATTAAAATTAAATCCCATTAAGGAAGCGATTGCCGGAAAACGGGTGGTTATGGTAGATGACTCTTTGGTTAGAGGAACTACCAGCCGCAATTTGGTAACTTTGCTGAAAGAAGTGGGAGCCAAAGAGGTGCATTTGTGCCTTAGTTCGCCTCCGGTTATGCACTCCTGTTTTTATGGTATTGATACCACCAACGAAAAAGAACTGATAGCGGTTACGCATTCCACAGAAGAAATTCGTCAGATGCTTGGAGCCGATGGGCTGCATTATTTGAGTCAGGAAGGTATGCTTCGAGCTTTTGGAGATGCCGGAGAAGAATTTTGCTGTGCCTGTTTTGATGGCAAATATCCAATTCAATGTTATGCTGAATCGAAAAAGAAAGAAAAGAAATAGGAGTTTGTCGGGTGGAAAAAGATAAATTAACTTATGCTGCTGCCGGAGTAGATATTGCCGCCGGAAATCGAGCTGTTGAACTAATGAAAAAATCGGTGGCCAGTACCTTTCGGCCGGAAGTTTTAACTGAAATAGGCGGTTTTGGCGGGCTTTTTGGTCTGGATTTGGCCAAATATCCTCACCCGGTTCTGGTATCCGGTACGGACGGAGTGGGAACCAAGTTAAGAATTGCCATGCTGTTGGATCGTCATAATACCATTGGCATTGATGCGGTAGCCATGTGTGTCAACGATATTCTGGTTCAAGGGGCTGAACCCTTGTTCTTCCTGGACTATTTGGCTGTGGGCAAATTGGTTCCGGAAAAGGTCGCTTCCATTGTTGCCGGGGTGGCTGAAGGCTGCCATCAGGCCGGTTGTGCCTTAATTGGGGGCGAAACGGCAGAGATGCCGGGTTTTTATGGCTTGGAAGAATATGATATAGCTGGTTTTGCTGTAGGAATTGTTAATAAGGAAGATATTATTGACGGCCGGAAAATCAAAGTCGGAGATGTGGTTTTGGGCTTGCCTTCTTCCGGCCTGCACAGCAACGGTTATTCTCTGGCTCGTAAGGTTTTGCTGGAACGAGCCGGTCTGGATCTGACCGGGAAGGATCGGGAGTGGGGAGAAGAAATGCTGAAACCTACCCGAATTTATGTCAAAGCCATTATGCCGCTTTTATCCAAATTTCAAATTAAGGGTCTGGCTCATATTACCGGAGGCGGATTGACGGAAAATGTTCCCCGAATTCTGCCGCCGGGAACTGCGGTCTGTTTTGAGCGTTCTGCCTGGCCGGTTCCGGAAATATTTGCTTTAATTGCGGAAAAAGGTCAGATTGAAGAAAGCGAAATGCTGCGAACCTTTAATATGGGCATTGGCCTGGTTCTGGTGGCCGATTCGGAAGAAGCAGAAGCCATTCAGGCTGATTTGGTCAAACGGGGCGAAACGGTTTACCGGATTGGTCAAATTATAGCTGGCAATCGAGAAGTACACTATAAACCTTGAGAAAGCAGAGGTGTTAGCTTTGCGAATTGGTGTTTTAGCATCGGGCAGAGGCTCTAACTTACAATCAATTATGGATAATTGCCAAAACGGTTATATTCCGGGTGAAGTAGTTTTGGTTTTAAGCGATAATCCCCAGGCTTATGCTCTGGAAAGAGCTGAACAAGCTGGGATTAAGGCTGTTAGTCTGGTTCCCGGAGATTTTGGTTCCAGGGATCTTTATGAAGAAAAGCTGGTTGAGTTATTGCAGGAACAAAAGGTGGATTTGGTTTGTCTGGCCGGTTATATGCGTTTGGTGGGTTCAACTTTATTGGCAGCCTATCCGAACAGGATTATCAATATTCATCCGGCTTTATTGCCCGCCTTCCCCGGTTTGCATGGCCAGGAACAGGCTTTTAATTACGGAGTGAGGTTCAGCGGCTGTACAGTGCATTTTGTGGATTCTGGCATGGATACCGGGCCGATTATTTTGCAAAAGGTTGTTCCGGTGGAACCAGATGATGATGCAGACAGCCTGGCGGATCGAATTTTAGTGCAGGAACATCAGGCTTTTCCGGAAGCAATTAAATATTTTGCTGAAGATCGTTTAATTATTCAAGGTCGCAAAGTTATAATTAAGGCTTAGTACCAGGTGATTTTGGGGAAAGGAGAAGCTGCTTGTAAAATCGGACTGTCTGCAGTCTTTAAGAAGCAGCAAAAAAAGAATGACTAAAAAGAGAGCTTTAATCAGCGTTTCCGATAAAACCGGAGTAGTGGATTTTGCCAAAGGTTTGGTGGAGCTGGATTTTGAAATTGTTTCCACTGGAGGTACCTGCAAAGCTTTGGAAAAAGCCGGGGTTCCGGTTACTTATATCAGTGATGTAACCCAATTTCCGGAAATTCTGGATGGCCGGGTCAAAACCCTGCATCCCAATGTTCATGCCGGGATTCTGGCCAAAAGAAATTTGAGCCATTTGGAGCAATTACGCAAACAAAAGATTACTCCCATTGATTTGGTGGCTGTTAATCTGTATCCTTTTCAACAGACCATTGCTCAGCCCAGGGTAACTTTGGCTGAAGCCATTGAAAACATTGATATTGGCGGCCCGACCATGGTGCGTTCAGCGGCCAAAAATTATGCTTCGGTAATTGTCGTGGTTAATCCGGATCGCTATGCTTCGGTTTTGCAGGCTTTGCAGGAAAATCAGGCAGATGAAGCCTTTCGTCTGCAATTAGCTTTGGAAGCTTTTTCGCATACAGCGGATTATGATGCGGCTATCAGCAACTATTTGCAGGAAGTTGCCCATCCGGGAGAATTTCCGGAAACCTATGTGGAAAGTTATTCTCTGGTACAAAATTTGCGTTATGGAGAAAATCCTCATCAAAAAGCGGCCTTTTATCGCAGTGCCAAAATTACCGGCCCCTGTGTGGCCAATGCCAAACAATTAAATGGCAAGGAATTATCTTATAATAATATTTTGGATGTTAATGCCGCCTTGGAGCTGGTGCGGGAATTTACAGATAAGCCAGCCGTAGCGATTATTAAGCACAATAATCCTTGCGGAGTCGCCTTGGATGATGATTTAAGCAAGGCTTATGAAATGGCTTTGGCCGGAGATCCGGTTTCGGCCTTTGGCGGAATTGTGGCCTGTAACCGCAAGGTAACGGAAAAAGCCGCTCTCAAAATGAAGGAACTGTTTTTGGAAGCCATTATTGCTCCCTGTTTTGAAGATAAAGCCTTGGAAATTTTAAAGGAAAAAGCTAATTTGCGGCTTTTGGAAGCCGGAGATTTGCTGGATTCCGGGGATAAGCTGGATGTACGGCGGGTAACTGGCGGCCTTTTGGTTCAGAGCCGGGATGACAAATTATTTGAAGCGGAAGATTTGCAGGTGGTCAGCGAGGCTCAACCCAATTTAAGTCAGTTGGAAGATATGATTTATGCCATGTTAATTGCCAAACATGTTAAATCCAATGCTATTGTAGTTTTCAAAAACCGGCAGTTAATTGGGGTAGGTGCTGGCCAGATGAACCGGGTGGGGGCAGCTAAAATTGCTTTGGAACAAGCTGGAGATCAAGTAGCAGGAGCGGTTTTGGCTTCAGATGCTTATTTCCCTTTCCGGGATACGGTAGATTTGGCAGCTTCCTATGGAATTGCCGGTTTAATTCAGCCGGGTGGTTCCATGCGGGATCAGGAATCTCTGGACGCTGTTCAGGAACATAAAATGATTATGGTTTACACTGGTATGCGACACTTTAAGCATTAGGAAAGAGGTGGACTTTTTGAAAGTATTGGTAGTAGGTGGAGGCGGCCGGGAACACGCTCTGGTCTGGAAAATCAGCCAAAGCCCCAAAGTAACTCAGATTTTTGCCGCTCCTGGCAATGCCGGAACAGCCAGTCTGGCTCATAATCTGGATATTGCGGCAGATAATGTAGCTGAGCTTTTAGCTTTTGCTCAAAAGGAACAAATTGATTTAACCGTGGTTGGACCGGAAGCGGCTTTATCTGCTGGAATTGCAGATGCTTTTACCCAGGCTGGCTTAAAAATTTTTGGTCCCAATCAACGGGCGGCAGCGGTGGAAAGCAGTAAAATTGTTTCCAAAGAAATTATGGTTAAATATGGAATCCCAACTGCTCAATATGCCTCTTTTGATCAGCAGGAAGCAGCCGTAGCTTATATTAAAAAGATTGGGACTCCCTGCGTAATTAAAGCTGATGGTCTGGCTGCTGGCAAAGGAGTTATTGTAGCTGCAACCGAACAGGAAGCTTTGGATGCTGTAGATTTAATTATGTCGCAAAAGGCTTTTGGCTCGGCTGGGGATCAACTGATTGTGGAAGAATGTCTGGTGGGGGAAGAAGTCAGTATTCTGGCCTTTACAGATGGCAAAACAGTTGTACCCATGCTGCCTGCTCAGGATCACAAGCCTGTTTTTGATGGAGATAAAGGACCGAATACTGGAGGAATGGGAGCTTATGCTCCAGCTCCGGTAGCTACACCGGAAATTTATGAATTTGCCCGCACCAAAGTTCTGGAACCCATGGTTGCGGCTTTGGCTGCTGAAGGCCGGCCTTACAGTGGGGTTTTATATGCCGGTTTAATGGTAACAGAACAGGGCGTTAAGGTTTTGGAATTCAATGCCCGTTTTGGCGATCCGGAAGCACAGCCGGTTTTAATGCTGCTGGATACCGATTTGGTGGAAATTATGGAAGCCATTATTGCCGGGCGTTTGTCTGAAATTGAAATTAAATGGAAAGATCAGGTTGCCATGTGTGTGGTAGTTGCTTCCGGCGGTTATCCGGGCAGCTATGTAAAGGGTAAGGAAATTACCGGTTTGGATTATCAGGATCCGGAAGTGATGATTTTCCAGGCCGGAACTGCTTTAAAAGACGGCCGGATTGTAACCTCCGGCGGACGAGTTTTGGGGGTTACTGCTTTGGGGCAAGATGTTCCGGCGGCTATTGCCAAAGCTTATGCAGCGGTGGCTGAAGTCAATTTCGCCGATATGTATTACCGCAGGGACATTGGCCAGAAAGCCATTACCCGACATTAAAAAATATAAATTAAGTGGGGAGAGCTGGTTTCCGACCGCTCTTTCTTTTTAAATTTTTAGATAACTTAGATAACAAGGAGGGTTATTTATAGTGAGTGTAAAAATTGCAATTATCGGTGGCACCGGAGTTTATAATCCCAGTCTTCTGGAACAGATTCAGGAAGAAACTGTGGAAACAGAATTTGGTAAGGTTCCGGTGAAAATTGGAACTTTGCAGGGTAAAGAAGTGGCTTTTATTACCCGGCATGGCTTTGAACATTCAGTTCCTCCTCATTTGATCAATTATCGGGCAAATATTGCGGCTTTAAAAGAACTGGGGGTAAAATCCATTTTAGCTACGGCGGCGGTGGGTTCTTTGAATTTGGCCATGAAGCCGGGAGATTTTGTCTTAGCCGATCAATTTCTGGATTTTACCAAAGTGCGGCAGCATACTTTCTTTGGCAAGGGTCGAGTGATACATTTGGATATGAGTGTACCTTATTGTGCTGATTTGCGGTCTGATTTGCAAAAGGCAGCGGATAAATTACAATTAAGCTGTTGTAATGGGGGAACCTATGTTTGCACTGAAGGACCTCGTTTTGAAACTCCGGCAGAAATTAAAATGTTTGCTTTGCTGGGGGGGGATGTGGTAGGCATGACCAGCGTGCCGGAAGTGACTTTGGCCAGAGAGGCGGAAATCTGCTATGCTGCTATTGCCATGGTAACTAATTTTGCGGCTGGCATTTCGCCTGCTCCCCTGACTCATCAGGAAGTAGTTGAAGTTATGACCAAAAATGGAGCTGCATTACAGCAGCTTTTGACAGAAACCATCAGTAATTTGAATCCTGATCGGGAGTGCATCTGTCAGAAGGCCTTGCAGAATTTTAAGTAGAGTAGAAAGGAATTATTTATGGAATCCCTACGCTGGCAGAATGAAAAATTGTATCTTTTGGATCAAACCCACCTGCCTTTGGAAAAAAAAGAATTGGAATGTACTGATTATCAACAGGTTATTGAAGCCATTAAAATTTTGGCAGTGCGTGGAGCCCCGGCTATTGGAGTAGCAGCAGCTTATGGTTTGGTTTTGGGCTTGCGGGGTTATCAAAAATTTGCTTCAGAGGATTTTATTCGGGAAGCCGAACGGATTGCCGCTGAATTGGATGCCAGCCGTCCCACAGCGGTTAATTTACACTGGGCTTTGCAAAGAATGCTGAAGGTTTTGACTGTTGGGCTGAATTCCACTGAGTTATGGCAGAAACTGGAGGAAGAAGCTCGAAAAATTGAACAGGAGGATTTGGCGGCCAATCGTCAGATGGGTGAATTCGGGCAAAGTCTGATTCCGAATAAAGCTCGCATTCTAACTCACTGTAACGCTGGAGCTTTGGCTACCTCCGGTTGGGGAACTGCCCTGGGGGTAATTCGTTCAGCCAAAGAAGCTGGAAAAGAAATTCAAGTTTATGCTGACGAAACTCGCCCTTTGTTACAGGGAGCCAGATTAACTGCCTGGGAATTATTGCAGGATGGTATTGAGGTAACTTTAATCAGTGATAATATGGCCGCAGCTTTAATGGCCAATAAAATGGTGGATCTGGTTATTACAGGTGCAGATCGAATTGCCGCCAATGGAGATACGGCCAATAAAATCGGTACTTATGGTGTAGCAGTTCTGGCTGAAAAGCACAATCTGCCTTTTTATATTGCGGCTCCGCTTTCTACTTTTGATTTAAGCAGGAAGACCGGAGCAGAAATCCCCATTGAACAACGGAATCCGGAAGAATTAACCCATCTGGCCGGTAAAAGAATTGCTCCGTTGGGGGTTAAAGTCTGGAACCCGGCTTTCGATGTAACCCCTTCCCGCTACATTAAAGCGATTATTACTGAAAAGGGAATCGTTTACCCTCCGTATGAAGATAATATTCGCAAAATTATGATCCAATAAGCTTTTTGAAAATGCGTAGAAAGCTTTATGTTATTCTTGAAGTTCATTCCGGATATGGCTTAGTTTATGATTATTTTATGATCCTGATCGTTTTGTCCAACATAGTTCCTTTATGTTTTCATTCAACTAATGAACTGCTGGATTGGATGGAAAGAGTCTCAGTGGGAGTCTTTATTTTGGATTATTTGCTGCGTTGGTTAACTGCCGATTTAAAGTTTTCCCGGCTGGGCAGAAAGGCTTTTGGACTATATCCTCTTACTCCTTTTGCAGTAATTGATCTATTGTCTATTTTGCCGGTTTTTGCTTTGTTAAATCCTTCTTTTCAGTTACTGCGATTATTCCGAATTAGCCGAATCTTTCTATTTATGAAAGTTTTTCGATATTTCCGGGGCTTTAATACTGGTTTGAAGGTTTTGCGAAATGAATGGCGGCAACTATTTTCAATTGGGATATTTCTTTTGGGTTATACTGTGGTTTCTGCTTTAGTGATGTTTACGACGGAACCGGAAACCTTTCCTTCGGTGCTGGATGCCATTTATTGGGCAGTTATGACTTTAACCAGTATCGGTTATGGAGATTTTTATCCAGTAAGCATTTGGGGTAAAATATTTACCAGCCTTTCTTCTATTGTGGGGGTAGCTATAATTGCTTTACCCAGTGCGGTTATTACGGCTGGTTATATGAAGCTGAAGTCAGACAATGACAGCTCAGAAACTGAAGAACAGGAAAATCAAAAAATTTAGTGAGGTTAAATATGGAAAATTATCTTATCAGAGATTTGAGTTTGGCTCCGTCAGGACAATTAAAAATTGATTGGGTGGCTGCTCATATGCCGGTTTTAAATCAAATTCGAGCTGAATTTCAGCAAAAACAGCCTTTTAAGGGACTTAAAATTGCTTTAAGTATTCATCTGGAAGCCAAAACCGCTTATTTAGCTTTGACCTTACGGGAAGGCGGAGCCGAGGTTCTGGTCACCGGTTCCAATCCGCTTTCCACTCAAGATGATGTGGCGGCGGCTTTGGTACAGGCTGGAATCAGGGTTTATGCCTGGCATAATGCTGCACCGGAAGAATATAAATCCCACTTGAAAGCCGTTTTGGAACAAAATCCGGATATTGTTATTGATGACGGCGGAGATCTGGTTTATCTTCTGCATACAGAATTAACTGAGGCTGCCAGAAAAGTAATGGGCGGCTGTGAAGAAACTACCACTGGAGTTTTGCGGCTGCGAGCTTTGGAAGAACATAATAAGCTTTTATTTCCCATGTTGGCGGTGAATGATGCCAGATGCAAGCATTTATTTGATAATCGCTATGGTACGGGAGAATCTGTTTTAACTTCTTTAATGCGTAACACCAATTTGGTCATGTCGGGAAAAACTCTGGTTGTAATGGGCTACGGCTGGTGTGGACGAGGCGTGGCTCGCAAAGCCGCCGGTCTGGGCTGTCAGGTTATTGTCTGTGAAGTTGATCCGGTTAAAGCCATTGAAGCCCACATGGATGGCTATCAGGTTATGAACAGCCTGGAAGCGGTTAAAAAAGCTGATATGCTGGTCACAGTTACCGGCTGCAAGGATGTTATTACCCAAAAACATTTGGCTGTTATGAAAGATGGAGCTATTTTAGCCAATGCCGGTCATTTCAATTTGGAAATCAACACGGGTGATTTAAAAGCAGCGGCGGTCTCAGTCAGAATTGTGCGGCAAAATATTGCAGAATACCTGATGGCAGATGGCCGTAAAATCTATCTGATAGGAGAAGGCCGTCTGGTCAATTTGGCTGCCGGTGATGGACATCCGGCGGAAATTATGGATTTGTCCTTTGCTTTGCAGGCTCTTTCAGCCTGGTCTCTGGTACAGCGTCAGGGAACTTTGGAAAACCGGGTCTATGATGTTTCTCAGGAAATTGATGAAAAGGTGGCCAGAATTAAGCTGGCTTCGCTGAATATTGAAATTGACAGCCTGAGTTCAGATCAAAACGCTTATCTGCATAGCTGGAACGGGGAAGGTTAAAATTATGGAAAAAGCAATTATCGAAGCCTGTCTGCGAATGCAGAGGGAAGGCTTGATTATTGGTACTTCCGGCAATGTTTCAGTGCGGACAGGCAAGGAGGTTTTAATCACTCCCAGCGGAGTTGAATATACCCGATTATCTGCCGCTGATCTGGTTCGTTTAAATTTGCAGGGAGAAATCATCCAGGGGCATTTGTCTCCTTCTTCGGAATTTTGGCTGCATTTAAAAATTTATGCGGCCAGACCGGAAATCAAGGCCATTATTCATACGCACAGCAAATTTTCCACTGCTTTTGCTTTGGCTGGCCGGAACATTCCGGCTGAACTGGAAGAATTTTATCATGTTTTGGGACAGCAGCCGATTAAAGTAGCTGCTTATGGAGCCAATGGCAGTTTGGAACTGGCCAACAATGCGGTGGCGGCCTTGGGAAAGGGTAAAGCTGTGCTTTTGGCCAGACATGGACTGGTAGGAATCAGCTCTCAGGGTTTGGAGGAAGCTTTTCTCATTTGTCAGACAGTGGAGAGAGCCGCAGAAATTCATTGGCTGGCTCAGGCTTTATCTTGATAATACTAAAAAATTGAGGTTGTTTATGGAAAACAAAATTATTGCCGCCCTGGATGTTGCAACTCAGGAGGCGGCTTTGAAATTGGTGGAACAATTAGCCGGTCAAGCAGGTATGTTTAAAGTGGGCATGGAATTGTTTTATGCCTGTGGCGGAAGCATAGTACAGGAAATTTGCAGCAGGGGCGGTCAGGTTTTTCTGGATCTGAAACTGCATGATATTCCCAATACAGTGGCTAAAGCAGCGGCCGTAATTGCCCGATTGGGGGCAAAGATTATCAATGTTCATGCTGCGGGTGGTTTGGAAATGATGCAAAAAGCTGCGGAAGCGGCCAGAGAAAGTGCCGCCGAAGCTCGTTTGCCTTTGCCCCGGATTATTGCGGTGACAGTTTTAACCAGCATTAGTCAGGAGATTTTTCAGCAGGAAGTCGGATTTGACGGAATTATTTTGGATAAGGTGGTTAATTGGGCAAAACTGGCTCAAAAAGCTGGCTTGGATGGAGTAGTTTCTTCCCCCTGGGAAATTGAAGCCATTCGGCAAGCCTGCGGTCAGGATTTCTTAATTGTAACTCCGGGGGTGCGGCCGTCCGGAGCGGCCTTGGGAGATCAAAAAAGAGTTATGACTCCGGAAGAAGCGGTGAGCAAAGGAGCCAGCTATGTGGTGATTGGCCGTCCCATTACTCAGGCGGCAGATCCGGCAGAAGCGGCCAGAAAAATTGCTGCTGCTTTGGCGGCCATTTAAAATGTTTTGGTGCAACAGGCAGAAAAAAAGGAGGGAAATGGAATGAAGCAGGAACAGGTTAAAGATATTTTTCTGAAAACCAAAGCCATGCTGACGGGGCATTTTAAGTTGACCTCCGGACGGCACAGCGATCAATATTTTCAATGTGCTTTAGTTTTGCAGCATCCGCAATATTGTCAGGAACTATGTCAGGCTTTGGCTGCAAAATTTGCCGGGGAAAAGGTGGATACGGTCATTGGGCCAGCCATGGGAGGAATTATTGTTGCCTATGAAGTAGCCCGCTCTTTAGGGGTACGCAGTATTTTTGCTGAACGGGAAAATGGAAAAATGACCTTGCGGCGAGGCTTCAGTTTGCAGCCGGGAGAAAAAGTGCTGGTGGTGGAAGATGTGATCACCACTGGCGGTTCGGTTCGGGAAGTAACAGATCTGGTTGAAGCTGCCGGAGCGGAAGTAATCGGAGCCGGAGTTCTGGTTAATCGAAGCGGCGGTCAGGCTGATTTGGGAGTCAGGACAGAAGCAATGCTTGAAATGCAGGCTGTTTCTTATCTTCCCGAAGAATGTCCTTTATGCCGAGAGGGTTTGCTGCCAGCCATTAAACCGGGCAGCCGAAATATTTAAACGAATAGTTTAACGCCTTCTGCCTGCAATAAGGTCGAGGGCGTTTTCTTTTTGTCCGGATTGACGAAAAAACCGGAAAAAGCTATAATATAGGTGTAAGAAGGCTGGTGAAAAAATTGGCTTGGATTAGTTTGCTTCGGCCGCAGCAATGGATTAAAAACTGGTTTATTTTTGCCGCTCTGGTTTTTTCTGTAGAATTATGGCAATTTAAAACTTTTTTACTTTGTCTGGCTGGTTTTTTTTTATTTTGTCTGGCGGCCAGCTCAATTTATGTCTTTAATGATTTACGGGATCGGGAAAAGGATCGCTTGCATTATCGAAAAAAATATCGTCCTTTGGCCAGCGAAACAGTTTCAGTTAAATCGGCCTGGGCTTTGTTTGGTCTTTTGTCTGTGTTAACTTTTACCGGCAGCTTTTATTTGAATTGGAAATTTGCTTTAATTGTTTTAATATATTGGCTGCTGAATCTGGCTTATAGCTTAAAGCTTAAACATTTGCCTATTATTGATATAATGTGTCTGGCCAGTGGTTTTGTTTTGCGGGTGTTGGCAGGAGCTTTGTTAATTGATTGCTATATTTCGCCCTGGATCATTATTTGCACTTTGCTGTTGGCCTTGTTTCTGGGGGCTCAAAAGCGGCGGGCAGAGCTGGAACTGGTAGAAAGCGGCTGTTCGGAGGGGCGTTCGGTGCTGGCCTATTATAACAGGGACTTATTGCGGGATATGGCTTCCATTTGTGCTTCAGCAGCCATTATGGCTTATTGTTTATATACTTTTAATTCAGAGCATACGATTTATATGATGCTAACTATCCCTTTTGTCATTTATGGCATCTTTCGCTTTCAGTTTTTAATGACTATTCCGGAATTGGCGGAGGCTCCGGATCGAGCCATGATTAAAGATCTGCCCTTGCTGCTGGATTTCTTTTTGTGGGCGGTTTGCAGTATGGTTATTTTATATTGGTTGTGAACTACTCCGACTTCTATAAGTCGGAGCTTCTCGCTCAAGTACCCTATTGAGTACAGTAACAACGAGCTAGCCCCGGGGTTCCCCCGGTTTCGATGGATTTTATAAGACTAGACCGCCAGAAGGCGGATTCCTTCGTTTTTGATATTGACAGCAGCATTTACATCCCGATCATGGCAAGTGCCGCATTGTGGGCAAACCCATTCTCTAATTGCCAGATTTTTAGTTTCCGGATTTTTGAAACCGCAAACATGGCAAATTTGGGAACTGGCAAAGAATTTATCTGCCTTGACCAAATGCTTGCCCATTTCCTCCAATTTGTATTTGAGAAAGGCGGTAAACATGCCCCAGCCATTATCTGCTGCTGATTTGCCAAAATTTAAGCCTTGCGACATAGCCTGCATATTCAGATCCTCTATGCACACACAATCATAAGACTGGACAATCAGGCGGGAAAGCTTAT
>JAZRXK010000076.1:0-7960 GCA_045600185.1 Desulfocucumaceae bacterium
AAGTCTTCGAAAAAGTAAACTTCTTCTAAACTCCGTTCGACTTGCATGTGTTAGGCACGCCGCCAGCGTTTGTCCTGAGCCAGGATCAAACTCTCCATAAAAATTTATTATGAAGATTTCTCTTCTTTGCTCATTTAAATTAAAACTGCTTGCTTTTCAGCGTTTTCTCTTGACGAGAGTAATCTCATGTTTCCTTACTTCTTCTGTTCAGTTTACAAGGATCTTCCTGCTTTTCTCGTCCGGCTTTCTCCGCCGAACAGTTAATATCTTACCACACTCATTTTGTCTTGTCAACTCTTTTTCAACTTTTTCTGCTTTTTTGCTCCAAGGGTCTCCCAACCCCGCTCCAAAGCTCCCAGCCTTCCAAGAATGTCAGCGACCTTATAAATATATCATGCTTTAAACACTTTGTCAAAGGTTTTTTTACAAAAATCCTTACTTTTTTCTTCCATCTCTCAAAACATCTGCAATTTAAAAGCAGCAGACCTTACGACAGATTGCTTCAAATTGATTCAGCCGGTAATAAACATGGCATCTCCGAAACTGTAAAAACGATATTTTTGCTCCACCGCAACCTGATAGGCCTGCAAAATTCTTTCCCGCCCGGCAAAAGCACTGACCAGCATCAGCAAAGTGGAACAGGGCAAATGGAAGTTGGTGATCAAACTGTCCACTACTTTAAATTGGTATCCTGGATAAATAAAAATATCCGTCCAGCCCTGACCTGCCTGAACCAAACCTGCAGCATCCACCGCACTTTCCAAAGTTCGGACACTGGTAGTCCCTACCGCAATAATCCGCCCGCTTTTATTTTGTTTGGTCTGGTTGATCAATTCAGCCGAAGACTCAGAAACAGCATAAAATTCCTGGTGCATTTGGTGCTTTTCTACTTCATCCACACTGACCGGACGAAAGGTTCCCAAGCCGACATGCAGCAAAACAGGGGCAATTTTTACCCCCATTTCCCGAATTTCCTGCAAAAGCTCCGGGGTAAAATGCAGGCCGGCAGTGGGAGCTGCCACTGATCCGGATTTTTGGGCATAAACTGTCTGATAGCGTTCCGGTTCAGAGTAAGTTTTAATATAAGGAGGCAGGGGAGCCTGACCAATTTGTTCCAGAATTTCTTTAAAATTGCCGGAATAATCAAAACAAATTTTCTTGAGTCCGTCAGGTAAATCGGCTAAAATTTCCCCAGTTAAAAGCCCCTGGCCAAAAGTTATTTTGCTTCCAGGTTTAAGCCGCTTGCCCGGCCTGGCCAAAGCTTCCCAGATTTTAGGTTCCAACTCCCGCAAGAGCAAAACCTCTGCTTTGGCTCCCGTACTTTTAAAACCCCAAAGCCGAGCCGGAATTACTCTGGTTTCATTCAGTACCAAAAGATCTCCGGCTCGCAAATATTTTTTTATATCTCTAAAATGGCCGTGTTCCAGGCAGTCAGGCTTTAATACCAGCAGCCTGGAACCATCCCGCACCGCAGCCGGATGCTGAGCAATCAGCCCTTCCGGCAAAAAATAATTAAAATCCTGAGTTTTCAAAATTTCACCTGAGTTATTAAAGTTTTATCCATAGTTTTTTACTTGGTTCGTTAATTGACAATTAGGATAATAAAAATCCAAAATTTGCTGATAGCTTTGACCAGCTTTGGCTCGATTGCAGGCTCCGTATTGCGAAAGCCCCAAACCGTGCCCGAAACCATTTCCGACTAAAGTTACGGCAACCAGATTACCTTCTTCATTAAATTCCTTCTGTACAGTAAAAACCGCACTGGACAAAGCAAAATCCTTGCGAATTTTCTCCGCTCCACTGATTGTGCTGGTTACAATCTGCTGATTTGAATCTTCTCCCGTCAGCACCAGACCTTTGACCCTGCCTCCGGAACGAGTATAAGATTCAATACTGACATCTGTAATTTTGACCAATTCATATTTGGCCGCCAATTCTTCCAAATTGCAGGCTTTGAACCAGTTATAATGGGCTTCATTGGCATCATAGGGATCAACACCCGCTTGCAGATAAGGCAAATCAGAAGTCCAAATATCTCCGCTGGCTTCAGTATAACCACCATTGGAGCTGTGAAAAACTGTTTCAATGATATTGCCGTTATACTGCAAAATTTGACCGGCAGTTTGAGAAACAGCCAGGGTGGTTTGGGGATTTTCCCTGCCAATACCCTGATAGGCCTGAGACTGCTGCGTGGACAATATATCAAAGCCTGATGCGGCATAACTTGCCCGCTGTTTATGATACAAAACATATGAACGGGAAGCTACAGCCTGAGTTTTCAAAGCTTCCAGAGGCCAGGAGGCCGGCATTTCATTGGGAACAACACTGTTTAAATAATCTTCCAGATTCAATTCATTGATTACCGTCAATCCAAGATTGCTGCCCTGAAATTCCAGATTTCCTCGATATTGACTAGAATTTAAAGTAAAAATTCCGCTTTGATCTGAACCATTATTTTGAGAATTGTCCGGATCAGTCAGAAACATAATCAGGCTATACATATTATTGCTGCTTACATCAGTTACCGGCAGGCTGTTGGTGGTAAAATTTTTACCCATTCTAACCGGACAGCACAGCAAAGGATTATTACTGCTAAGTACTGCTTTCCCATCCTGAAAAACGGAAATTTTTCCTCCAGCACAAACTACCTGCCAATTTTGATCGGGATAAAGAGTGGCCAAAGTTAATCCAGAATATCTGTCCAGCAGAAGATAATTTTCATTGACTGAAAAGTTTTGAGTTGAAGCTGTATTCAAAGCCAGTCCCACTCGAATTGAAGTATCCGCTTCTGCCTGCAGGCTGAACATAAACAATAGTCCGATCAACAAGCTTAAAGTCAGGACAAACTTAAATTTCATTGTTTATTTGGCTTCCTTTCTCATGTATTTTCAGATATTTTATCTTTTTTTCCACACCTGAATTTTTTATCATAGCGTTCCTGTTCACTATAGATGCAGCCGCAATATTTCTGCATATACATTCCCAAGGTTCTGGCTTCTTCCTGAGCCGCCTTAAATCCAGGCCGAAAGTCCTGATAAAAGAATTTAATGCCCAATTCGGCAGCAATATTTTCCCCAGTTTGCCGAATTAAATCATGCTTTTGATAAGGGCTGACCAGCAAAGTAGTGGAAAAAGCCTCAAAGCCTTGTTCCAAAGCCAGTTCAGCCGTTTTTCTTAATCGCATTTCATAACAATAAGAACATCTTTCCTGTTCCTTGAAAACCACTGTCCGCAGAAAGGGAATCAAACCATATTCCCGATCCAGAATCAAAGGCACTTTTAAGGAGTTCATATAATCTTCCAAAGTCAATCTTCTTTGTTTCCATTCGGTATAAGGATGAATATTGGGATTGGTATAAAATCCAGTGACTTCCTGATCCCGTAATTGCTGCAAGGGATAAATTGAACAGGGGGCACAACAAATATGCAGCAGCAGTTTCATAAATACGAATCCTTTCCTTAATGTTCCTCAGTTTTCCGGTTTTTGGGGCAAAGCAAAGCCCAAATGCCGACAGGCCAGTTCCGTTACCATGCGGCCTTTGGCCGTACGATTCAGAAAGCCAATCTGCATTAAATAGGGTTCATAAACATCTTCCACCGTGCTGCTGTCCTCTCCAATGGAAGCCGCCAGAGTATCCAAACCCACCGGCCCGCCCTTAAAACTGCGAATCATTGTTTCCAGCAGGCGGCAATCAGTTTTATCCAGCCCCAAAGAATCCACTTCAAAAAAATCCAAAGCCTGCCGAGCTGTTTCCAATTCAATTACGCCTCCGGATTTCACCTGCACATAATCCCGCACTCTCTTTAAGAGACGGTTGGCAATGCGGGGAGTTCCCCTGCTTCGCCGGGCAATTTCCGTCGCTCCTTCCGGAGTAATTAAAACCCCCAGAATATTGGCGGAACGCAGAATAATTCGCTGCAAGTCTTCCGGATCGTAAAAATCCAAACGGGATATGACCCCAAAACGATCCCGCAGAGGAGCAGTCAGCAAACCGGCTCTGGTAGTAGCTCCAATCAGGGTAAAAGGCGGCAGATTCAGCCTTACCGACCTGGCTCCGGGACCCTTGCCAATCACCAGATCCAAGGAAAAATCTTCCATAGCTGGATAAAGGATTTCTTCCACCGCCCGGTTTAAACGGTGGATTTCATCAATAAATAAAACATCTCCAGCCCCCAGATTGGTTAAAATAGCCGCCAAATCTCCAGCTCGTTCCACCGCCGGACCACTGGTAATTTTAATATTGACCTGCAATTCATTGGCAATGACATTGGCCAGGGTGGTTTTTCCCAGACCAGGCGGTCCAAAAAGCAAAACATGATCCAGCGTATCTCCCCGATTTCGAGCAGCCTGAATAAAAATTGCCAGATTTTCCTTTAATTTTTTTTGCCCGATATATTCCTGCAAACGGCGAGGCCGCAAACCGGATTCACCTTCCAGATCTTCCTCCCGCAAGTTGGCCGAAATCAGGCGATCTTCCGCAAAATGTTCCATTTCTGCTTCCATGTGAATTACCCGGCAGTTGAATTGCCGAGGATTCCCGATCCATCATCCTAAATTTTTTGCCGCCCCAGTTCCTGAAGAGCCAAGCTTAAAATATCCTCCAAATTTTGCGGCTGTTTTGGCATGACCAGCTTAATAACCTGATTGGCTTCCGGCAGACTGTAGCCCAGACCCAGCAGGGCTTCCACTGCTTCTGAAGCAGCTTGATTCATTCCTTCCGCTTCAAAAACCGCCTTATTTTTCAAGCTGTCCTTTAATTCCAGAATCAGGCGTTGAGCTGTTTTTTTGCCAATGCCGGGAGCCTTGGTTAATAAAGCAGCATTTTCGCTGTTGACCGCCCGAAAAATGCTTTCGCTTCCCAGTGCCGAAATTAAACCCAAAGCTCCTTTGGGGCCAATTCCGCTGATTCGCAGCAGGGATTTAAACAAATTAAGATCCTGTTCGGAAGCAAAACCGTATAAAGCCAGAGTATCTTCCCGCCAAACCTGATGCGTATAAAGCATTAAATCTCCACCCAGAGCAGGCAAAGCCAGATTCGTGGGAATTTGAACCCAATAGCCAACTCCCTGGACTTCCAGAATCAAGCTGGAATCCTGAATCGCAAACAGTCTGCCCCGCAAAAAAGCAATCATTGACCCCTTCCCCTCCAGGCATTAACTCGGTAAGCGTGGCAAACAGCAATGGCCAAAGCATCCGCCACATCATCTGGCCTGGGTATTTCTGCCAGACCCAACAGCAGCCGAATCATATACTGCACCTGTTGTTTTTCTGCCCGGCCTTCTCCGACAACCGCCTGTTTGACCTGCAAAGGCGTATATTCCGCTATTTGCAGATCATTTTGTTCGGCAGCCAGCAAAATTACTCCTCTGGCCTGTCCCACTGTTAAAGCAGTGCGGGTATTTTTATTAAAAAACAACTGTTCCACTGCAAAATGCCGAGGTTGAAAATCCTCCAGCAATTTTTTCAACTGATTATATAACTTATTTAAACGCCGGGGCAAAGGGGTATGGGCTTCCGTCAAAATGGCTCCATAGTCCACAGTGCGGAATTGGCTGCCATTATAATCCAGAATCCCATAACCGGTAATTGCAATTCCCGGATCAATTCCCATAATTCTCATTTAATTTAATTCGTCCAGATTCTCCAAAACCCCGTTTAATTCATCTTCCGAAGCAAATTCCAGTTGCTCCCGACATTCTTGCTGCTCTTGCGGACTTAAAGCCGTTAAGTTTCGGCTTTTCTCCAAAGCCTGCCGCAAATCAGACGGCAAGCTGTTCAAAGAATACTGTTCTTCCAGCCAGAGAAGCTTTTGCTCACAGCCCAATGGCCCCTCAAAAACTGCCAGCTTATTTTCCCAAAGCTGCAAATGCCGATAATTTTGATGTTCCGGGCAAAAGCTCTGGTTTTCGTAAGTCAAAATTAAAGAACCATCTTGTTCCCGGCTCAAATGCCAGTTTTTCAGCTTCGATAAGTCGGTCAAATCCGTCCGCAAGACAACGGATAATTCATTTTTCCAATAATCTTCAGCCGTTCCAGTATAAATTGTTTCCCGATCTCCGCACCAATAGCAATTATCCTGCCGCAAGGTGTCAGAAGCTCGAATTTCAGTTTGAGCCAAAACCGCCAAAACTGGTTCTGAATGCCATGACCATCCCAGATAAGCCAGAGTCAGCAGACCAGTTCCAGCCAAAATCCAAAACCAGACTTTTTGCAACAGCTTTCCCAGCATAATTCCAACCTCCCAAACAAAAAGCTCTCTTTTCTTTTTGCCCGGAAAACCAGGAAATTATACCTCATATTGGCAATATTCCAGAAAGACTTCAGGTCTGGAGGAAAAAGGCAAAATCCAAATTTCTGTTCGGTTTAATTTTTTATGCAGGCTTCAAACTTATTCTATATCAAAATTAGCATAAACTTCCTGTACATCGTCAATTTCTTCCAAGGCATCTATCAGTTTAAGTACTTTTTCTGCATCATCTTCACTCAGGCTGATTAAGTTTTGAGGAACCCTGGTCAAACGATCATCAGCAATCTGTACTCCGTTTTCTTCCAAAGTATTTTTGACATTTTCCAGTTGAGAAGGATCAGTATAAATTTCAAAAATTTCATCTTCATCTTTTAAATCATCCGCTCCGGCTTCCAGAGCCAGCAGCATGAGATCATCCTCACTGATTCCGCTTTCCTTGTCCACTTCAATCAAGCCTTTTGTATCAAACATCCAGGCCACACAGCCGCTTTCACCCAAATTACCGCCGTTGCGGGTAAAAAGATGCCGAATTTCCCCGGCTATCCGGTTGCGGTTATCAGTAACAATTTCCAGCATAACAGCTACGCCGTTGGGACCATAACCTTCATAAACAATTTCTTCATAATTACTGCCGGCCAATTCTCCAGTACCCTTCAAAATAGCCCGCTGAATATTATCATTGGGAATGTTGGCGGCTTTGGCGGCGGCAATAGCAGTTTTCAAACGGGCATTACCTGCCGGATCTCCGCCCCCGGCTTTGGCGGCAGCAATAATATCTTTGGACAGGCGAGTGAATAATTTACCTCTTTGATTATCAATTTTCTCTTTTTTGCGTTTAATGGTAGACCATTTAGAATGTCCGGACATTCATTTCAGCTCCTTTTAAAAATTTATAAGTTTTGCAGCCAATCTGCAAATTCCGCCAAAGACCCCCGTCCATTCGGTTCAATTTCCGGAATTGCTGATTGATCTGTATTAACCCAATAAGTTTGCATTCCTGCTTTGGCCGCAATTAAATCTTCTCTGGGATGATTACCCACCATCAGACACTCTTCCGGATTAACGCCCACAAAATAAGCTGCTTCCTGATAAAAAGCCACCATTGGTTTACAAAAATGCATTTTTTCATAACAGGTAACTAAATCCCAGGGGAATTCAGCCACCCCAGCCCAACGCATTCGCCGTTCAACAGCTTCCAGAGGAAAAAGCGGCTGAGTGACCACCGCAATTTTAAAACCCCGATCCAAAGCAGTCTGCACCGCTTTTTGAGCAATGGAAGGAGCAGGTTCAGCTTCTCTTTTCAATTCATCAAATTGAACCGCATAAAATTCATTCATTAAAGGAATTACTTCTTCAAGATCCTTGCCCAGTTTTTTACCAAAATCCTGCCAGAAAACCTGTTCATTGGTATAATCCGGGTTACGGTTGTCCAACACGGCTTTCGTGGAAGCCAGCAAATTTTGAATAAAGCTCCAAGAGTTAAATTTCTTTTGAACAAATTGCCCCACTTCTCTTAAATAAGCCTGTATAAAGCTTTCTGTATCCAAGGGCAACAAGGTTCCATCCAAATCAAAAAGCACTGCTTTTAACATATATGATCTCCCTGAATTTTTCTTGATTTATTCATTATAAACCAAAATGACGCGATATGGAAGATCTTTTTCCAGACTGACCAGGAAAAATTGCTGATTTATCAGCGATGAAAAAAAATG
>JAZRXK010000077.1:0-2022 GCA_045600185.1 Desulfocucumaceae bacterium
TTTCATCATTTCTTTTCACCCTTGACAAACTCTCTTCTCAATAAGTTCATAACGCATCATTGACAAACCAACAAAAAGCCTGACACCTGAAAAATTTATCCCCTTTGATTTTCAGGAGAAAAAACTGAGAAATATTTTTTCAAAAATCAGATAAAAAACTCTTGACTAAAGAAGCATTTATTCATATAATAAGAAGGTCATAAGTCCACATCGGGATGTGGCGCAGTTTGGCTAGCGCGCCTGCCTTGGGAGCAGGAGGCCGGGGGTTCGAGTCCCTTCATCCCGACCAGACAGAAAATTTCCTGAATAATGGGGTGTGGCCAAGCGGTAAGGCTCCGGTCTCTGGATCCGGCATGCGTAGGTTCGAATCCTGCCACCCCAGCCAAAAACGACCGAGGTAATATACCTCGGTCATTTTCTTTTCAAAGCATACCGTTTGAGCTTTGATAAAACCGGAAGATAACATTGGAATAGTTTGCAGAGAAAAAGGTGAAATCTTGGCTAAATATAATTTATTGGTGTACGGATGCCAGATGAATGAACACGACGGTGAAAAAATTGCCGGTATTTTGGAAAAATGCGGTTATCAGCCCACTTCGCAAGTAGAAGATGCCGATTTAATTGCCATTTTAACCTGTTCCGTGCGGGAAAGTGCCGAAAATAAAATTTACGGTCTTTTGGGTCGTTTGCAAAAGCTGAAAGAACGGAAACGCTCTTTACAAATTATTGTGGGGGGCTGTATGACTCAGCAAAAGGATCTGGCTTTGAAAATGCGTAAACGCTTTCCGGGAGTTGATTTGTTTTTTGGCACGCATAATCTGGCGGAACTGGAAATGTTAATTCGCAAATTGCAGGAGCGTCAAATTCAGCGTTATCTGGCTCACTATCCGGAACATCAGGGAATTGCCGAGGGTTTGCCGGTACAGAGAAAACACCCCTTTAAAGCCTGGGTGGATATTAGTTATGGCTGCAATAATTTCTGTACCTATTGCATTGTTCCTTATGTTCGGGGCCGGGAAAGAAGCCGCCGCCCTGAAGATATTTTGCAGGAAATTAACGATCTGGCTGCTCAGGGTTACAAGGAAGTAACTTTGTTGGGGCAAAATGTGGATTCTTACGGTCAGCCGGAAGGAAAAATCAACTTTGCCGAGCTGCTGCAAAAAATTGACACCATCAAAGGTTTGCAGCGAATTCGTTTTATGACCTCGCATCCCAAGGATATTAGCGAGGATTTATTGAAAGTCATGGTTAAAACAGAAAAAGTCTGTGAACATATTCATTTGCCGGTGCAGTCCGGCAGCAGCCGTATTTTAAAGAAAATGAACCGGGGCTACAGCCGGGAAGATTATTTGGAGTTAATTCAGATGATTCGTTCTTATCTGCCGCAGATTGTTTTAACTTCAGATGTCATGGTCGGTTTTCCGGGAGAAACTGAGGAAGATTATCAGGATACCATGGATCTTTTGCAGCAGGTTCAATTTGACAGTGCCTATACCTTCATCTATAATGTTCGTCCCGGAACCCCGGCTGCCAGAATGCCCAACCAAATTCCCTATGCAATCAAAAGCCAGAGAATTCAGGCTATGGTAGATTTGCAAAATTCCCTTACTCTGGCTAAAAATCAGCAGGAAGTGGGACAGGTTCAGGAAATTCTGGTGGAGGGAGCCAGCAAATTGGATCCGCTTTGGTTTTGTGGCCGCAATCGAGGCAATAAGCTGGTAATTTTTCCTCAGGAAAATTATCAGTCCGGTCAATTATTGAGCTTGAAAATTACTGAGGGAACTTTAAGCCATCTGAAAGGAAAAGTTTTTAAGTGATTGTTTTTCTGCAATATTTCCGGTTGCTTTTTGAAACGGAAAGGACTACAATAAGCAGGTAAAAATTTTTTCTCTAAGGAGGTTATACAGTGAAAAAATTAGTTGCTTTTATGGGCAGCCCCCGCAAAAACGCCAATACTGATAATATTGTCAAGGCTATTGCCGAAGGTGCAGCTGCCGCTGGAGCTGAAACCCAAATCTTTTA
>JAZRXK010000078.1:0-5314 GCA_045600185.1 Desulfocucumaceae bacterium
CGCCGAATCAGATGCAGAGAAAGCTGGCCATTGAGTTTATCTGACTTCGTTCGGGGCTTCGTCCCTCTCTGCGTCAGATAAACTCGTACTGCGAGCTCATTTGTTTCAGTCTCACATCATTGACTAATGAACAACGCGTGTGTATCGCAATTCATCCCGCCACCTATAGAGGCGGGGGATTTTTTGCTCACGGCGTGTTAAAATTCCAAATCAGTCTTTTTCCTGATTCAAGCATTTCCAAACCAAAGCAGCCAGGGCTCCGCCAACCAACGGGCCGACAAAGAACACCCAAACGCAGCTTAAAGCATCTCCACCCACAAACAAGGCTGGTCCAAAAGAACGAGCCGGATTAACCGAAGTTCCGGTAAAGTAAATGCCCAGCAGGTGAACCAAAGTTAAGGAAAAACCAATGGCCAAACCGGCAATTTTAGCATTTTCCAATTTGGAGGTTGCTCCCAGAACAGCTAAAACAAACACGAAAGTTAAAACTATTTCCACCAAAAGCGAAGGCAAAATTGCTCCGTTATACAAGCCATTTTGTCCCAAGGCCGCATTGCTGCCCAGAAAGCCCAGCAAAATAGCTGCTCCAGCAATCGCTCCTGCCAGTTGAGCAATAATATAACCAATAAAATCCTGAACTGTCATCTTGCCGGAAAGCAGTACGGCCAAAGATACTGCCGGATTAACATGGCATCCGGAAATATTGCCAATGGAGTAAGCCATAGCTACAATGGAAAGCCCAAAGGCCAAAGCCGTAGCCACATAAGCTGAATCCGGAGAGCTGCCACTGCAGCCCAGAACTGCCGCCGTACCACAGCCGAACAGCACCAGAACCGCCGTACCAATAAACTCAGCTAAATACTTTCTCATTTGAACACATCCTCCTTTAAGTCCGAATTTTGATAAATACTTAATTTATCAACTATACGCAAATTATAATTCATAATATTTGATTATTCAAGCTTTTAATCTTCTAAAATTATTTCATTTTACCGGAAAAATTCGATCCTTGCAGCAACTGTTGCCACCAGGCTCTGATTTTTTGTTTTAACTCCTGTAAACCGCAATAAAAAGGCGAATCCTGAAGATTTTGCCTGCCGGCTCCCGGCAACAGTGTAATTTGAAACCCCTGATCCACTCGCTGATATTGCAGAAAATTAAGTTCAGATAAAACAATCAGAGCTTCCAGCAAAACCACTTCGTCCAGTCCCGGAAGTTTCGCTTTCCAGTTTTTAATTTTTTGCAGATCAATTTGCAAATTCTGCTGCAAAAAAGCATAAATCTGCTGGAGCTTTGTTCGATTTAACAATTTTAAATCCAGATCAACTTCCGGACGAGGCAAAAGCCAAAGCTCTCCCTGCCAGCCTCTTAATTCATCCGGAGAATAAGGTAAGTCATAAAAAATTATGCGTTTCACTTCCAAAAGATTAAATTTTTGAATTTCCGGGGTAGCAATTAAAGCCCCCTGAGCCAAAATCAGTTTGTTCGGCTCCTGATTCGGCAAATCCCGATGCCAGTAAGCTGCTGGCCAGCCTTGCTTCTGCAAATAAAAATATAATTGAATCACTTTGATCGGAGTGGAAGCCAAAACCAGAGTTCCCGCCTGCATAAGACTGCTCAAAGCTCCCGGAGGATAATTTAATTCCGCCCAGTGAATTATTTGATCGGTTTTATCAGTTGACTTGAAATCTTCAATTTTTTCTTCAGCCGAAAATTCCGGACTGAGCAGAGCCAGACTTTTCAGCAAATAACTCGGCCAAAAGGCTCTGGAGCCAGCCAGATGCCCTGTTATTTCCCGTAAATCCGCATTTAAACGATTGCTTGAGTTTGTTTCTCCCCAAAAAGCTGGACGAAAATCAGAAATACACAGTTCCAAACGAATTTCATTTTTCCACTCATTTAAAGTCGGGACAAAAGCCAAATCCATGGATCCAGCCTGCAGACTTAAAATTTCCAGCTTCTCTCCCCAGTCAAAAGCAATGCCACCCAAAGTACGAGCAGCTTTTTGCACCATGAGCTTTAAATGGCGATTTTCCTGCCCTACTGTCCGTAAAGCTGATAAGCGGCTCTCCCGACAGCCCAAAACAACATCTTTATTTCCATGCCCCATAGGAGCCAGCAGATCCAGTTCCTGTACTAAAGCCGGAGTTAATTGTTCCAGCTCCACCCAATCATCAAGATCCACTCGCTCGTTATAGACAAAATCAGCTGCTTCCAGGCGTAAAGCTGCTTCCAAAGCAGCCAGGTTTTCTACCCGTAAAGAAAAACCCCCGGCTAATTCATGCCCGCCAAACTTCAGCAAATATTGCGAGCAATGCACTAAAGCCTGATAAAAATGAAAGCCCGGTAAGGAACGCCCGGAACCTCTGGCCAGACCCTCTTCGTTAAAAGTAACCAATATTACCGGCAAATGCAGCTCTTCCACCAATCTGGAGGCCACAATGCCCAACACACCCAAATGCCAGTCTTTAACCGCCAGAAAAATAAGTTTTTTCTGGGATTGGATCTCCAGCAGGCTTAAAGCATCAGCCAAAACCCCACTCTCAATTTTCTGACGAATTTTATTAAAATTATTCAGCTGCTCTGCCAGTAAAGCTGTTTCGTCTTTTTCTTCACTTAAAAGCAAGCGAATGGCTGTTTCTGTATTGCCCACCCGACCGGCAGCATTCAAACGGGGAGCCAAACTGAAAGCCACATCCTGAGCAGTAAACTTTTCCTTATACAAGCCTGTCACTTCAATTAAAGCTCGCAAACCGGGAGAATCGGCCAGATGCTGCAAGCCAACTTTAACCAGAATGCGATTTTCTTCCTGCAAACTTACCACATCAGCAATAGTTCCGATACAAACCAGATCCAGAAATTCCGCAGCAGCTTCCGGCAGCAAAGCCTGAGCCAGCTTAAAGGCTACTCCCACCCCACAAAGATCCCGAAAGGGATAACGGCTGTCCCGGCGTTTGGGATTGATGACAGCAGCCACCTGGGGCAAATTATCCGGAACATCATGATGATCCGTAATGATAAAATCTTCTTTTTCCCCCAATTCCTGCAATAAATCCGCCGAGCTAATGCCACAATCCACGGTAATAATCAGCTTAAAACCATTCCGGCGGATTTTTTGCACAATCTCCCGGTGCAATCCATAACCCTGATTCACTCTATGGGGAATAAAATAATCCGCCTCAGCTCCCATTTTTCGCAAAAGACGAACTAATAAAACGGTGGCAGTAATACCGTCAGCATCATAATCACCATAAATTAAGATCTTTTCCTGATTCTTCACTGCCTTTTGAATTCGAGCTGTTGCCCGATCCATATCCTTCAACAAAAAAGGATCAAAATAAGGCAATTCCCGGCAATTTAAATAAAATTGAGCTTCCTCCGTTAAACAAATTCCCCGATTGACTAAAAGCGTAGCCATAATCGGAGAAAGTCCCAATTCACAAACCAGAATTCTTTCCAAAAGCGGATTGCCCGGTTTGATCTGCCAATCCTTCCACTTATTATCCTGCATAAATTTCTCCTATTTACAACCCGGCCATGAACAATCCTCGCATTTACCCTGTTTAACTTCATCATGCAGTTTGGCAAAATTACAATTTGTACAGTCAGTTTTTTCACAGGGTTCGGCATGAATCAAAACATTTATATCCGTAAAATTAGACTGCAAAGCTTCCTCCAAATGATCGCAAAGCTCATGCACACGATAAATCCTCTGTCGGCGGGGAACTACCAGATGCAAATCAATTAAACAGCCGGAACCGGCCTGTCTGGTTCGTAATTCATGAATTTCCACAAATTCACCGGCAAAGCCCAGAATAATTTCCCGAATTTTCTTTTCCTGCTGCTCGGAAATACGAAAATCCAAAATGCTGTCCCAGGATTTCCGAATTAAAGTCCAGGCCGCCTTAATAATTAAGCAGGCCACCAGCAGGGCAATCAGAGGATCTAAAAAGCTGAGGTGCGTAAAATAAATTAGAATCATACCCCCGAAAACTCCAAGCGAGGTATAAACATCAGTCCGCAAATGCAAAGCATCTGCTTCCAAAGCCGGAGAACCGGTTTTATGAGCCGTTTTTAAAAGAATCTGAGAAACCAGAAGGTTAACTCCGGCGGAAATCCCCATAATCAGAACTCCCCAACCGTTGCCTTCAAATTTACTGCCACAAATCAGTTTTTCCGCTGATTCATAAATAATTACTCCCGCTGCCGCCAAAATCAGCAGCCCTTCAAAAAAGGCCGAAACATTTTCAAATTTGCCATGCCCAAACTGATGTTCCCGATCAGCCGGCTGTTCAGCTTTTCGCACTGCCCCAAAGGCCATTAAAGATGCCACCAGATCTATCCCGGAATGAATCGCTTCGGATATAATTCCCACAGAACCAATTACAATCCCTGTCAGAAGCTTGCCCCCGGTTAACAGAATATTGGACACAATAGATATTCCTGCGGCTCTTTGCTTGCTGTCAAACAAAATTTTTCCGCCTCCTCAAAATCGCCGTTCCATTTATTATAACAGAAAATCAGGTATTTGATTGCTTTATTTTCAGGCCAATCCCGGTTTAAAAAATTTTTAAGCTAAAATCTAAAAAAAATGCAAAAAAAGTCTTGACTTGATTCCAGAGGTCTTGTATAATCATAAGCGTTGAAGGCATTCCTCGATAGCTCAACGGTAGAGCAATCGGCTGTTAACCGATAGGTTGTAGGTTCGAATCCTACTCGGGGAGCCAATTTTAGGGAGCATAGCTCAATGGCAGAGCATCCGGCTCATAACCGGCTGGTTCCAGGTTCGAGTCCTGGTGTTCCCACCAGAGAGAGCGTTCAAAAATTTTCCGGCCCCTTGGTCAAGCGGCCTAAGACACCGCCCTTTCACGGCGGTAACACGGGTTCGAATCCCGTAGGGGTCACCATTTGGGAGCATAGCTCAGTTGGGAGAGCACCTGCCTTACAAGCAGGGGGTCACAGGTTCAAGCCCTGTTGTTCCCACCACAACAGAAACGCCTTTTGTCTACCAAGACAAAAGGCGTTTCTGTTTCTTTATGTCTAAGATTCACTAGATAATGCGGATTGGCTGCTAAAACCCACCAAATTATACATTTCTCCCGTTCACTCTACCCTATTATCAGAAACTGTTTTTGTTTTCGCAATTGTAGGTTTACAATTGATGTGTTACATAAATTCATCACACAGTAACGGCAGCAGATCCGATTTTTCTGCAGCAGCCTTGATTTTGCTTGAGGCTATGCAGTTTGGTAATCACGGGTCTGTTACCCGGAAATTTACAAAAAAAGATGACGAATGAGAAAGCCTGTGTTAC
>JAZRXK010000079.1:0-16283 GCA_045600185.1 Desulfocucumaceae bacterium
AAATTATAGACGGAAAACAAATTAGAAAGGGTTGGAATTAGTGAATATTGCAGAAGCAAAAGAACAAATTAAAAATTCCATTCGAATTTATTTGAAAAAGAATCAATTTGGAGATTATCGGATTCCGCTGGTGCATCAGCGACCGGTTTTTTTATTGGGACCTCCCGGTATTGGCAAAACTGCCATTATGGAACAAATTGCTCAGGAATTAAATATTGCTCTGGTGGCTTATTCCATGACCCATCATACCCGCCAAAGTGCTTTGGGACTGCCCTTTATTGAACATAAAACTTATGCCGGGCAGGAAATGGTAATTTCCGAATATACCATGAGTGAAATTATTGCTTCCATTTATGAAACCATGGAACGCAGTGGTTTGCAGGAAGGCATTTTGTTTTTAGATGAAATCAACTGTGTTTCGGAAACTCTTTCACCGACCATGCTGCAATTTTTGCAGTATAAAATTTTTGGTCGGCACCGGGTTCCGGACGGCTGGATTATTGTAACTGCCGGCAATCCGCCGGAGTATAATAAATCGGTGCGGGAATTTGATATTGCCACCATGGATCGCCTGCGGATTTTGGAGGTGCAGGCTGATTATAAGGTTTGGCGGCAGTATGCTTCCTCCAAAGGTATTCACGGAGCGATTTTAAGCTATCTGGACTTGAAAAAACGGGACTTTTATGGGGTGGAAGCTTCGGTGCAGGGCAAGGTTTATGTGACTGCCAGAGGGTGGGAAGATCTGTCGGAAGCCATGTATTTATATGAGGAGGAGCGAATTCCGGTGGATGAGGCTGTTATCAGCCAATATCTGCATAATGAAAAGGTTGTCAGCCAATTTGCTGCCTATTACAGTCTGTATAATAAGTATAAAAAGGACTATCAAATTTTGAGCATTTTGGAGGGACAAGCTGGAGCGGAAATCAAAGAGCAGGCCAGACAAGCCCGTTTTGATGAAAGAACCGCTTTGCTGGGTTTGCTGCTGGAGGTTTTGCAGGGACGGATTCGGCAAAATCTTCAGGAGGAAGACTTTTTGCGGGTTTTGCAGGGAATTTTAAAGGAAGTTAAAGCTCAGCTTTCAACAGGCAAGGTTTTGGGACAAATTTTGGATGAGGAATTGGAGCGGCAAATCGAGCAAAGACAGGCTTTGGAAACAGCCAATGCCTTGTCCATGGAACAAAAATTGCAGTTCAGGCATATTGAAGCTTTTTTGGCGGTCAGACCGGCTGATTTTGCCGAATTTAAAACAGCTTTTGCGGCCAGGGTGGCTGAATTAAAAGCTGATACCGGCAAAATTCAGGCTCAGCTGCATAATCTGTTTGCTTTTATGGAAGAGGTTTTTGGAGCCGGACAGGAGATGCTTTTGCTGGTTACGGAATTGACAGTTAATTACTACAGTGTTAAGTTTATCAGCAGCAAAGGCTCGGAGGATTATTACCACTATAATCAGGAATTATTGTTTCAGGAACGCAATCAGGATATTGGCCGGAGAATGGAGCGTTTGGCCGCTGATGGAGCTTTGCTCTTTGAGCCGGACTAAAGAGCAGGGGCGGTTTTTCTCAAGAAAAACCGCCCCGTTGAGTTTAAAATTTCTTGTGTAAGGTTAAGATGTTGCGGCCAAAACGATAGGTATATTCCACCAAATCCATGGTTTTTTTGGTCAGGAAAATTCCCAGACCGCCAATGGGTTTGTCTTCTAAAGAAGCTTCAATATTCGGATCCGGACGCCTGAGCGGATTAAACTGTCTGCCTCTGTCAGTGAAGACAATCATGACTCCCTGCTCATCAACGGCTAAATCACACCAGACCAAAGCTTGTTTAGCCTGTGGTTCATAGGCATATCGAGCAATATTGACGAAAACTTCTTCACAAACCAGTTCCAACTGAAATAGTACTTTATCCGAACAATTAGCTTTCTGCATATTCTCCCGAATAAAGTTCAGTAGATTGTCTAATTCTTCAACTTTGGCGGGTAGAGCTAGTCTTTTCATTTTACCTTCTTCTGCCCGGTTAAAATTATTAATTTGCAGACCCAACATGGTAATATCATCAAATTGATCGGCTTCCTGGCGAAAGTCTTCCAAGCTTTGAGAGACATTTTGCAAAATTCCCTGAATGGAATTGTTTTGGTGTTGATTTAAAACATTCAATAAGCGTTCTTCACCAAAAAATTCTTTCTGGACATTTTCCGCTTCGGTCACTCCGTCTGTATACAGGAAAATAATATCTCCGGGCGTGGTTTGCATTTCATTCCGTTTATATTTCAAGCCTTCCATACCGGCCAACACAAAACCGCTTTTGGCCTTGAGTATTTCAAATTGACCGTTGGCTTTTTTGTATATGGGATAATTGTGTCCGGCGTTGGTATAACTTAATTTCCCAGTGGAAATTTCCCAAATGCCCAGCCAGGCGGTAATAAACATTCCGGCATCATTATTCAGACAAAGATGATCATTGGCCATACTTAGAACTTCTTCCGGAGGTAATCCGGTTTCAGCCAAATTTTTAATCAAGGTTTTGCCGGTCATCATAAATAAAGCAGCTGGAATACCTTTACCGGAAACATCGGCAATCAGTATGGCTAAATGGTTTTCATCAATTAAGAAGAAATCATAAAAATCTCCGCCGACTTCCCTGGCCGGAACCATGGAAGCATAAAGATCAAATTCCGTGCGTTCCGGATAGGGAGGGAATTTTCTTGGCAAAGCAGAAGCCTGAATGGCCTTAGCCAGCTCTAATTCCTGATCCAAACGAGCAGCGGCATCATTGATAGCTTGCTTCAAAGCGGAAACTGTGGTGTTAATGCCTTCCGACAGAGAACAAAATTCCTGACTGGTTTCTACCTGGATTTTTTCTTCCAAATTTCCCTTGGTGATCTTTTCCAGAGAATTGTTAATCTTATAAATTCCACTGATAACCAGGGTTTGGGTAAGTCTGCTGATCAATAAAAAAATGGTGGCAAATAACACCAGATTGCAGATAATCAGGAAAAGTGCGGTACTTTTCCGATTGGAAAACATTTCAGAATAGGGATATATCCCCACAATATAATATCCTTCATAGGAATCAGCCATACAATAGCATTTTTCTCCCAGAATTGTGATTGTAAAAGGAGTTTTTTTGGTTAAATCTTCGTGATCAATTCCATAAATAGAAATATTTTTGCCGATAGCTTCCGGATAGATTGAACTTGAAATAATTTGATCCCTAATAACCAAAATATTTCCATTTGTGCCAATTCTCTGGCTGTAAGCAACTTGGGTAATGTCAGTCATCTTCATGGCTTCGTAAAGCCGTTCGGGATAATAGGCAATTTGGATCAATCCAGGTTGATCCAAACGGGCAACTCCAGTATATTGCATGGTAATGCTGGAGTCATAACCAATGGATCTGGGTTCCTGAACAATTTCTAATTGAGGATTTTCCAAAATAGCCAGAAATTCTCTGGATTGCTCGGCGGAAGACATATCATAATTGATGTAGTTGGGATTGGT
This sequence comes from Desulfocucumaceae bacterium, assembly GCA_045600185.1. GTDB lineage: Bacteria > Bacillota > Desulfotomaculia > Desulfotomaculales > Desulfocucumaceae > CATZDY01. Next base: position 3,495 of record JAZRXK010000079.1, read on the forward strand.
ACAGTTTACAATAATTCCATTTTGATTGATTATATCAATTTCATCTACATCCAAAACCTTCAATAAAGACTGAAGATCTGCTGTGGGATTATTTTCCAGAATTTTGGCCAGGGAACGAGCTTTAGCCAGAGCTTCGGAACGATTGATTTCTTTAATGGTAGTCAGGTTTTTATTATTTTGCTGCACCTGTTTTTCAGTATCTTCAATTTTCAGATTTATCAGATTCACAGCACTGGTTTGAGCGTGCCTGGTTTGTATAGCAAAGGAAAAAAACAAAGTCAGCAAAAAGGCCAAACCAATAACCAATAAGACCCATCTTAAAAAAGTTCTTTTCATGGTCATTGCTCTGGAACTATTCAAAGGTCAAAATATCCTTAAAACCAGTGATTTCAAAAATATCCATAATAGATTCATTGACATTGGTTAAAACCATACTGCCATGACTGGATGCTTTTTTCTGAGCGGTCAAAATAACCCGCAGGCCAGCCGAAGAAATATATTCCAGCTGGGCGAAATCCAGGGTCAGCTTTTGCAAGTTGTCCGGCAAATTTTTTATTTCTTCTTCCAGCTGAGGTGAGGTATTAGTATCCAGTCGTCCTTCTAAAGCCAAGTGTAAATTGGTTCCGTTTAAATTTTTTATGATATTCATAAAGTTTCTTTCGGTGCGGAAGCTCACTCTATTTAAGGTATGAGATTAACACCGTTTTTCCCTTTCTGAGTCAGTCGTATGACTCGATGTAGTTTATTGTTCCTGCAAAAACTTGCCCCAGTCGCCATCTGGAATAACAGTAGCATGTTCTTTAAGCCATTCGGCTTTTTGGGGCGGCCATAAATACATATGAGCTTTCATTTTTTTACCGCTTTCCGTCAGCTCAATTTCTACAATTTGACGGATTAAGTCGCTTTGACTTCCAACTCCGGTAAATTTGTGAATATCATCAATTCCAGCAATAATCACCGGCAAATCAGAGGTAACAAAAACCACTCCTTTAATAATTCCATTTCCGTTTTTTAAAACAACCGGATAATCATCCTGAGTTAAGTGGTACATGGTGCCGGTGGTTTGAGCCGGGTATATTCTGGGTTTGTGCTTCTCTATAAAATGATTGTAATTTTTCAGCCCAGGCAAAAGGGTTCCAAAAACAAATAAATTATGCAGATACATAATTTAGTGTTGTCAAAACCTGTCAGGCAATAGTTTTATTTGTCTTTCCTGATATATTGCCGGTTTTGACATCCTCCTTTCCTTTTTGTTTTATTGGTATCTCAGAGTGTTTTTTCAGGTCAGTTTATCTTTGTTCGACCTCTCGGAGTTAATTTCCTGCTTTGGAAGAGCTTTAAAATTTTAATTTTTTCAAGGCTCCGCAGAATCCCGGACATCTTTGACAGTTTCGGCAGGAATCCAGCCTGTCTTCAAGAGCCAGCCTCCGCTGGCTTCCTTTGCCGATCCAGCCCAAAATCCCTGAGCCTTTCTGCTGGCATTGCTCAATACATTTGCTGCAAAAAAGACACTGGCTTTTTTGCCAGATCAGTCCATTGGGAAAATTGATAATTTCCTTCTCCAGAGCTGGAAAGGTTCGAGCCGGCAGGGGCAGAGAACGAAGCCGGGCAATTTGTTTTAATTGACAGTTATGGTTTTGATTACATTCAGAGCAGTACATTTGATGACTGGCCAAAAGCAGTTCCCAGGCCAGACTTACCAGTTGATCAATTTGGGGAGTGCGGGTCTGCACTACCAAGCCCGGTGCAACCTTCTGAGTACAGGCGGCTGTAATTTGCGATCCGGCTTGAACCAGACACAGCCGACAACCTCCCAAATGTTTTGAGCCGCACAAATGGGGAATAAAAATTTGATTGGCCAGAGCAGCTTCCAAAATGGTTTGGCCAGCTTGAACCGAAATTTTTTTTCCATCAATCACTATTTCCAAAGCTAACTTCGCCTTTCCAGATGTTAATATTTAGGTCGCTTGATAATGGCTTGATATTGGGGCGGGCAGGCCGGAAGACAACTGTCGCATTTGACGCATTTATCCTGATCAATAATTTTGATTTGCTGTGCATTGTTGACAATGGCTTCGACCGGACACTTGCCTGAGCAAATATCGCAGGAGCGTTCGCAGCGTTCCGGCAAAATATAGTATTCAATTAAGGCAGAACAGGCCAAAGCCGGACATTGCTTTTTTTCAATATGAGCCAGATATTCGGAGCGAAAATATTTCAAGGTACTCAAGACCGGATTGGGAGCAGTTTTGCCCAGATTGCACAAAGAACCAGCCTGAATTCCTGCGGCCAGCTTCTGCAAAAGCTCCAAGTCTTCTTTTTGGCCTTCTCCCTGCACAATGCGATTGAGAATATGCAGCATTTGCTGAGTTCCCAGACGGCAAAAGCTGCATTTGCCGCAAGACTCCTGCTGGGTAAACTCCAAAAAATAACGGGCGGTTTCAACCATGCAGTCCTGTTGATTTAAGACAATAATTCCTCCTGAACCCAAAATGGCTCCGGCTTTCTGCAAAGTGTCATAATCCAAAGGCAGGTTTAATTTGTTTTGGGGCAGACAGCATCCGGAAGGACCGCCCAACTGAATTGCCTTAAAATCCTGTCCGCTGCCTCCAATTTGTATAAGATCCTGCAAAGAAGTACCCAGCGGAACTTCCAGCAGACCGGGATTGGGAATTTGTCCGGCCAGAGCCAGAAGCAAAGTATCCGGCTTAGTTCCATTTATAATCGAAGGTAAAAAGCAAAGGGTTTTAACATTATTGATTACTGTAGGCTGTCCCAGATAGCCTGCTTCAGTCGGATGGGGTGGACGGGGATAAGGTATTCCGGCAAAACCCTGCATTGAGGACAGCAAGGCACTTTCTTCCCCACAAACAAAAGCTCCGGCTCCCTGAAAAATTTGCAGATTAAAATTAAAGCTGCTGCCCAGAATATTGTTTCCCAACAGGCCGCATTCCTGAGCCTGTCGGATGGCTGTTTGCAGGCGGGCAATGGCCAGAGGATATTCAGCCCGCACATAGATAAAACCGGTTTGAGCTTCCAGAATATAAGCGGCCAGCAACATTCCTTCCAAAAGTAAGTGTGGATCGCTTTCCAATAAGCTGCGATCCATAAAGGCTCCGGGATCTCCTTCGTCGGCGTTGCAAATTAAATAGCGAGCTGACCCTTTGGCCTGTCGGCAGAACTGCCATTTGCGAGCGGCAGGAAAACCAGCTCCTCCTCGGCCTCGAAGTCCGGACTCGGCTACAATTTGTAATAAGTCCTCTGGATTTTGTTCCAAAGCCTGACTTAAAGCAGCATAAGCTCCTCTGGCCAGAGCCTGTTGAATATCTTCGGGAGCAATGCGGCCACAGCGAGCCAGAAGAATTCTTTTTTCCAGTTGACCTCTGGGAAAGTCCGCCAGAGTGGGCAACCCCAATTCATTTTCTTCCGCAGCAGCCAGCAAATATTCCAGACAGGGATCGCCTTCCAGCAGATAATCCCGAATTAAACGCCGAGCCAAACCCACATTAACAAAGCCGTATATAAGATCTGGAAAACCCGGGTTGTGTACCAGCACCAGAGGTTCGGCATAACAATGTCCCAGACAGCCGCCTTCCCAAACCGGCCAGCTTTGTCCGGCAGCAGCGATTTCGGCTTCCAGACAGGCTTTGATTTGCAAAGCTCCGGCAGCCTGACCGCAGGTGGCACTTCCGACCAGCAGCCAGGGTTGTTTATCCATCTCCTGCCTGTAGGTTTGAGCCTTTTGACAGAGCTTTTGATAGGCCTGGTTAATTTTCATCCCTTCCTTTGGCGGTTAGTTCCTCAATGCGAATGGGACTGACCCTGGGAATAATTTCCTGATTCATGACAATGACCGGAGCCAGAGAACAACAGCCTGCACAGGCTATTCTTTCCAGACTGTACTGGCCGTCCGGCGTGGTTTCACCGCATTTAATATTTAATTTATTTTCCAGGCGTTCCTGAAGGATTTTGCTGCCTTTTAAATGGCAGGCAGTTCCCATGCAAATTTTAATTTGATTTTTGCCCGGAGCGGTTAAGCGGAAGTCAGGATAAAAGGTAATTACTTCGTAAACTTCCGGTTTGGACAAAGCAAAATAATCCGCCAGAGCTTCCAGAGCGGCTGGAGAAAGATAGCCCAATTCTCTTTGAATTTGTTGAGCTGCCGGCAGCAAATTGGTTCGCTGCGGCAGAAAATTTGCCAAAATTCTTTGTAACTGAATATCCATAAAAGAACTCCATAAGTTGTTTTCTATTTTCAGTATAGCATTGTTCTTTAAAAAAAGAAAGGTTTGACGCATAAAAATTCCGGGTGGGCTGAATACTAGCTGAAAATAGCAAAGGAGTCGAAAAATGAAAATCTTAATGCTTTCCTGGGAATTTCCGCCGCAGAGTGTGGGGGGACTGGCTCGGCATGTTGCTGATTTAAGTCAGGCTTTAAGCGGGATTGGGGAACAGATTTATATTATTACCAATGGAGCTGATTTGGGGGCGGAACGGGAAAATATTCAAGGTGTAGAAATTTTTCGGGTTCGTCCCTATTCCTTAAAAGCACTGGATTTTGTAACCGGAGTTTGGCAGCTTAATGTGGCTTTATTGGAAAAAGCTATGGAAGTGGAAGCAGAAATTGGCGAAGTTGATTTGGTGCATACGCATGACTGGCTGACTGCTCCAGCCGCCAGAGCCTTAAAACATGCTCGAAAGCTGCCTTTAATTGCAACCATTCATGCCACCGAATCCGGCCGTAATTATGGTCTGCATACTGATTTACAGCGTTATATAAGTGATGTGGAATGGTGGCTGGGCTATGAGGCCTGGCGGGTTATTTGCTGCAGTCGTTATATGCAGGAGGAGATTCAGCGGGTCTTTCAACTGCCGGAAGATAAGATCAGAATGATCCCCAATGGAGTGGAAATCAATAACTTAAAGCCCTTGGACGGACAATTAAAGCGTTCTGATTTTGCGGCTCCGGATGAAAAAATCATCTTTTTTGTGGGTCGGCTGGTGCAGGAAAAAGGCGTGCAGATTTTGCTGGAAGCCGCTAAAAGAATTCTGCCCCGTTATCCCAAACTTAAATTTATTATTGGAGGAGATGGCATCTATCGCAGTAATTTACAAAATCTGGCCAGACAATTAGGTTTGAATGAAAAGGTTTATTTTACCGGTTATCTGGATGAAATTCGCCGTAATGCTTTATATGCCTGGGCAGAGGTGGCGGTTTTCCCCAGCCTTTATGAGCCTTTTGGCATTGTGGCTTTAGAAGCCATGGCTTCCCAAACTCCGGTTATTGTAGCGGATACCGGGGGTCTTAGTGAAATTGTCGCTCATGGGGTAGACGGCTTGAAGTTTTATCCCGGCAGTTCTTTTTCTCTGGCTCAAATGCTTTTGTGGCTTTTGGCTGATCCTCAACGAGGACAGAATCTGGCGATTCAGGCTTATCAAAAGATTCAAGAGCAATATAACTGGCAGCAAATTGCCCGACAAACTCAAAAAATTTATCGGGAAGTTAAGAAAGAAAGCCGCAAAACCTTTGCTGCCCGACCAGAAAAATCTTTTTGGCATTTACCTCAAAATTGAAATCAGGTATAATTTACCAATTCAAGGCGTATATATTAGCAAAGCCGGAGGAAAGAACAATGGAAAATCTTTTAAGGCTTTTGCCGCCTGAATTAAAAATCTCAATCAGTCAATTACCGCCAGAGGTGCAAAAAGAATTGGCCGAAATCCGCTTGCGAGTGGATCGGCCGATTGTTTTGCGGCTGTCTGCAGCGAATCTTTATTGGGAGGAAAGCGGGGCAATAACTGCCCAACCAAGCAGGCCTCAAATTTGGAGCAGGGAAACCATGAATAAAACTCTTCAGTTAATCAGCAAGTCTTCCCTTTATGCTTTTGAGGAGGAATTAAAAAACGGTTATATCACCCTTCAGGGCGGACACCGTGTGGGACTTTGTGGCCGGGTGGTTTTGGAAAAAGGCCGGATTAAAGGTTTGAAATATATTTCCGGCTTAAATTTGCGGCTGGCTCGACAAATCAAGGGAGCGGCAGGCTGTTTGCCGGAGCTTTGGCAGGGACAGAATTGTCCCAATGTATTGCTCTTTTCTCCTCCGGGATGTGGCAAAACAACGGTTTTGCGAGACTTGATTCGTTGTTTGAGCAATCAGGGATATACCTTGGGAGTGGTGGACGAGCGTTCAGAAATTGCCGCCTGTTATCAGGGAATTCCGGCTATGGAGGTGGGAGTTAATACTGATGTTCTGGATGCTTGCCCCAAGGCTGCGGGAATGCTGATGCTTTTGCGTTCCATGTCTCCCCAGATTATTGCTACTGATGAAGTAGGCAGACCAGAAGATGTGGCGGCCTTGCAGGAAGCAGTTAATGCCGGAGTAGGAATTATTTTTACGGTTCATGCCGCTTCCAGAGAAGACTTATATCGAAGACCGGTTTTGGCCGATTTGCTGCAAATGAAGGTTATTAACTATTTGGTAAAGTTGGATCAAAAGCCGCAAAAAGGTACTATTGCTGAAATCTGGCCGGAAATTTAAGGCTTATTTGGGGGATTAAGAGGTAAAAATTTATGTTGAAATTATTGGGAGCCTTGCTGATTATAGCCTGCGGGGGGGTGGGCGGTTATTTGTTATCCAGAGAATATGCCCAAAGACCTCCGGAATTGAAAGCCTGGCTTATGGTCTTGCAAAGGCTGGAAACCGAGATCAGTTATGCAGCTACGCCTTTGGGAGAAGCTTTGGGCAAAATAGCCGCACATAGCAATGTTCAAATTCAAGCTGTTGTCCAGCAAATAGCTGATTTGCTCAATCAGGGCAATTCAGCCGCCGAAGCCTTTGAACAGGCTCTGGATTTTGCTTATTCCCGAAGTGCTTTAAAAATTAAAGATGTGGAAATTTTAAATAATCTGGCTTTGGCTCTGGGTATTTCGGATTGTCAGGATCAAATTCGGCATTTGCAGCTTGCCGGGGAACAGCTTAAAACGGAAATTGGACAGGCGGAGGAAGATGCTCGCAAAAATGTCCGACTCTATAATTATTTGGGGGTGTGTTCGGGCATAGCTTTGGTTCTGCTGGTTTTTTAATGGAGGTTCAGCTTTGGGTGAGGTGGATTTAATTTTTCGGATTGCCGGGGTGGGAATTTTGGTGTCTGCTGCCCATTGGATTTTAAAAAGTTCCGGCAAAGAAGATTATGCTTTTATCACTACCGTTGGCGGGGTAGCTGTGGTTCTGGTCTGGGTTTTGCAGGAAATGGCTCAGCTTTTTGACGAAGTAAAATCCGTCTTCAGTTTTTTTTAGGTGAATTATGGAGATTTGGCAATTAGTTGCTTTGGGGCTGATCTCGGCTGTTTTATCCCTGCTTGTGCGGCAGAGCAAACCGGAAATGGCTGTTTTTCTGGCTGTGGCAGCGGGCTTGATAATTTTTTATTTGTTGCTGGACAAAATATCCGATATTTTAACAGTTTTAACCTCTCTGGCCGAAGAAGCGGGGATTAACCTTTTATATTTGGAAACAGTATTAAAAATTGTTGGAATTGCTTATTTGGCTGATTTTGGTTCACAAATCTGCCGAGATGCCGGAGAGGGAGCCGTAGCCGCCAAAATTGAGTTTGGAGCCAAAATTTTGATCCTGGTTTTGGCCGTGCCGGTGCTGCTGGCAGTTTTAAATACATTATTGGAACTTATTCCTTGAGGTGAGCTGATGTTTGGCCGCAAGATGCTTGGGATAATTTTGCTGAGCCTTTGCCTGGGAGCTGGCTCGGCTCAGGCTGATGACTGGGAAATGCAGTTTGATCAACTGGAAAGCGAAAATATGGAGGAAATTATAGAGGAACTGCAAACGGAGTGGACAGAAATTTTTCCCGGAGATTTAAAAACCACTGTAAAAGCCATTGCTCAAGGTGAAATGCAGGGGGATTTAAGAGAAATTTTGCTTGAGTTGGGACAGGCTTTGGGAGGGGAATTGTGGGCGGAAATGGCCTTGCTGGGAAAGCTGCTGGTTCTGGCTCTGCTCTGTGCCTTTTTGCAGAATTTAAGCAATGCTTTAAGCGAAGGAGCCGCTTCTGCTTTGAGCAGGATGGTGGCTTTTCTGGTTTTGGCCGGTTTAGCTTTGGGGGCTTTCGGGGTGGTGCTGGCTACTGCCAGGGAAACGGTGGAAAAAATGACCTTTTTAATGGAAGCTTTGATGCCCTTGCTTTTAACCTTGCTGGTTGCAGTGGGGGGAATTACTTCTGCCGGTTTGTTTCAGCCTTTGATTTTAACTGGATTCACTCTTTTGTCCGGCCTGATTAAAAATCTGGTTTTTCCTCTTTTATTTATGGCGGCTCTGGTGGGCTTGATTGGTTATATTTCTCCTCAATTTTCATTAAGCCAATTATCCGGTTTATTTAAAAAGGGCGGCTTAACTTTACTGGGTATTTTTATAACCATTTTCAGCGGATTATTGGCTTTACAGGGCGTTTCGGGAGCCGTGGGGGATGGAATTGGTTTTAGAGTGGCCAAATATACGGCTTCAGCCGTGGTTCCGGTGGTGGGCAGCATGTTTTCCGGAGCTATGGAAACCATTGTCAGTTCCAGTTTGCTGATCAAAAATTCTTTGGGGCTTTTGGGAATGTTGATGGCAGTTTTAATTTTGCTTTGGCCTTTGCTGAAAATTCTGGTTTTAAGTTTTATTTTTCGTTTGGCTGGAGCTTTGATTGAACCGGTGGGGGATAACCGGCTTTCCGCCTGTCTGAATGATTTGGGCGGCCATTTGACCGGAGTTTTTGCAGCTTTGGCTGTGGTAGGTCTGATGTTCTTTCTGGCGGTGGCCATGGTTGTAGCTATGGGAAATTTAACGGTTATGCTGCGTTAAGGATAGAAAATGGATATTCTGGCTAATTTATTAAAAACGCTGTTGATTTTGGGAGTTTTATTGATCTTGCTGGAAACTTTGCTGCCTAAGAGCACTTATCGGCCTTATTTGAAAATAGTCGGAGGCCTGCTGGTTATTTTATTTGTGATGCAGGCGGCAAATGGTTTGTTGGGGCGAGACCAGGGTTTACAGGCTGAAAGTCAGGCGGCCTGGGAGCAGGTTCTGGCTGATGGTTTGGCTTTGTCGGCTCAAAATCAGGAGCAAGCCGACCAGATTTATCAGAAGAATTTGCAGGAGCAATTACCCAACTTATTGACCAGCTCCTTGCTGGAGTTAAATAAAGTAGAAGCGGAAGTGGATGACAAAGGACAGCTACAAGGCTTAAAGCTGTTTTTGTCCGCTTCAGGTATTGAAATTAGTCCAACAGGTCAGGCCAGTTCCAGAAGTCAGGCCGAATTAGAGGAAGCCGACAGACTGGCCAGACAGGCGGCTGTTTTTTGCGGTTTGCCTGAAACGGCGGTACAAGTGCGATGGTTGGAGGAATGAAGATGAATTTGTGGGCAAAATTGCAGGGAGATGCTCAGGATAAAAATAGTAAAGTCAGCCGCAAGCGTTTATATTGGCTGGCGGTTTTAATTTTCATTGGTATTTTGCTGATTGTTTGGGGCAGCGAAGACAAGGAGACAGAACTTCCTGAACAAGTGGTTGAGCTGGACAATAAGTCGGTTGCGGCGGAAATATATCAGGAGGAGCAGGAAATTGCATCTAATCTGGAAGATATTTTGGGTCGGATCAGCGGGGTGGGGAAGGTTCAGGTAACCATTCGTTTAAATAACAGCCACCAGAAGCAATATGCCTTTAATTCAGCCAACAGCCAGAAAACTATTGAAGAATCTGATCAAAAGGGAGGAAGCAGGATTACCCGGGAACAAAATGACAGTTCGGATATTCTGGTGGTGCAGGGGGATCGGGTTCCGGTGGTTCTGGTTGAAGAGGGGGCGGAAATTGCCGGGGTTCTGGTGGTGGCCGAAGGAGCGGAAAACCCGGTCTTAAAACGAAGGCTTTTTGAAGCCGCCAAGCAGGCTTTGGGACTGGAAGCCTGCAAAATAGAGGTTTTGGCTGGGAAAGGAGCGGAATAAAATGTGTTTTTTATCCAAAAGAAAAGTACTTGGCTTGACAGGTCTGTTTTTATTGTTTGTTTTGCTGTTGCTCTGGAATTGGGAAAATGGTTCGGAAAATTGGGCGGCAGCTACGAATCTGAACTCCAGTGGACAGCAAATAGCCTTGGCTGTGCCAGAACCGAATGGCAACTGGGAAGAATATCGCATGGAAAAAGAAAAAAGCCGCAGTGAACAGCGGCAGCGGCTGCAAAATATTATTGAATTGGGAGGGGAAGACTCGGAAGCCGGCAAACGGGCGGCCGTTGAATTGCTGGAATTAACTGGTTATCAGGCCAGGGAAGCCGAGCTGGAAAATTTATTGCTGGCCAGAGGCTATAAAGATCTGGCAGTCTGGCTGGACAGTGAAGGGGTTTTATTGATTTTGTCGGAAAAAACCGGTCGGGAAGAAGAATTACGCCATTTGGCGGCTCGTTTTGCTGGAGTGGAGGATGAAAAAATAATGTTGATTTTTTAGATTGCTTTGGGAAGGAAAATTGGGAACTATTTATCAGCTTAATCGTCTAACCTTTTAAAGAAAAAGGAGGATGAACATGAAAATCTCAAAGATAGCTAAACTTTTAGCTTTACTTTTAAGTCTGGCATTGTTGGTACTTGTGGCCGGTTGTGATTTGAGCCATGAAAGCGACAAGTATTCCGGCTCAATAGTGAATAATAGTAATGAACAAGTTGGAGGCTCTTCTCAAAATCTGGAGAATAATCCTGAAAAATCCGGAAACCAGCAGCCGGAACAAACGCAGTCAGGTCATGAGCTGGCAACGAAAATTTATTTTTCTGATGCTCAGGAAATGTATTTAGCAGCTGAAGATTTGGTTTTGAATGATGTCAATGATTTGCAAGAGGCGGCACAGAAAGTAATTACTGCTTTAATTGCCGGCCCGAAGGATTCGTCCTTATTGCCCACCATACCTTCTGGAACCAGGGTTTTAGGAGTTGAGGTGGACAACAAGCTGGCTGCGGTTAATTTCTCGGCTGAATTGCGGGATAATCATTCCGGTGGCAGTTCCGGAGAAACTATGACAATCTATTCCATTGTAAATTCTCTGGCTGAGTTAGAAGGCATTGATCAGGTGCAGATTTTGGTGGAAGGTCAGGTTATTGAAACTCTGGCTGGACATATATCTTTGGATGAACCTTTGGAACCTGATTGGGATTTAGTTAAATAATTACCCGGCCTTTGGAAAATTCCAAAGGCTTTTTAAGTTTTTTAAAATAAATCAGGAACTATATTTTTCGGTTAATCGTCTAACTTTTCAAAAGGAAAAGGAGGTAAAAAATGAAAACATCCAAAGTTGCAGCTTTATTCCTGGTGCTGTCCCTGTTGGTGCTTGTGGCTGGCTGTGATTCGGTCAGCGAAGGTGATAAGTACACTGGTTTCATTGTTCAGGACGGACAACCTTTATCAACTAAAATTTATTTTTCCGATGCTCAGGAAATGTATTTAGCAGCTGAAGATTTGGGTTTGGATGATGTCAATGATTTGCAAGAGGCGGCACAAAAAGTAATTGGGGCTTTAATTGCCGGTCCGAAGGATTCATCCTTATTTCCCACCATACCTTCTGGAACCAAACTTTTAAAAGTTGAGGTGGACGGTAAGGGTCTGGCTGCGGTTGATTTTTCGGCTGAATTGAAGGATAACCATCCCGGTGGCAGTTCCGGAGAAACTATGACAGTTTATTCCATTGTCAATTCTCTGGCTGAATTAGAAGGCATTGATCGGGTGCAGATTCTGGTGGAAGGTCAGGTTATTGAAACTCTGGCTGGACATATATCTTTGGATGAACCTTTGGAACCTGATCCTGGTTTAATCAAAAGCAAATAGTTAAAAAGTCTTTGGATCTGGTCTTCCAAAGACTTTTTATTTTAAAGATGGTTGGCCTGCCGGATTTCAGCCAGATCCTGCGGAGTATTGATATTGCTCAAGCTGAAATCATCTTTTTCCCAAGGTACCTTTTTGACCTTGACCTGGCTGAAAAAGGATTCCACCCGATATTGCTGCTGTTGAAGAATTATTTCAATGGGTTTTAGACAGCTTTGCCGATACAGGGCAAAAAGCGGTTCCCAATGTCCGTTGCGATAAGGTATAATGACATCCCAATCGTCAATTAAATTTAAGATTCGATGTATATTGGCAGTTGTAATGCAGGGCATATCACAGGCCACTACAAAAATATAGGGGGTTTTAACCTGACTTAAAGCGGCCTGAATCCCGCTTAAAGGTCCACAGCCCGGATATTGATCCAGAATAATTTCCCAGCCCAAATCCTGATATTTGGCTTCGGAACCAGTTACCAGAGCTTTGTGATGGAAAACCCGGGCAATTTTTTGGGCGGTCAGCCTGAGCAGGGTTTGGTGGTTGACTTGCAATAAAGCTTTATCCTGTCCCATTCGGCGGCTTTTTCCTCCGGCCAGAATAATTCCGGTTACTTTTGTCTCCATATTCTACCTCATCCAAAACTGATTTTTGTAACAGTATAGCTTATTCGGAAGTCTGGGACAAGTCAGGAAATACTCTGGCAGAGCAACAGCATTTGAAAGATCAGAGGTCATCGTAATGAAAAGCTCCGCTTCGTGAGCCTTGCCCCTGATCTGATATTCCCGACAACGGGAGGCCATGCCTCCCGCTGCGGGTACATAGGTTTTAATGCCGGCAATTAAGCAGAGCATAACTGATCTCTACTATATCGTTGGAAAAGGAGATGATTCATTATTTTCACTGCCAGGTTCCACACCTTTAAGGGATGTAAATAATCCAAAA